>NZ_BJBV01000002.1:0-242199 GCF_036245925.1 Shewanella sp. M-Br
GACCGAACTCACGCACTCTTTATTAAATCAAGAGCTCTATTCGCCCTGCGGCAACTCCGAGGGGAGGTGTATTCCTTGGAGTTTTGAGTCGTTAGATAGCGATTCATCAGCAAAAATAAGTGCGAAAAATGAGAAAGCTAAAACGATATCAAGTGATTACCCATCAAACTGTATAAAAAACCGCTACCGCAAAAAAGCAAATTCCTATAGCATCATTCATACCCATTTACACGGATGTGGCAGCAGCCATATTTAAGATTGAGTCAACACGCGATTTATGCACTGCAAACAGTGCAGTGCAGTGCATAAATACAAAGACGTTAGAAGCCAAGGAGAGACCATGGATTGGCTAACATTTTTCAGCAGTATCATAAATGCTCTTGCTTGGCCCGCCACACTGATAACTTTACTTGTATTAATTCGCAAACAACTTCCTCAAATTGCGAGGTCTTTGCGTCGACTCAAATACAAGGACATAGAGGTTGAGTTTAGTGAAACTGCGAAGGCAATAGCTAACGAAGTTAAAGCTATAGTCCCCGCTGCACAGGCAGAGAATAAAATTGCAGGCCAAGAGAAAGAACAGGTCAAAGCAAGGCTGGAGGCAATTGCCGAACTAGCCCCTCGCGCAGCAATTCTTGAGTCTTGGTTACAGGTTGAAGCTGCTGCCGCAGATGTAATTCGTCAAAAAAATCTTGGCCCTTCAAATTCTTATCCAGGACCAATGCGTTTGCGTGACAGCCTTCAGAAAGGTGGAGTGCTGAACAATCGTCAACTAGCAATATTTGAGCAGCTCCGAACTTTGAGAAATGAAGCCGTTCATGTGCCAGAAGCAGAATTTACTAAGGCTGCAGTGTCAAACTACATAGAGTCAGCTATAGCAATCGCGTCCTATCTTGAAGGCCGTGCAATGGCTTCTTACTAGTGGTTCAAGCCATTCGCTTCGCTCACTCGGGAATGTCTCAAAATGAGCCAGTGAATCATTCTACCTTAGTCAGGTTCACAATCAATTAACAATATGGCTTTTAGTATCTAAATCTGTGGCTGAATTCAGTTTGCCACTACACTGGAGGAAAGATGATAGATATTGATATAAAAGGTATTAGAATAGAGCAAGAACCAAATAATTGTCCTGTTTGTAATCATTTAGTTTCTCCTAATCGGACCGGTGTATTCAAAGAAATTTTTACTGATAATAAACACCTTAGTCGCTATTTGGAGGTGCTTTATGAGTGTCCATCAATAAAATGTGGGTATTTATTTCTAGCTCACTTTGAACGAAAATCAAAGCAAGAAGGTTATTCAGATGGTTACTTTACATATACACATGCAACGCCTCAGTTTTTCAAAACGATAGATTTCAATGAAAAAATTAGTGCAGTATCCCCAATTTTCGTAGAAATTTTTAATCAATCAGCTAATGCAGAGAGCAATGGCTTAAGCGAAATATGCGGTATGGGTTATCGAAAAGCTCTAGAATTTCTAATTAAAGATTACTGTGTATTTTTGCACTCCAATGATTCTGAACAAATCAGGAGTATGTTACTGATGCAGTGTATTAATAAATATATCACTGATACAAATATTAAAGAGTGCGCTACTCGAGCTGTATGGTTAGGTAATGATGAGACACACTACCGAAGGAAGTGGCAAGATAAGGATATTGAAGACTTAAAATTATTAATTAATTTGGTCGTTCATTGGCTTGTTAGTAGCCTTATGACTCAAGAATATTTGCAATCAATGCAACGCGAATGACGGACTGCAAATACGTGGCAATTTTGGTACAAATCGTTTTTGTGTTTACTGTGGCGTTTGCAGGCACTTCGTTAGTCGTTAAATCATAGAAATTTTAATCTGATATTCACCGGCTATGGCTAACGACCTAGCTCGCTTTTGTCCAAAAGCGTGCTGGGTATCTCCTTCATACAGACAGGTTACACTAGTGCCAAAAAGGTGAGCCATGGTAATTTGCGAGACGACCGTCCGCCCCATGGACGTGGCGGTCGAGCATCCACGGATGGACTAGCTGCGTGTCGATGAGTGAATGCCATGGCAAGCCTATATGAGTGGATACCAGCCAACACTAATATCCCAATAACTGAATTTACCTACATGTCTTGAAGTGAGTGGTGTTTAGTATGATATTTCATGATTCAGTTGCAGCGTCACTAAAGTAAAAAACAATGCAAATTAGCACAATAACTTTTCCACACAATAAAAAGCCCTTCTTATACAGTGATGTATAGCAGGGCTTTTTGATTGCAAGTTTGTATTCGTTGAGTGAAAGTACAAGCTTTACTCAGGGTTTATGACCTAGTTCGAATAGGTCATAAATCCTTTTATCTCATCCACCTATTTCTCTCACTCATCTCTTTCACTAAAATCGGCATCATGGAGATGCTAGTAGCCGATAGCTTCGCTACCCGAGTGGCGTGGATCAGACGCACCAAAAATTCCTTGTTCGGTCACCATGATTGATTGCGTACTGCCCATAGCGGATTGTACTTTCACTTTGTGTCCTTTGGCTTCGAGCAGGGAAATGGTATCGCGATTAAAGCTGGACTCGACTCGCAATTCATCGGGTTGCCATTGATGATGAACCCGCGCCGCATTACTGGCTTCGGCAATGTTTAATCCATGATCAATAACATTCATGATGATCTGCAGTGTGGTGGTGATAATGCGCGAACCACCTGGACTGCCAGTGACGAGGAAGGGTTTGCCATCCTTCATCACTATTGTTGGGCTCATTGAGCTGAGTGGGCGTTTATTGCCCTCGACCGCATTGGCATCACCACCTACTAAACCGTAGCCGTTTGGCACGCCGGGTTTGGCAGAGAAATCATCCATCTCGTTATTGAGCAGAATCCCTGTTCCCTTCGCCACTAAACCTGAGCCGTAGCTGAAGTTTAAGGTGTAAGTATTTGAAACTGCATTACCCCATTTATCGACTACCGAGAAGTGAGTGGTTTGATCGCTCTCATAGGGCGCGAGCTTGCCGGGCTTGATTTCAGCACTCGGTGTTGCCTTATTCATCGCAATTTGGCTGGCGATTTTTTGGGCGTAGTCCTTACTGGTTAAGGCTCTGACGGGCACCTTATAAAAGTCGGGATCGCCTAAGTATTCGCTGCGATCGCTATAGGCGTACTTCATGGTTTCCGCCATCAGATGAATCGTCTGGGCGGTATTGTGGCCGAGTTTATCTATTGGGAATTGCTGCAATACGTTGAGCATTTCTATGATGTGTACACCGCCCGATGATGGCGGTGGCATAGACACAACCTCATAGCCACGGTATTCGCCGCGCACGGGTTCACGTTCCACTACCTTATAATTTTTAAGGTCGTCTAAGGTCATAATGCCGCCAGCGTCTTTCACCGCATTGATGAGCTTAGTGGCGGTTTCTCCTTCGTAGAATCCTTTGGTGCCTTTTTCAGCGATAAGACTTAACGAATGGGCAAGTTCAGGTTGTTTAAGAATATCATCCACTTGATAGTCACTGCCGTCGGCTTTGTAGAAGATAGCGGCCGTGGTTGGCCATTGGGCCATGCGGCGTTTTAGGCCGGCAAGGGATTGGGCAAGATCTGGCGTCACGCTAATGCCTTCTTGCGCCATTTTAATCGCGGGTGCCGTAACTTGGGCGAGAGTCATAGTACCATATTTTTCAAGGGCTAAGCTCATGCCCATCACTGTACCTGGCACACCTACTGCAAGACCGTGTTCGCGGCTTAGTTTTTCAACTGCGTCGCCATTTTCGTCGAGGAAAATGTTTTTCTTGGCTTTAGACGGTGCCATTTCACGGTAATCGATAGCGATGGTTTTGTTTTCTTTGGCAATATGCACCAGCATAAAACCGCCGCCACCGATATTGCCAGCACGGGGTAAGGTGACAGCCAAACTGAAGGCGACAGCCACGGCGGCGTCAACCGCATTACCGCCTTGCTTTAGGATCTCAACGCCGGTGCGACTGGCGAGAGTTTCTTGGCTTGCGACCATGCCATGCTTAGCCCATACAGGTTGTGCGGTGGCCATCTGGCTGAAAATTGGCGATTCATCGGCAAGCAGACTGGGAGATGATAGTAAGGGAAGCGCCATCGCAATGGCGAGAATAAGAGGTCTAAAAGGTCTTGTTGGACGCATACTCAATCCTGAATTTATTTTAATTATGGCTATGCAATGTGCCGAGAATTAGGCTTAATTGCAACCTCGTATACTTGTTCACACCAGTAAAGGACGATAATTTATCCAATGAGACAGCTTATCTTGGCTTTTGCGAGCTCAATGTCGGATATTTCGGCCAGTGCGTGGAATGCCGCCATGGGTGAGGCGAATCCCTTTTGTCGCCATGAGTTTCTGTTGGCACTCGAGCAAAGCCGCTCCGCCTGCACTGCAACCGGTTGGACGCCTCGACATTTATGCGTGTTCGATGCGGGTGACACATTAAATGATGTCGACAGTAAGGATAAAAGCTTGTCGCCTTTGGCTGAAGGAGGGTTTATCAGTGTGCAAACGGCTAACCACTTCAATCAGTTCCCACTTATTGCCGTCATGCCCTTGTACCAAAAATCCCATTCCTACGGTGAGTATGTGTTCGATTGGGCGTGGGCCGAAGCCTATGAGCGCCATGGGCTCGATTACTATCCCAAATGGGTGAATGCGATCCCTTTTACCCCAGTGCAAGGTCAACGGATGGGCATTCATCCCGCATTGGAGCGCGCCGAGCAACTGCGCGTGGCGGCATTACTGCTGCTGACATTGAATCGCCGACTAATATCAGCGCAGGATAATCTCGTACTTGAGGAAGCTATTCTTAATCAGCCAGGGCTGGGCGATAACCCGATTTCCTCATGGCATAGCCTGTTTGTTACCCCAACACAAACGCCGTTATTTGAAAGTTTGCCAAATTCGCTGTTAAAACGCTTAGGCACTCAGTTCCATTGGAATAATCGCAGTTATCGGGATTTTAATGATTTTCTGGCGGGCTTTAGTTCCCGTAAGCGTAAGAATATCTTGAAGGAGCGGGCGCAGTTACAGCCTTTTAATCTTAAGTTTCAGTTTGTCGAAGGGGAGCAGATCACCGCTTCGCAATGGCAGACGTTTATCCAATGTTATCAATTAACTTACCTTAAGCGCTCCGGTCATCGCGGCTATTTAACGCCAACCTTTTTTCAGCAGTTGGGGGCACAACTCGCTGCGCAAGTCCTACTCTTGGTGGTTGAAGATGCAAAGGGCGAGATGGTCGCTGGCGCCTTGTATTTAAAAGGTGAGAATACCCGAGGGCAGAAATGCTTATATGGTCGTTATTGGGGGACGACGGTTGAGCTCGACGGTTTACATTTTGAGGCCTGTTATTACCAAGGTATTCAATATTGTATTGAACATGAGTTTCAAGTGTTTGATGCGGGCGCACAGGGGGAACATAAGGTGCTGCGTGGCTTTGAACCCGTAGCAATGTATTCCTACCATAACATCGCCCATTTGGGATTTAAGGCTGCGATTGCCGACTTTGTTGAGCAAGAAACACTGCAAATGCAGCAATATATGGCGCAGATGCAGGATGTGTTGCCCTACAAAAAAGAGCCTTCATAAAGACCGAGTTAACGGGACTTTATTGGGCTCATTTTAGGTAGAACGGGTTACATTTAAGCGGTTAGTTCAAACCGTTAGCTCATGGCTAACCAAACTCCTACGCCTATCATTAGGCTGCCTGCAATGCGGTTTAACCAGCGAATATTATCGCCACGGCTCAAGAAGATGCGCAGGCTTTTGCCACCACTGGCGTAGGCGAGCATAGAAGTAAATTCGGTCACCATAATAATGCTCAGTAAGGCGAGGAGCTGCGGCGCGACGTCGCGCTCGGCATTGATAAAAGGGGGCAATAGCGACACCATAAATGCCCAACCTTTAGGATTGGCAATGGCGGTAATAAAGCCTTGGGAGATCAAGGTAACATTGCTGGCTCTGGGGTTAGTGTCATCATCACTTAATATGGCCATCTTGCCGCGCGCGCGCCACATCTGTACGCCGATAAAGCCTAAATAAATCCCGCCGATCCATTTAAAAATTTGAAAGACTTCGGGATAGTTGAGCATGATACTGGCAACGCCCATCACGGCGGCTGTCGCCACCAACGCCACGCCTACCAGTTCACCCAGCATCATCCACAGGGTGCGGCGCACACCTATGCTCATACCCAGTGTCATGGCGAGTGTCATGCACATGCCCGGAGTGATAGAAACAAAGAAAAAAGTCGGGATAAACACAGCGAGTAAGGCAAAATCAGGCATGGTTTGGTCATTCTTGGGTGAAGATGAGAAGGTCGATAGTGTAATGAAAACGGCGGATTTAGCCAATCTGCTTATTTTGAACTTGCTCTCTTTAAATGTAATCGGTTGTGTTGGCTGGCGATATTTCACGCAAAAAGCATATTGTAGTTATTATTAACAATATGCTCACTAACCCCATTGTGATTAATTCTGCAGTTGTTCGGTTAACAGCGATTAACTTCATAGTTAACAAGATAAGACATTGACTGTAGGTTCTACATCAGTATCGATCAAGTAGACACTATCGGCGCCCACTATATAATAACTGTATAGGTCTTGGTAAATATGTTCGCCTAATTCACCATAATAAGGACGGCGTGCATTTTTTACCGACTTCCATATTGGCCAAGGTAAAGAAAAATAATCGGCATTGGATTGATCCGTGATATTTAAATCTGAATCAATAGGGAATGGCGTATTGCTTTTATCATCATGTTGAATATCACTAAAGTTATCACTAAAGTTATCACTTATGTTATCTAAGAAGGTTTGATAACTTGACTCATCAATGACTTGTATTCCTGAAATCGTAGGGAAATACAATTCCATCGTGAATGCATCGTTATCAAGTTCCTGCCACAGTATGGTTAAAGATAAATGGTCTAATCTGCAACTCAGGTTCGGGTGTGGCTTTAGGTTTCTGTTCAAGGGAAACCAAGGTTGATAAGCCGCTTTAATCATAGCGAAACCTCGTTATATTATTGTGTTAAGAACATATCTTAGTCGTTTGGCTGTTACTTTTTTGCATTATTTTTGCTGAAAGTACCATAACCTAAAAATAACTGAGAAGCATGTTGAGATTATCCAATATTTTTTGAAACTCATATCAACCAAATGCGCCTTATCAATCATAATTTGATTGATATGCTAACCCACATTCTCAAATCAATGGTTAATGACTGTTTTAGGACAGTTCAAAATGGGTTCAGCATATTATGAAATCGCCTTATTTCTCCTCTTTTAAAAAGACTCTCTTAGTGACTGTCGCTTTGGCCGCCAGTATTAATTACGTTATGGCTGACGACAGTGCCTCTGCGTTTAGTCTCGAAAGTAATTTAGCTGATAATTCAAGGTTCCCTCCTGAGTATTATTGGAATCAATTTGGTTGTTCGGGCGAAAATATTGCGCCGCGTTTAACTTGGCAAAATGTACCTGCCGGTACCAAGAGCTTTGCTGTCACTTTATATGACAAAGATGCGCCTACTGGCAGTGGTTTTTGGCACCGTGTTGTGTATGACATTCCGGCACAGGTGTCGACTCTCGCAGGTGGTGTGAATGGCGGAGTGCTACCCAGTGGTGCCATTGAAGCTAATACCGATTTAGGTAAACCTGGATTCTTTGGACCTTGTCCACCAGAGGGACGTGAACACAGTTATGTATGGACAGTGCATGCTTTGGATGTGGCGCAGTTGCCGATAGACAAGGGATCAACACCCGCTTTGGTGGGATTCTATCTTTGGCAGCATAGATTAGGCGAAGCAAGTTTAACGCTTTTAGCTGGCCCACGTTAGGAGGAATGAAGATGACCATATTATCTACGCGCATTACATACCCAATGTTATCAAAGGTTTTTACACTACTGGCAACCAGTTTGTTGTGTTCTCACTCATGGGCGACACAGACTGAGCCGCTGGCAAAAATGGAAGTCTTTGCCGAACTTGATGGGGCTGTGGGCGGTATTACTTTCACATCAGATGAGCGATTGATTTTCAGTTATCACCCTTTCTATCAACCTAACATTAAGGTGGCAGAGCTTTTAGCGGATGGTAGTACTAAGCCATTTCCTAATTCGGATTGGCAGCAATGCCATGATCCGCAGGGCAAAGCGAAAGAACCTGACACTTGCCTTAATTGGGTGTTGGGGCTGCGAACCGACGATCAAGACAGAGTTTGGCTATTAGACTCTGGTCAGCAGGCGCCACGTATTGAGCCTAAATTAGTGGCGTGGGATACCAAGAAAAACCAATTAGATCGCATTATTCATTTGCCCGCGCCAGTCTCTCTTCCTGAGTCACAACATAATGACTTTGTTATCTCATCTCGACATCAAGCGATTGTGATTGCTGATGAGGGGATTGGCACGGGTCCCATTGGTGAAAAGGCTGCGCTGGTGGTTGTGGACTTAAATACAGGGAAAAGTCGGCGCCTATTACAGGGAGATAACAGTGTGATGCCAGATTTACAGCGGCCACTGATTATCGATAAAAACTCAAAAGATAGAAAGCAGATTGAAGTCTATGTGGGTGCCGATGGCATTGCTTTAGATAAAACCCAAACATGGCTCTACTTTGCCCCGATGAATAAAGACAAAGTTTACCGTGTGCGGATGACAGATCTCATCAATCCTTCGTTAACGCCTGCGGCACTCTCTGCCAAAGTGGAGGCTTATGCCGATAAGCCCGACAACGGTGGCTTAAGTATTGATGAAGCGAATAATTTGTATCTAACAGAAGTGGGAGAGCGGGCCATTGGTGTGATCCCTGCAGATTCTCGCCAGTATCGCACTTATGTCCATGATGAACGTATGGTTTGGCCCGACGGTGTGAGTTATGGCAAGCAAGGTTACTTGTACTCTGGGGCTGCGCAATTACCGTTATCGGCACCATTAAATAATGGCAAAGCTGAAAACAGTCCACCTTATTATATTTTCCGTTTTAAGCCGTTAGCGGCGGGCGTTCGTGGTAATTAATCCGAACAATTAATCTCATCAATTAATTTTATAACCTTACGTCAAGTGCTTATCTTAACTGAATTTATTCACACGATTTTTGCGGATTAAAACGGTTTGGATTCGCACTTGGTTATACCGAGTCACTGAGTCACGACACCCAGAGGATGACAATATGAACATAAACGGATTGGATCACTTTACCATCAGAACCCCCAAACTGGTTGAAACGCTGTTGTTTTATCAAGTCATCCTTGGATTGAAATTAGGTTGGCGGCCACAGTTTGGTTTTCCTGGACATTGGCTTTATGCCTCAAATAAGCCCATTTTGCATTTGGTGGAAGCGGGCGATCAGGCGCTAGATGCCTACTTAGGGGAAAGCAGAAATATTTATGGCTCGGGACGTGTTGACCATTTGTCGTTTCGTGGCAAGGATTTATACCAGATGCAGCAGCATTTATGCCAGCAGAGGATGATTTTTCAGGAACGAATAGTGCCTGAAATTGGTGAACATCAGTTGTTTCTTGAAGATCCGAATGGCATCAAAGTAGAGATGATATTCCCCTATGCAAAGGACAACGCCATCGTAGGGATTGTGATGGATAGGCTCACTATTTTAGACACCAAGGAGCCTGAACATGGCGGAGATTAATGTCTTCAGAAGGCAATTATTGCAAACGTTGGGATTGGGCTGTTTGGCATCATTGGCATTATTTCCTCGAGGTGTGATAGGTATGAATTCATTGAATAAGAGTACAAATATGGAGAGCTCACAGGGTAAGCCGATGATTCGCATGGGAGTGACGGACTTAAGTTTTCATCGCGTCACCGCCGCTGTGGTGGCCCATGTGATAGGGATTATGGGCAAAGAGGTGCAACGAAGCTATGCATTGCACGAGGCTAATTTTGAGCAGCTAGGTGAAGGCAAAGTGGATATGCTGTGTTCTGCATGGCTGCCCCATAGCCATGGGATCTATCGACAAGGTGTCGAAGAGCGAGTTGCTACGCGGCAACTCGAGCTACATTATGAGCCCTATGCGCTCTGGGGCGTACCCGATTATGTGCCTGCTGAGCAAGTGTCGAGCATTGAGGATTTACTCAAACCTGACGTGCAGCAACGTATGCGGCCCATCATTCAAGGGATTGGTGAGGGGGCGGGGATCACGCGATTTTCTAAAAATATCATGACGCAATATGGATTAACGGCGGCAGGTTATCAATTTAGAACAGGCACTCAAGCCGACTGTGTCGCGGCTTTTGAGTCTGCCGTAGCGGTAAACGAGTGGGTGATCGTTCCTTTGTGGCATCCACAATTTTTACACCATCAATACGGTATTCGCGATCTTCAGGACCCTAAAGGTTTACTCGGGGGAAAAGATAAAGCGGTATTGCTCGCCCGTGAACGCGAGTTAGTGGTTAATTTCTCGCCCGCACAAATTCAGGTACTTGATAACATAGTATTATCGAATCAAATGGTTGCAGAACTCGATTATGCGGTTAATCGACAAGGAATGACGGAAGATGAGGCCGCTGCGAACTGGCTGACAGTCAATCCTCAGCATTTGACGACCTGGTTAGCCCCGCTGCTTAATCCTGCGAATGCCTCATCTCAGGAGGTGACATTATGATGTTCACACCTGAATTGCGGCTAGTAGCGGCAGGGCTTGAACTACCTGAGGTTGCTGCGGCTCTTGGGAATTACGAACCCTATTCAATTGTTGGCAGTCAGTTAATGACCTCGGGTCAGTTTCCCTATTTAGAGGGCGAGCTTCAGTATCAAGGACAATTGGGCGCCGATCATACTGTGAGCGAAGGCTACGCTGCCTGTCGTCTTGCGACCCTAAATGCTATTGCCCAATTGAAACAGGCTTGCGGTGAGCTTTCGCGGATAAAACAAATTTACCGCTTGGAAGGGGTGCTGAATGTGCATCAATCTTGCTTTGAACATCCTAAAGCACTCGATGGGGCTTCGGATTTATTGCTTGAAATCTTCGGTGAAGCAGGGCGTCACAGCCGGATGATTTGGACAAATCCGGTCATGCCGCTGAACAGTTTGTGTCTAGTGTATTTATTTGCAGAACTCTATTGTGATGACGAACAAAGGTAATGACCTTTGTCTCGATTGAGATTGAATGCTTGAATGTGACTCACATTGGCTGTTAGCTAAATGTTCTGTCAGCAAGATGGGTAGTTCATTCAATAGCATATAAGGCAGTTCTTGAACTTTCATCAATCGATTGTTAGGGTTAGGTCATCATGGACTGAATGTTGACAATACGATGACTGAGAAACAAAAAATGTTGGCGGGCCAGCCCTATAAGGCTTGGGATGATGAGTTATTGGCTGAGCGTATGCGGGCGAAATCCATTTGTCATCAGTTTAATCTGGCCGAACCGACTTTACTTGATGCCCGAATGGAGCATCTTCGTGGCCTGCTTGATATTCAACACTGCGCCCATATTGAGCCTAATTTCTTTTGCGATTACGGTTATAACATCCATATTGGCAAACAATTTTACGCCAATCATAATCTAACCATATTAGATGTTTGCTCAGTTTCGATTGGCGATAATGTGATGTTTGGTCCCCATGTGATGATTTCTACCGCAACGCATCCTATTAATCCCATTGCGCGGCAAACAACGGAATACGGCGCGCCAATTCAAATCGGTAATAATGTCTGGCTAGGCGGAAACGTATCTGTACTACCCGGTGTGACCATTGGTGATAATTGTGTCATTGGTGCTGGTAGTGTCGTGAATAAGAGCATTCCCGCGAACTGTGTGGCGGCAGGTAACCCTTGTAAGGTTATCAAACCTATCGATGTGGACTAGCGCAGGAAAGTTAAAGCCGAGTGATTGGTGTCAAAGCTGATGGTGATTTAGATGACGATGTAGATAGTCGTAGAAAGAAAAACGGTACGCAGTGCGTACCGTTTTTTATTAGTAGGATGAATACTTACAGTACGCCGCGGCGCATTTGGTCCCGTTCAATTGATTCAAACAGGGCAGTAAAGTTGCCTTCACCAAAACCTAAGTTATTCTTACGTTGGATGATTTCGATGAAAATCGGTCCAAACAGGTTTTTAGTAAATATCTGCAATAAATAGCCTGTATCATCACCATCCACCAGAATTTGGTGATGTTTAATGCGCTCACGATTTTCTGTGACCTGCGGTAACTTATCGAAAATGGTGTCGTAGTATTCAGGGATGATGTCTAGGCACTGGATTGAACTGCCTTCCATCGCATCCAGAGATTTAACGATATCGCGGCTTCTAAAGGCTAAATGTTGCACACCTGGGCCATTGTATTCCTTCAGATATTCATCAATTTGGTTTTTATCGCTGCCTTTACCTTCGTTAATCGGGATACAGAAGCTACCATCGGGCGAACGCAGGGCGTAGGACACTAGCGCGGTTTGTACGCCGCTGATGTCAAAGTAGCGCACTTCAGTAAAACCAAAAATGTTTTTATAGAAGTTAGCCCAATGTTCCATTGTGCCTTTGTAGACGTTGTTGGTTAAGTGATCGACCTCGATAAAGCCTTTCTCTTGGGTGATAATTTGCTCGTCTAAATCTTCAAAATCAGCGGCATAGATATTGTTACCTGCGCCAAAGGTGTCGATGAAATAAATTAAGCTGTCGCCAATGCCGTAAATCGCAGGATAAGGCAGATCTTTGTTGGCATCATCGGCGGGTTTTGCACCACGTTCAACGGCAACGCGATAGGCAAAGCCGGCATCTTCTACACGCCAGCCCATAGAACAAATGGCTGGGCCGTGGGATTTAGCAAACTTAGCTGAGAAACCTTCGCGCTCAGTGTTGAGCAGAAAATTAATGTCATTCTGTTTGTAGTACAGGATGTCTTTGTTCTTGGCTTTTTTCAGCAGAGAAAAACCAAAGTCGATAAAGACTTTGTGCATAAAATCAGTATCAGGGCTGGCGAATTCAGTGAATTCGATACCTAATAAGCCCAGTGGATTTAGTTCGCTTGCCATGTTGTTTTCCTCGTTATTTTAGTGCAACACGCCGTCACTCAAATGACTCCCGCATGGGAGTGCTGGTGGCTTGGGGCTAGTCTTCTAGCCAAGAGCGGTTGTAGTCTTTGCTCATGCAATTTTGTACATGTTCGGTTAATTTCAGTGGGGCGAACGTGTCCACCATCACTGCATATTCATAGGTTTCTTTTTTGCCAATTGAGGCTTCAGTGCGGCCCGGTTGTGGTCCGTGGGCCACACCTTTTTGATGTAAGGTCATGTAACCCGCTTCAATGCCCGTGCGGCTCATAAAGTCGCCATCGACGTAATACAAGACTTCGTCGCTATCTATGTTGTTGTGGTAATAAGGCGCCGGAATCGATTTAGGGTGGAAATCGTAGGGGCGCGGTACGAAGTTACAAATCACAAAGTTATGGGCGGTAAAGACTAAGTGATCAGAAGGAGGTAGATGGATTTTGCCTACCTTTGGTGCGTATTCTGTGATGTTGAATGCCCAAGGATAAACGCAGCCATCCCAACCCACTAAATCAAAGGGATGCCATTCGAGCGTGGTGAGTTGGTACTTATCGCCAAACTTACACACTAAGGGGAAGGCGCCGCGCTCAACCACAGCCTCTTGCAGTGTAGGTACGCGCAAATCGCGCTCGCAGTAAGGTGCCGATTCTAATAGTTGACCATACTCGTTACGGAAATGCTTAGGCACTTCCACCATAGAGAATGACTCGATGACGAAAAGTCGCACATTGCTGTAATCGTTGAATTTTAGTTGATAAGTGGTACCACGTGGGATCACGAGATAGTCCCACTTTTGGACCTTAATCGTGCCGTACTCGCTGTAGAGTGTGCCTTCGCCTTCGTGGACAAAAACCACTTCATCGGCATAGGCGTTACGGTAAAACTCGTCGGTATCGGCGGTGACTTTGGCGGTATACAGTGCTAAGTCATTGTTATAAAAAATCTTGTTACGGGCGCTGAAAAAATTACCTTCACGGTCGGCGTCGCGGGAATCGAGTTTATAGTTTTGGACCAGCGAATCTTCCCAATTGGCACCATGGCCTAGGCTGTAGGGCGCTACTTCTAATGCTTTGGTTGGCATGTTGTGGTGATATTTATTGGAATAAATATTGGAAAAACCATGGGTTGAGAACAGTTCTTCACGGTAAAGCTCGCCGTTTTCCTTTTCAAATGCGATATGGCGCTTATGGGGAATCTGGCCTTGTTTCACATAAAATGGCATGGAGGATCCTTGGTTTTTACAGCGGCGTGAGATTAGCTCTACTTCGCTTGTCGTTATGGTTATGTGATCTTGTTATCAATTTAGTTGCTTGAATGAACAAAAAAAAGAATAATAAATCCGTTATCTCAATCTAAAAATTAGATGGTATTCTAATCTTTACGAATCGTAGTGTTTCCGTGACATGTTCATTAGAGCCAAGGAGTGACCATGCGCATCGATATTGATGCTTTTAATGTGCTGCAAGTGCTGGTGGAAGAGGGCAGTTTTGCCAAGGCGGCGGAGCGATTACACAAAGCGCAATCGGCGGTGAGTTATCAAGTTAAAAAGTTAGAAGAGCACTTAGGCGTGCCGCTTTTTAGCCGTGAGCAATATCGTGCTGAGCTGACGCAAGAGGGCCGCGTGATTTTGGCCGAGGGACAAAGATTACTGCAACACCTTGCAAACATTGAACATCTTGCCAGTCGTTTCAGTGAAGGCTGGGAGCCCAAGCTAGAGCTAGTGATAGACGGTGCCTTACCGATGGAGCCTATCATGACGGCCTTAAAGCGCATGGCTGAACATCAGATCCCCACTAAAATTCAGCTGAATATGGAGTTTTTAGGCGGTGTACAACACAGATTCGAGCGTGATAATGCTGACTTGATGTTAGTGAAAGATTATCGCACTGGCCCCTACTATCATCCGCAGCCGTTGCCTGCAATTACTAGCGTACTGGTGGCCAGTGCTTTGCATCCTTTGTCTTTTATTCGCGAAATTAGTTTGTCTGAGCTGCAGCAACATGTGGAATTAACTATCGAAGACTCTTCACCCAATAAAAGTTACCGCGATGAAATGCAATTTGGCGGCGATAAAGTGTTTTATCTTTCTGGCTTTATCATGAAAAAGAACGCCTTGTTAAAAGGCTTAGGTTTTGGCTGGTTGCCGGACTTTTTAGTGCAAGAAGAGTTGGCTAAGGGCGAATTAGTTGAAATCGACTTCGTCGGTGGCAGTCGTTTTACGTTTATTCCACAGCTCGTCTCGACCTTAGAGCGACCGTTAGGTCGTGCGGGACAACTTTTTACCGAGTTGATATTAGAGGAGTTTGCTAAGGCTGAGCAGTTTAATGGTGTGGGTTTGGGTTGATAAGTCTTCGCTTGTCATCTTTTGATACAAGTTACCGCATAAAATAATCGCATTTTGACATTTTATGTCATAGATTAATGCCTAGGTCAGATGAAGGTTTAGATTGAGAGTTAAAATAAGGCCTAAATTCAGACTGAGCTTAGATCTAGATTAAGGTCGAGATGAAGAGTGAAATTGAGCCGCGATAAGTAAAGAGTCGTCCATCGGGGTCAATCTAAAGGATAGTAACAAGGAACTGACAGTTAAGGGGAACAGAATGTCTAGACGTTGTCATGAAGTGGATTATGAAATTATCGGCCACAGTATGCAGTTGGTTGAAGTGGAACTCGATCCTAACGAAACCGTGGTCGCTGAAGCGGGCGCGATGAATTATCTAGAGCAAGATATTAGCTTTGAGGCCAAAATGGGCGATGGCTCTGAGCCTGAGTCTGGCTTTTTTGGCAAGTTGGTGGGCGCGGGTAAACGGGCATTGACGGGTGAGAGCATTTTTATGACTCACTTTACCAACCAAGGCAATCAAAAACGTAAAGTCGCCTTTGCCGCCCCTTATCCTGGCACTATCCTAGCGATCGACTTGGCCGAACATGGTGGTGAGCTTATCTGTCAGAAAGACAGTTTTTTGGCTGCGGCTTTAGGTACACGCGTGACGATGAAATTTAATCGCCGCTTAGGTACGGGATTTTTCGGTGGTGAAGGGTTTATTCTGCAAAGTCTACAGGGCGATGGTATGGCGTTTATCCATGCGGGGGGCACCTTAGTGAAAAAAGAACTAAAAGGTGAAACCTTAAGAGTTGACACAGGTTGTCTTGTTGCATTTACCTCAGGGATTGATTACGACATAGAGCGTGCAGGCTCATTAAAGTCTATGGTCTTTGGCGGTGAAGGTTTGTTTTTAGCCACACTTAAAGGCCACGGGACGGTTTGGCTACAAAGCTTGCCATTCTCACGTATGGCAGACCGCATTATCGCCCATGCCCCATCTGCGGGGGGCAGTGATCGTGGTGAAGGCTCTGTGCTTGGTGGTATTGGTCGCATGCTCGATGGGCGCTAAATTATAAGCTGACATGTTGTCTCCTCTTAAGGCATTCCAGACTATCCTCTGGGATGCCTTTTTAGTTGAAGCCTGTCATTTCCTTCAATGTCTTAAGCGTCTTTAGTTGTTGCTAAGGCAGCGTTTGGTTGTTAAGGCTTTGCTGAATGCGTCTTTCAACTAGTTTAGATATGAGATACATCATCAGATAGCCCGTGCCTAAGGCTAAAATCACCGCGACGACATTCTCCGTATACAGGCGGTAAGCGTAGAAAGTACCGACCAGTACTGCGATACCAGCAAGGCGAATAAGTAGGCTTTGAGTAAAGTAGCCATGAGCTTTGATATAAGCTAGCTGGTAGCCATTGAGCATCATAAATATAAAAAACATGGAGAAATGCATTAATACTGGGGCCGCTTTAATGTATTGCTCGGGGAATAACCAAGCGACTAACGGCTTGCTCGCAAAAACCATAACGACAAAAAAAATACCGCTGATCCACAAAGAAACTTTCGTCAGCCATGATTTAATTTGTTGGACTTCGTCAAAGCGTTTTTCTCGTACGCACACTGCGACTTCGGGCAGTACAAACCGGTAGATGGGAAAGACAAAAAGCAGGGTGAGGTAAGTGATCATCGGCCGCACCACCACTTGGAAATCACCCAGTTCATCTATGCTGAAATAGGCAATAGTCAGCAGTACGGTGATGTAAATCATCAAGATACTGGCCCCCGCTTCCATGGACGCCGTCAGGCTTTTCTTCATAAAACTGCGTAAACCCGTATCAAAATGCACTGCACTTAAGGGCGGAGTGGCAATATCTTTGCGCCGTTTTAAGTACATATATAAGGCAACGATGAGCGATGACAGTGTCATGCTGTAAAAGAGTGATGCAATGGCGGTTTGTTTTAAGCCGTAGAAACATAATAAAAAGCTAGTCACTTGCGCGAGCGGCTCTAACCAAGTGACTCTATTGGAGATGGCATACAGCCGGTACATGGCAATTTGATTGGTAAAATAGACCTTGAGCCCCATACTCAGAATAATCCCAACCAATTGAAAATATTCTACATTGAGCTGAAGTTTGTGTTTGATGTAGGGCAAAACTAAGCCCCAAGTCAGTAGCACCATAGCAATTAAGCTGTAGCGGAATATATTAGTGATATCCACATCTTGCTTGGTCTGGGAGTAGGTCACCACCATAGAGGAGCGAAATCCTGTCATCAGGATCAGCGACAGTGAGATGATATCGATAACCGTGTGATAGAGCGCAAGATCGGCTTTGGCAACCCATTGTGCTAACCAAAGCTTAAAAAGAAAACCCACAGAAATACTGGCAAGTGAAGCCCAGAACCCCGCAATAATCGCCTGCTTAACCCGTTGAAGTGAGGTGTGTTTCATTTTCAAAAATCCAGCGTCAGTCTACGGTCATTATCGGGATGCTATGAATTCAATTAAGATTTTGCCTTAGCCGCATGAGTATTTTTAGGTGACACTTATCTTGTTCTGTTCGATATCTTTTCACCCTGCATGAGTCTAGCATTTAGCCAATTTACGACCAATAGCCAGATAGTAAAGATATGATAAATATCAATATGTTGCTTTATTGTAAGTTAGAACGTTATTGAGTGAGGACTGGGATGATAAATTGTCTTACAGACAACGTTTTTTGATAGATGAAAGCAGTATTAAGAAGTACAACTACGCCCAGATAAGCGCTGGGCGTAGTTGTAAATGTGTCAGTTATAAATGCCATTTTTCCATGGGAAGTTAATCGGTAATGATATTGACGATATCGAGGATTTTACGGCTGTTATTATCGAGTTTGATTAGTGCACCTTCGACTTGAATGCTAATGATGCCATCTCTGTCTAAGGGGACTACGATGCGGCCGCGATCATAAATATCATGCTCAAGCACATCACCACGGTGGAGTTTTTTCTGCCAACCGGGTGGCAGTGGCTGACCTTGGTCAACTTTTTTCTGTAATCCCGGCGGTAGACTTTTATCCTTTTTGTGGTGCTCATGGTCATCTTTAGCAAAGGTTGAGATGGACATCGTTAAGCTGAGGACAAGTCCTGTGATTACCACTGAGGTCAATTTATTCATCTGTACTCCTAAGGGGCATTGAGTTGATGTTGTGTCCAATGCTGGATGTGGCCAACAATAGGCGATGCTAAATGAACTATAGCTGAACGTTCTGGTTCAAGATTGCTTTCTAGCGGGTTAACATGAGTACGGCTTGCCATTGTTCGGCGGTCACAGGTTGGATACTGAGTCTTGACCCCTTAGAGACTAAATACATGTCCGCCAGTTGGGGTAAACTTTTTATCAAACTTAAGGGAATAATCTCGTTAAATTTTTTGACAAAGCGGATATCCACTCGTAGCCATCTTGGTTTGGTTGGATCTGACTTAGGGTCGAAATACTTCGATTCTGGATCGAAGGCCGTGCTGTCGGGATACGCATTGGTCACAACTTCAGCGATACCGACAATACCGGGTACTTTGCAGCTTGAATGGTAAAAAAATACCTGATCGCCAATCTGCATCTCATCGCGCATAAAGTTACGCGCCTGATAGTTACGGATCCCATGCCAAGCTTCAGTTTGGTTAGGGCAAGCCTTAAGATCATCTATGCTGAATTCGTCGGGTTCCGATTTCATAAGCCAGTAGTTCATCTTGTTTCCTTTACTCATAGTTGCCGTTAAGCGCTTCAATACCGCTGAGTTTATCTGAATTTTGTCGAATACCCCAGTTCGTCACCCATATCAAATATTGTGAGTTTGATTAAGTTTCCGTTCAGATAACGTGGCTTAGCCTGTTGACAGTAATCTTATTTGGTATGCCTTATGCAAATTCTCGTTTCTAAGGCAAAGCGTCAAATTCGATCTCGGTTTGTGACTGGTGTCGTACAAGTTGTGGCAGCAGAGGCAACCAAAACCTGTGAGGTGTGTTATGGGGACTTCAACAATGACATCTGATTGTGGCTTATACACTAAATATCTTAAGGATTTTACGGCAGGTGATGTGATCTTAAGTCATGAGCGTATGCTGGAATTTATTAATGACCTGACAACGCAAGGTTGGTTATTGGCTAATTTCACTTGGGACTATTGGTATAACAACAGTTACTTAGTCGATAAACCTGCCTATATTCGTGATGCGAGTATCGCACAATGTAAGTTGCTGTTGACGGCCATGACGCGACTCGAGGTTTTTAGCCCCGGCGTGTTAGAAAATATGCGTCGCCAAGGCGTGTTACTGGCTATTGTTGAGCGGTTACAAAGCTTAAATGTGCCTAAGTCGAGTGCTCATTTTGAGTTTATCAGCCGTTAGCACTGGGCTTTAATGGATTGTTATCTAATCGTTTGTCTTACTCTTTAGTCTAATAAAGTGCTTTTTTACTTGTGACATGATCCGTGGATTGGTTAGTTTGGACCTCGCTAACCATAATAATAAATGCACGGAGGCCTTAATGTCAGTTCCTACAAGCCAAGTTATAAGCCCGCTCAATGTTAGCGAGTTTAGAGGCGAGTCATCACCGAAACTCGTTGAGAAGACCATAGGTCAATATCTTGATGAGATTGCGGCAACGTATCCCGACCAATTAGCTGTCGTCGTACACCATCAACATATCCGCTGGAATTACCGCCAATATCTTGCCCAAATCGATGCGCTCGCCACAGGACTATTAAAACTCGGTATTAAGTCTGGTGATAGGGTAGGGATTTGGTCGCCTAACAATATCGAGTGGTGTTTAACCCAATATGCGACCGCTAAAATTGGCGCCATCATGGTGTGTATTAATCCTGCGTATCGTCCTGAAGAGTTGCAATATGCGCTGAGTAACGTGGGTTGCCGCGCGGTAATTTGTGCCGATAAGTTTAAATCCAGCAATTATCTTGAGATGCTATATGAATTGGCGCCTGAGCTAACTTCTTGCCCAGCGGGTAAATTACAAGCTAAAGCCGTACCTGAGCTTGAATTTGTGATCCGTATGGGCGCGGAGAAATCCGTCGGTATGTTGAATTTTGATGACTTGATCGTTGATGTGACCGCCGCTGACAGGATAATGCTCGAGAGTATTGCTAAGGAATTAAGCCCGTACGATGCGATTAATATCCAGTTTACCTCTGGCACGACGGGCAGTCCGAAAGGTGCGACCTTATCACATCATAACATATTGAATAATGGCTATTTAGTCGCAGAGGCGATGAAGTTTACCTGCCACGATAAACTCTGTATTCCAGTGCCTTTATACCATTGTTTTGGCATGGTACTTGGCAGTTTAGTCTGCTTAGCCAAAGGCGCAGCTGCTGTGTTCCCCGGAGAATCCTTCGATCCATTGACGACATTGCAAGTGATTGAGCAAGAGCGTTGCACCGCTTTGCATGGCGTACCGACCATGTTTATTGCCGAGTTGGAACACCCAGAATTTGCTCGTTTTGATTTGAGTTCCTTACGAACCGGCGTGATGGCGGGGGCAACTTGTCCTGAAGAAGTGATGCGACGTGTACAAAACCTGATGTATATGAAGGAAGTGCTGATTGGTTATGGTCAGACCGAATGCAGTCCGCTCAATCACATTACTGAAATCGACTCACCCGTAGAGAAACGGGTGCTCACCGTTGGCCGTGCTTTACCCCATACCGAAGTGAAAATTGTCGATGAATTTGGCGAAGTGCTGCCAATTAATCAACCCGGTGAAGTTTGTAGTCGCGGTTACTGCATTATGCAGTGTTATTGGAATGATCCTGAGAAAACGGCGGCAACCATAGACAGTCAAGGCTGGCTACATTCGGGCGATATTGGCCAAATGGATGAGCAAGGTTATGTGCAAATTGTGGGGCGCATTAAAGATATGATTATTCGCGGCGGCGAGAATATTTATCCCCGTGAGATTGAAGAGAAACTTTACACCCATAAAGATGTGCAGGATGCGGCGGTCTTTGGCGTTCAAAGCGATAAATACGGCGAGGAAGTGTGTGCTTGGATCAAAGTCCGCTCAGGAGCCGCGATTACAGAGGCTGATATTCGTCATTTTCTCACTGAGAAATTCGCCTACTTTAAAGTGCCGCGCTACATCAAGTTTGTGGATCAGTATCCAATGACAGTGACGGGAAAAATTCAGAAATTCAAAATGCGCGAGCTGATGTATCAAGAGTTATATGAAGATATTAATGCTTAAGTCATTTAGTTTTGAGCTGATGAATACTATTGATATTTGACTTCCAAGCCGCGCAATGCGGCTTGAATTTTATTCTGTCTAGCTATTTCGGTTAGCAGATAAACGAACAAGCTAATTGGCTAATGAAAAAGTCGGCGAGTCATACCATCAAGCCAAGCTGCACTTTGAGTTAGCTTTTGCTGCTAATGTCGTTATTCTAATTGTAACAAAACTTCACTTCACCACTGTGGCTTGATGGCTATACTAAAACTAGTCATAAAATCTAACCAGTCATAAAATCTCGGCAGATAAAAACGAAAGCGTTAAGTTGTCGATGATGTAGTCGTAAATCCATGTAGGCAAAGGAGTACTAAATGGTTCGATGGCGTTCAATGCTCCTTGTGTATTGTCTTTCCTTTATGGGATTGAGCGTAGCTAAAGCGGATACCTTAATGCTCACTTCTTTACTTTGGCCGCCTTATTCAGGAGAGCAATTAACGGAGCAGGGTGCCAGTATTGCCGTGGTACGGGCGGCGCTGAACGTTATGGGACATCAGTTAAAAGTGGATTTTTATCCGTGGAGCCGCGCTGTCAAACTTACGACTATGCCGAACTCTGACTACATGGGTTATTTTCCTGAATACTATGTAGAAACTGAAAAGTTTATTTTTTCAAAACCGATTGGCGAAAGTCCATTGGGGCTAGTGGAGCAAAAGTCCCATCCAGTAAGTTGGAATTATATTGAAGATCTTAATCGCTATACCTTAGGTGTGGTGAAAGATTATGTGAATACTCAGGCCTTAGATCGCATGATCGTTTCCGGTGTACAGCGGACTGAAGCTGTGACTTCGGATGAGCATAATGTCAAAAAAGTTGCCGCAGGTCGGATTGATGCCGCGGTGATTGATGTCAACGTTCTGCACTATTTACTCAAGCAAAAGCCCTTACAGCCGCTGGCGACAAAGTTGCAAATCAATCGGAAAATTCTGGCGAATAAGCAGCTCTATATCGCGTTTCGTAATACAGAAGAGGGACGGCGTTGGCGAGATATTGTTGACCAAGGTTTAGCGCTGGTTGACGTAGAAACCATCATTGGAGAGCTACTTTATCGTGAAGACTAATGTAGGGTTTTAGGATAGTTTATTCTTTGTTTTACTCGTTATTTTTCCGCTTATTTCCCCGTACAGTCACTTCTGATATGCAGTTTGTCATCATTTTGTCTTTGTTCACTATTAGTATCACTTTAACGGCATGAGTTGTTCTCTCATTTTATTGATTAAGGTGACATGAAGAAACTTCCTTTTGAGCTTCCATTTGAGTTAGATACGCTGCAGCAACTCATTGATACTCATCATCTTAAGTTAGATTATCAGATCCTTGCCGACATTCCATTCCGCCAAGAGCATTTCCCCCTTTACAGTGTTGAGTTAGGTGGTACAGATACGCCTTGTCCGACAGTACTCTTTGTGGGGGGCGTGCATGGGGTTGAGCGTATTGGATCTCAAGTTATTTTGGCATTGTTAAACAGTTTATTGCAGCGGCTTGTTTGGGATAAACACCTACAACAGATGTTAACGGGCCTGCGGTTAGCTTTTGTACCTGTAGTGAATCCTGTTGGGTTATTCATGGGAACGCGGGGCAATGGTAATCAAGTGGATTTGATGCGTAACGCTCCGATAGAATCCCGTGAAAAAGTGTCCTTTATGGTGGGAGGACAGCGTATATCGTCACGGCTGCCCTGGTATCGCGGTATTGGGGGAATGGAGCTGGAAACTGCGGGCTTAGTTGCCTATGTACAACAACTGTTGAGTCGCAGCACAAGTTTGATTTCGCTTGATGCCCACTCGGGATTTGGCTTGAGTGATCATATCTGGTTCCCCTACGCCCATACCCGTACCGCCTTCGAAAATGCCAATTATATTTTTCATCTAAAACAATTATTTGAACAGAGTTATCCCCATCACGGTCATTATCGGTTGGCGCCGCAGAGCCAGTTTTATCGCACTCATGGTGATATTTGGGATTATCTCTATCGCCAGCACCAAGTGGCTGATCCTTCTGCTCAGGTGCCATTTTTACCTTTGACATTAGAGATGGGATCTTGGGCATGGATAAAGAAGAATCCTAGACAAATATTTAATTTTGCTGGCTTTTTTAATCCACAAAAAACACATCGTCACCACAGGATTTTACGCAGGCATACAGTACTCATGCAATTTATGATGGAAGCGGCCTATGCCCAATCGTTAGAGCAGTTAACACCTGAACGTTTGGCTGAGCTGACAGAGTGCGCATGGCATTATTGGTATTGGGAGTCTCAGTCATGACCACTTGGGTGATATTAAGGGGGTTAATGCGTGATCAGCGCCATTGGAATGGTTTCGATCAGCGTCTGCGACAAAAGGGATTGCGAGTGCTGACACCGGATCTTCCGGGCAATGGGACGCTATCCCACGAATTAAGTCCGCTTAAGATTGCTGATTATGCCTATGCCGTGTGGCAGCAATTGGATGAGCAGGTACAGGAAGGGGAGACTATTTATCTCCTCGGCTTGTCTATGGGCGGTATGTTGGCGCTGGAAATGGCATGCCAGCGACCTTGGCAGATAAGGCATGTCTTTGTATTAAACAGCAGTGCGGCAAATTTATCGTCTTGGTATCAAAGATTTAACCCGCTGAATGCATTGAAGGCTTTTTTCATGCGGGCTCGGGGTAACGCTTTACATCCAATCGAGTCGACTATAGTGCGTTTAACCAGTTTTCGTCATCGGCGAGACCGAGATTTAATTGTCAAGTGGAGTGAGTTTCGCCGCGATACCACACCAAGTAGACGCAATGTATGGCGACAACTTTGGGCGGCTTTTCAATACCAATGTCCATTGACAGTGGAAGTACCGATAACTGTGCTCTGCGGTGACCGTGATGCGCTGGTGAGTATGGCATCGAGTAAGGCGCTAGCACGGCATTTTTACACCGATTTGATTGTACTCGCGTATTGCGGTCACGATGCAGCTATAGATGCACCCGCAAAACTGGCGCATTATCTGTTGGACATTGTGGGGGCGACTAAGCCGCAAGTGCAGTTTTCTGTGGATAGTGAGCCTGCCAATACTCAATATGATTGCAACGATTTATTGGAGGAAGAAATAGCCTTAAACGAAGCGATATTTACTGTATGGGATGACAAAGCGCTATCCACTCTTGAAACCAAATAATCGAGAGTGAATAGCGCAGTTAACGCATTGTCTTATTAAGCTTTAGCCACTACGGTTTGGCCTATCGGTGTGAGGCTGAGTAAAGCCAACTTAAGATGCTGTATCCCAAAGGGAATACCGATAATCGTCACAAAACAAGCTAAGGCGTGGACCAAATGCCCTATGGCTAACCAGATCCCAAACAGTAAGAACCAAATGATATTTCCTACCATGCCTAATGCACCTGTGCCCAAGTCTTCACGTCCAGTTAAGTGGCGACGGTTCATTTGTTCTTGGCCGAAGGGCCAAAAGGTCATTTCGCCGATAACAAAACAGGCGCGGCCGAAGGGAATACCAATGATACTGATAAAACACAGGATACCTGCGAGCCACCAAGCGAGTCCCATCACAAATCCGCCGAGTACAAACCAAGCTATGTTGAATATTAAGCGTAATACAGCCATTGAAAGCTCCTTATGTTTACCCTGTTAGCCTTTATCGTTAGCTTCGATAAATTGAATATATGTCAATGTCTAAGCGATAACTATGCCAACTATTTAAATTGTTCATAATCAATTGGTTAATTATATGTATTCGAGATTCATGTGTCATTTTCACTAGTTTTTCGCCAAATTGATAATTTCTTAAGGGCGTAACAGGAAGGGCGGAGTTACACTAGCCTTCCCTTAACTGGTTTAAAAACCAGAGAATTTAATCGTTTGAGTAGCTTGATGTTTGCAAATTCCCCTGTCGATACATTTGCCTTTGCTGGCAGAGACATATTCCTAAAACGTGATGATTTACTGCATCCGGCGTTTAGTGGCAATAAAGCTCGCAAATTCGGCTATTTTTTAGATCATGAGTTTGCAGGCATCAGCAAGGTGATAGGTCACGGCTCGCCATTGGCTAACTCACTGTATTCATTGTCAACATTAGCGAAGATGAAAGGCTGGCGATGTGATTTTTATGTAGATCATATTGCCAGTCAAGTGGTTAAACATCCTACGGGCAATTACGCTGCCGCTTTAGCGAATGGCGCTAATATTATCGATTTAAGTGTGTTAATAGCACAAAAGCAGGCGTGCACTCAGTCGCAATCTGAACCTCACGTTTTGTCAAATCTTAATGCTAGGCCTGACCCTACAGCGCAAGTGGGTGATGTGCGACTGAGTTGCCAAGATTATATCGAGGCTCAAGTACTCGTGAATGAGCCGACGGCGCTTTTTATCCCAGAGGGAGGGAGCTGTGCTTACGCCGAATACGGGGTTAATAGATTGGCGCAAGAGATAGTACAGTTTGCGAAGGCGAATGGATTGGTTGATTTAACGGTGTTTTTACCTTCGGGGACGGGAACGACAGCATTATTTTTAAATCAGTATTTTATCCATCAGCAAACGGATATTCGCGTCGTGACTTGTGCCGTTGTCGGTGGCGATGATTATTTGCGCTTGCAATTTTCCTTACTTAATTCCAATACCAGTGAGCATCCACAGATTGTTAATGTCGGCAAGAAATATCATTTTGGTAAACTTTATCCCGAATTTTATGCCATGTGGCAGCGGGTCTGCGCCTCAGGCGTGCAGTTTGAATTACTCTACGATCCCTTAGGTTTTATTGTGCTTGAGGAATATTTACAAGGCGGAGGCTCTCGTCCAGTGATGTATATTCACCAAGGTGGCTTACTCGGGAACGAGACCATGTTGCCACGTTATCAGCGTAAATTTGGGCGAAGTGGCTTATCCTGTGCCTCTGAGCATTGACTTAGTGACGCTAAGACATAATATGTTTGAAGCTATGTAATGCTAAGTTAAGCTGATTATTTGGAACGATGAGAAATATCAATGACTGAAGCGGAATATCTCGCCAATTACGATCCTAAGGTTTTTAAGGCTCAGCTACTGACAGTGGATGCTGTATTGTTTACCTACCATGATCAGCAACTTAAAGTACTTTTAGTGCAACGCTCAAATCATCCTTTTTTAGGTTTTTGGGGATTACCTGGAGGCTTTATTGATGAACATTGCGATCAATCCCTTGAGGAAGCGGTGTTACGCAAATTGCAGGAAAAAACGGCAGTAGTGCCGCCTTATATTGAGCAACTTTGCACTCTCGGTAATCGTCATCGCGATGTGCGAGGCTGGTCGGTGACTGTGTGTTATACAGCGTTGATGAGTTATCAAGCCTGCCAAATACAGATTGATTCAGTGAGTGATGCTAAATGGTGGCCATTAGCGGATGTGTTACAGATACCCTTAGCGTTTGATCATTTGCAGTTAATCAAGCAAGCGCGCGAACGTTTAACCCAGAAAGCCTTGTATTCCTTAGTGCCGGGCTTTGCACTCTCAGAACCTTTCACTTTGCCAGAACTGCAGCATGTACATGAAGTCTTACTGGGTAAGCCTATCCAAGGGAAATCTTTTCGTCGGCGAGTGGAGCAGGCGGATTTATTGATCGATACCGGATTGAAGCGCACCGAACGGGGGCGTCCTGCTAATTTATACCGCTTGAAACCCGATACTGCATCGTATCGCTTCTTAAGAAATTTAGAATGTTGATCACAGTGAATAAGGATTTAAGCAAGATATTGCTTTGCTCAATATGAGTAACAGCGAGTGCTTATGTCTTATTCATAGTGACTTGGAGTCTGTAAAGACGGTTCGATTGCAGCCGTTGCCCTAACGTCTCCTGTTTTTCTATTACTCACCGCTCATATTGCAGCTTTGTAGTTGTCATACCCATAAATAGTGTCCAAAGGACACTATATACTCTTTTGCTATATCATGTTTGTTTACGGCGTTATAAATAGTCTAAAAATCAACTTTACATATTAATGTCTTTGAGACACTATTGATTCTGTAGACAACAAGGGCGCCGTTAATTGCGGTAATCTTGCCATAGACAGGAGGTTAGTATGTCTCAACGCATTCAAGTGTCTCAACAAATTCAAACATCTCAAGCTGTTTCGAATTCTCAATGCTTACAAGCCGATTTTTATCAGCTACCCGCCGCTAGCGATGAGACTCACTACCGTTTATTTCAATTTGGTGCGGGGGAAAACCATGTTCAACTACTGGTTCCTCCAGCGAAACGCGTCACAGTTTTCTTCGGTTATCGTGGCGATCATTCCATCATGCAGCTCTTGTTGTTAACTGATGCATTGCGTCGCAGTGGTGCAGAGCAAATTGATCTGTTGCTGCCTTATATGCCGGGTGCTCGCCAAGATAGAGTGTGTAATGCAGGTGAGGCCTTGTCGGTAAAAGTCTATGCTAGCCTAATTAATCAGCAGCAATATGCTTCGGTCAGCGTTTTTGACCCTCACAGCGATGTCACCGCCGCATTGTTAGACCGAGTTCAGGTTATAGACAATCACAGCTTTGTCGCCGCTATCACTGCCCAATTATCGGGTGAGCTAGTGTTAGTCTCGCCCGATGCGGGGGCGAATAAAAAAGTATTCGGCTTAGCTAAAGCGTTACAGGGAATGCCGGTGATCAGGGCCGATAAACATCGTGATGTGGTCAATGGCCATATTATCGCTACCGAGGTGTTCTGTGATGACTTATCGGGTAAAACCTGCTTAATCGTTGACGACATTTGCGCGGGTGGCAGAACTTTTATTGAACTTGCCATCAAATTAAAGCAAAAGGGGGCCCAAAGCGTCATTTTGATCGTGTCACATTATGAAGATAAGGCCAGCGAGTTGGCTCTGTGCGAGGCGGGCATAGACAGATTATTTTGTACCGATAGTTTAGGTGTCCCCAAACATATTTCGAGTGAGTTCTGTCATTGCCATGCTGTTTTGAGTTATATGAATCATTAAGGAAAATATTATGTACTTGAATCCCGTTACTGCTATTGATGGTTACAAAGTCGACCACCGTCGTCAATATCCCGATAATACTCAGGTGATTTTTAGTAACCTGACTGCCCGTAAATCCCGTCGTGGTTACACTGACCAAATGGTGTTTTTTGGCTTGCAATATTTTATCAAGCATTTCTTGATTGACAGTTGGAACCGTGATTTCTTTCAACAACCCAAAGATCAGGTCATTCGTCAATTCTCCCGCCGTATCAATAACTATCTCGGGCCGAATAATGTTGGCACTCAGCATATTGAGGAGTTGCATGATTTAGGTTATTTACCAATTAAAATTATGGCATTACCTGAAGGCTCAGTGTATCCATTAAAAGTGCCTTGCTTGATTTTGTACAATACTGATGAGCGGTTCTTTTGGTTGACCAATTATCTCGAAACCATCCTTTCCGCTAATGTGTGGGGTATGTGTACCAGTGCCACTACCGCACTGCAATACCGCAAAATATTTGAGACTTACGCGCTAGAAACCGATGGTGACATCGCTTTTGTTGATTGGCAGGGGCACGATTTTAGTTTCCGTGGCATGTATGGTGCAGAGGCCGCTGTAATGAGCGGCGCCGCACATTTACTCAGTTTTACTGGGACTGATACCATACCCGCCATTGATTTTCTTGAGCAATATTACCTTGCCGATAGTGATAAAGAACTTGTCGGTGGCAGTGTGCCCGCAACGGAGCACAGTGTCATGTGCGCGGGTGGCATGGAGAATGAATTAGAGACGTTCCGCCGTTTGATTGAAGATATTTACCCAACGGGCATTGTCAGCATTGTTTCAGATTCTTGGGATTTTTGGCAGGTGATGACAGAATTCACCTTAGCGTTAAAAGACCGCATTCTTGCCCGCGATGGCAAAGTGGTGTTTAGGCCTGATACGGGTTGCCCTGTGAAAATCATTTGTGGCGATCCACAAGCACCAATCGGGAGTCCTGAATATAAAGGCGCTATTGAGTGTCTGTGGGACGTCTTTGGGGGCAGCACAACAGCCAAAGGTTACAAAGCGCTGAATAGCCATGTTGGACTGATTTATGGCGATTCAATCACCATTGAACGGGCTGAAGCCATTTGTGCCGGATTAAAGGCCAAAGGGTTTGCGTCAACCAATATTGTGTTTGGAATTGGCAGTTTTACCTATCAACACGTGACCCGAGATACTGACGGTTATGCTGTGAAAGCGACCTTTGCGAAAGTTGATGGTAAAGATAGAGAAATATTTAAAGATCCTAAAACAGATGATGGCACTAAAAAATCTGCTAAGGGTTTAGTGGCGGTATTTAAAGATGAGCAGGGTCAATTTTATCTTAAAGATCAAGCCAGCTGGCAAGATGTCAACAATTGCGAGTTTGTTCCCGTATTTGCCGATGGTGAACTATTAACGGAATATTCTTTGGCAGATATTCGCGCAAGGTTGGCAGAGTCTAGAAGTTGAGCCTATCGATTTGTGATTTTTAACGGCTATCGACAATAGCGAAGATAAAACTGGCAATGTGATTTCTATTAGGGTCATATTGTCAGTTAAGTTTTGAATTTATTTTAAGTCGTGTAAGTAAAACGTCCCATAAATAGTCAAATGCAAATACAAGCGATTAAGACAGTAACTGGTTCCGTTTAAGAATTTTATAGGTACGACAGCCAATGTTTTCGAGGTTTTTTAAATCTTTTAGGCTAGGCGTCACCTCACTAAATTGCCAATAACTGATTTCGGCATCTAACATTTCCAGCATTTTCTTCGAACAACCTAAACATTGTCCCTGGCACAGTTGTGCTTCTTCTAAATTGAGTGTAATAGTCTCTTTGATCTGGTTTATCAAGGTTTGCATGGCAATTTGAGTATTGGGTTTTGGCATAGATGATGTGCTGAACAGTATTCATGTGTATGAATATTAGCGGATGCTGCAATGGAAAGAGGTGATCTAACGCTGGATTTGACTCATTTGGTTCGGCAGGTATCTGTGTGAGAGAGATACAGCCTGAACCAAATGTGCTCGTCATAATGACGTAAAAAAGGATAGCGTGTTCGTGACATTCGGCTATCAGTCTACTTAAGTGCTCGGTACTGCGAAGATAATGGAAACCGATTAAATACACTTGAGTAAACGGGTACTGCGGTATTAATTTTTAACTTATCGTTTTACTTACTTTTTGACTTATTTGTTCGCGGACAATAACCATTTCATAAAGCTGATGGCTTCTGTACGTTTAGAAAAAGTCTGTCTGTTTTTACCTTGACGATCGGTAAAAGCAATTGAGGTTTTATTTACTGAGATTGAATCTACAGGGAAGTTCACTGTAATTTCATGTCCATTAATTTTGTATGACATATGCCACACTCCTTTTTGTTAATTCACCCATAGGTGAGATAGTTGTAACTATAAAATATCCTTAGCAATTGTGCGAAAGATTCGTTCTATTGAGTATCGAGGTTACCCCATCTTTGATTCATTAATCAAGAGATGCTTAATCGATAAATATTTCATGTTGTCGATTACGTCAATGGAATAACTCGATTCAACCAGTTGACCATAGCTTAATGACAATACTATGACAACAAGGAGAACGGTAAGTTCACAGACATAACCACATGATTTTAGTGATATCGAATGATTGAGCTTATGGGGTTTTGCTTGTAGTAGGCTTTCTTTATGAGGACCGAACTCTGATTGCTAAATATCAGGCTGGGTTAAAAAGGTAAACAACAAGGTGTATCTCAAAACGACGTGCAGTATATCAATAAAAATGGCTTATGCAAGTTTAATTTTTATCCGATGTCATTATTTATTTGCTAATGTTGAATTAAAGTGTATTTTTCGTGACTATTTGCTTGATTTAAAGAGGAATTGTCAGGACTGTTTATGGGTTCGTTTTTATTTTTGTGGTAATTGACTAAGGTTAATATTGCCGTTTTATAGGTAAATGTTATAAAAAATCCCACTAAAACAGGTCATTTTAATGGGAGTAATCGTAGTCAGTTATGTAATGGACTCATTAAACTGAATTTATAAATGAATCTATGCGTTTGCTGTTGTTTAAAAAACTCAGTCAAAAGGTTTAATAAATCAGTTCACCTATGGGATTGAGTAGCTTACTCAGACCTTTGGTAAAATGCAGCGGTGCATCTAATACTGTGTAGCATAAGCAACCGTTAATGGTTTTCGGTGAGTGATGATGTTGGCCGTCAAGCACGATAAAATCACCTGGCACATAGTCACCATTAAGATCGGAAAACTCTCCGGCTAGTAATAGTGTTAGTTCATAACCTTTATGGGTATGTTGGGGGATTTCACCTTGGGCATCTATATGCAATAGGCTAGCGCGGGTGTTCGTTTCATCGACATCAAAACGCATGCGACTGACTTTGCCTAATATTTGCCATGGACGGGCCAAATGCTGACGAAACACCGAGGGCACAGTGTAATGCTGTTGCTTTATGTCGACATCGATAGGGGCGTTATTAGGCACATTTGTCGCTGCCGGTTGAGCCATGATTTGCGCCATCATAGCGTCAATGTCCAATGCCGATTCTTGATTGTCGCCTGAGTGTTGCACCTTAACATACTCTCTGTGCATCAACTCTTCGCCCGTATCATTTGCAGCATGACCGCCATCAGGATTTAATGCTAAATTTGCAGCTTGTTCTGTGAATAGGGCAAGCTGCTCTCGACAAGTCTCACATAGGTCGCAGTGTGCGGATATTGCTATCGCCATTGATAAAGGTAAGTTCCCATTGGCATGGCTGACGAGTAATTCTTGTTGGGGATGATGCTTAATCATTGTGTGTCTCCAAGAAGCTTTTCAACTTTTCTAGCCCTAATCTTAAACGGGACTTTATGGTCCCTATTGGTACCTTTAGGGCATCGGCTAGCTCTTGTTGAGTGAGTTCTTGCATGTAAATGCCTTGCACAACTTGTCTTTGTGCTATGGGAAGGGCATCAAGATGTTGGAGTAATTTAGCAGTCAACTTGTGATCAGTGAGTGTGTCTTGAGCCATGGTCGCATCACACAGCGGCCAAATATCATCACCGAAAGTATCTTCTCTATTGTGTTGTACCCGTCTAAGCATATCGAAACATTGATTACGCATGATGGTAAACACCCAAGTTGTCACTGACCCTTTTTCTGCATTATATAGATGAGCCTTAGTCCAAACGCTGGTCATGGTTTCTTGTACTAAATCCATCGCCAACCCTTGTTGATTCAGTCTTTGTAAACCAAAGGCTCGGATCTTGGGCATGAAATGCTGGAATAAGTGACCAAAGGCGGCTCTGTCTCGGTTGTCTGCTACTTGTAGCATAAACGTGATTAAAGCATCCGCTTGAGGCTCGCAGGTTTGGGAAGCTGGAATTTCGTTATCCATAGCCGAATTAGTCAGAGACGTGATTGGGACATGATACCGAGTTTGCCTGCTTTGTGATTGAATATTTTCCATTATTTTCGCTCTTATCGCAGTCGTGAGTGCTGAGTGTGATATCAGTAACGACAAAATTGAGAAGTGTGTTGCACTTCTGAGCCCATTTTTGCTGTCAAACTTTCAATCAATACGAAGTGGCTTAAATAAAGGATCATTCACAGTATTATTTAATGACGGCCCGCAATAGATCTCGGGTCATAATATGATCTAAGGCATTAATGCAGGTGTACTTTTCGGATGCTTGTACGGGTAATATTTCTAGCCAGCGCTGGCAGACCCAAGCGATATCATCGAACTGTTCTGTTTGGTAGTGCTTGAGATGTTGCGGATATTCCTTAAGAATGTTTTGTAACATTTGACTCAAGTAACGTTCATCGGTCGCAATACGTACAGCAGGCCAATTGTCGATTAAACTGACGTTTCCGCGTTTTAAACCATCGGCTTCGACACTGATTTTATCAAGTTTAAAGCGTTTAGAACCTTGAATACTGATCCCTAATAGTCCGTCTGGTAAGGTTTCAAAATCAATAATATGCACTAAGGTGCCTATGGGCTGAATGGTTTTACCATCCTCTTCAAGCATACATAAGCCAAAGCCTTGGCCTGACTTTAATGATTCGGCGACCAAGCGCTTATATCTAGGTTCAAATACCCGCAGTTGTGTGTAACCTTCGGGCAATAAACAAATGGGTAATGGAAAAAGAGGTAATTTCATCGTGGCCTCTGGTGAACTTATGTTCCTATCATTACGTACCATAATGGCAGTTCGATCAGTAAAATTATTCAACAGTAGTTTACCCATAGTGAGAGGATGGCATGAAATTAAATCCATTTGAGAAAAAGATCGTTCAGCATCCATTACGTTTTTGGCTACAAAATCATCTCGAAGCGCCTTTACTAACGTCTATGATGCCAAAACCTATGGCTTTGTGCGAACGCGCATTAGAAATAGGTTGTGGGTTTGGTAACGGCATTCAGTTGATCCGCGAATATTTTGGCGCGGGACATATCACGGCCGTGGATATCGATCCTGAAATGGTTGCCTCCGCACAATCCCGTTGGCAATCTCGGCCGCAAGGGTTAAAAGGGCTGAGTTTCTCGGTTGCTGATGCAACATGTTTACCCTTTGGCGATGGCGAGTTTGATATGGTGTTTGATTTTGCCGTATTCCACCATATTCCAGAGTGGCAAGCGGCCATTAAGGAAGTTGCAAGGGTGCTGAAACCGAACGGATACTTTGTGATAGAGGATTTATATCGTGCCGCAATTTGTAATCCATTGAGCCGGCGCTTATTTGAGCATCCACAGCAGAATCGCTTTAATCATAGTGATTTGTTAGCGGTATTGCGCCAGCTGGGATTTGAGATTGTCCGCGATAGAAATGCCTTTAATCTTGCGGGTATGGTGCTCGCCCAGAAAATATTGCGTTAACACTAAGACCAAATATTAGCAATGTCGCGTATTATCTGAAAATATAAGCTTAGGGATGCAGATATCTGAGATGCGCTAAACGAAGTTTATGGCCGAACTTTGCGAGAGTGGTTGTAATTTTTAGATAAAATAGACTCTCGGCATGGTTCTTCATGGGAGTTTACCGCTATAATTTGAGCTAATCCGTCGCATGTGGGGAAAGGATTTTCCTCAAGAGTAGAGAAGCAGCATTATGGCAAACGTACTTGCAACCGTAGATCAGCGTACCAAACTCGTTGGTGAGAACCGACTTGAGTTGTTGCTCTTTAGCATTAATTCCACGCAGTTATTTGCCATTAACGTCTTTAAAGTCAAAGAAGTCGTCAAGCTTCCTCCCTTGAATGCGATGCCGGGTAGTCATCCGCATATTTCTGGTGTTGCTAATATTCGTGGGATTTCCATCCCCGTGATTGATTTACGTTCGGCCATAGGGTTTAAGCCCGTGCCGCCTAACGAAGATGCCAATATGATCATCACAGAATATAACCGTAGTGTGCAGGGTTTCTTAGTCGGTAAGGTTGAACACATTATCAACATGACTTGGAGCGATATTATGCCGCCGCCTAAAACGGCTGGGCGTAATAATTATCTAACGGCAATTACTCGCATAGAGCATCAAGGTCAGTCGCAGTTAGTGTCTATTATCGACGTAGAAAAAGTCTTGGCGGAGATCATTCACTACGATATCCGTTTATCTGAAGGTGTACTCGACGAAACCTTAGTCCATGAAATGCCAGGCAGAAAAATCCTGATTGTGGATGATTCATCGACCGCCAGACGTCAAGTGCGTGAAACGTTAGGCCAACTGGGTATCGAAATTATTGAGGCATCTGATGGCTTACAAGCGCTGACGTTATTGCAGAAATGGCGTGATGAAGGTAAACAAGTTGCCAAAGAATTATTGATGATGATTACCGATGCCGAAATGCCCGAAATGGACGGTTATAAGCTCACTTCTGAAGTGCGTAGCGATAAAGCTATGTCGGATTTATTCATCACCTTAAATACTTCGTTGAGTGGCAGTTTTAACCATGCCATGGTTGAAAAAGTGGGCTGTGATAAGTTTATTTCTAAGTTCCAACCGGATTTGCTGGTGGAAGTGGTGCAAGAAAGATTAAGACAAGTGATTAATCACTGATCGCATTTTGAGATTCGTACTATCGGTGATTGACCTTGAGTCGATCATCGATAGGTTCAGCGCTTTGAATGAACGCTTTAATAACAGTTGTTAATACGGTCTTTGAATCACATTCTTTCAACTGCTACTTTTTTAACTGCTTTTCTGCAAACATTTGCCAACCCACTACCTATAACTCGCTCGATTATAACGCTAATTCGGCTGCTACATCGTCTAATACTTGGCGCTTCATTTCTTTGGCGGCGGCGATATGGATACGGGCGAGCCTTAAGGCATAGTTGAATCTTGCTCGACCGACGAGGCGCACAAGTTCGGCAAAAAACTGTGGATCTAAGGTGAATTGCGTCGAATAGTATTGGATAGCGGCATTGACTGAATTAAAAGTCACGCCATCGAATTCAAAACCTGCGTTATAACCTTGGTCGTCAATTTCTTCGCCCTCTAATACCAGTGGCCAACCGGGCGCATTGATACGGTCTCGTGCAATTTGGTACATCATCCAAGCACTTTTTTTAAAACCTTCAAACACTTTGCAGGAGAATTCGGACTCAGCAAGCTCTTCTTCGGTCCAATTAATCCCAATGGCGAGGTGTTTCGCATAAATACGCATCAGTGCATCTTTGACGGCCATACGACAATCCCAAATGGAGCTAAGAGTATGTTGTTTGGCTAATCGCAAACATTCGCTGCAGGCGGGCACAGCTAACGAAGCATGTGGTGTATGTGTGTGTGCGATATATTCGAAGTGTTGATGACTCGGTTCGCCACAAAACCAGCAGGTATGGCGTTTGTCGAAGGGAATATCGATAAGCGGAATAGCAGACATCAAGGAATGAGCCCCTCAGTCCTTGATGCCATCAATGGCATACTGAAGCGATTAAACTTCTTCAATATCAACCAAATCTTTTGCTAAAACAATCGGATCAAGTTCAAGACAATCTTCATCGGTTTGCCAATCAACACCGATCAATACACCATCGTCGTTTAGATCTGAGACCCAATATTCTAGAAATTCTTCTAATGAAATAGAAACGGGTTGATAGTCGTGCCATTCGTCGCTGCAATGGGATTTTGCAGTAGCTTCATTTGACCATAATGGCATCACATCTGTGTCTTCAAATTCTGAAGAATCACAAACGACCCAGCCTTCGCCAGTTTCATCCATTAGACCCCAAAGCGTCTGATGTTGTTTTACATTTTTGATAAAGCCAGCCAAAGCCGCATTGATTTCAGTCATGATAGGTCTCTTTGATGTGTGCTGTTAACTTATCCATTATACGGTAACGTGCTGCGATACCAAGGGATTCTTTGTTAAGAATTTTTTTGTGTTGGATAACTGAGCAATAAGCCTATGCCGCAAGGTATTTATGGCGATAAGGATTGTGTTACGTGTCACTATGGGTCAGGATTATTGGTAATGAGTCGCCTTGGTACAGGCTGTTTTACTGACTAAATGTGGCTCAGATAGGGGCTTTACGTAGCGGAGAAATGTGTCTTCTATGCTTTTGGCCGTTAAAGGTGTTTTGGATTCTAACCTTTAACTCGTTATGCCAAGGCGAATATCTCTCTAGGGCAATTCCCTCTCGAAGAAGGAAGATTGTCGTGTTTAGCCACAACAGTGTGATTGTTGTGAGATCAAATATTGGAGTTGTTGATTTGATTAAAATTAAAGGGTTAACTTATCTGTTTGCGAGTATTGCCGCCTGTGTCAGTCTGAGTGCCTGTTCAAGTGCGCCAACGGCGAGTGCCAGTGCTAATGCAACCAGCTCTAACGCGAGTGGCATAGCTGCTGAAGTCAATCAAATGCCCGATATCAGTGCTAGTGTACAATCTAATGCAGAGGCGTTTCCAATGTGCTTGACTGGGCTGCAAGCGCGAGCACGTGCAGAAGGCCTGTCAGAGGCGACGATAAACTCTACCATTGCGAACTTGAAATTTGTCCCTCGAGTGATTGAGCTGGACCAACAGCAACCCGAATTCAGCCAGACATTTGATAATTATTTCAGTAAGCGCGCGACCGAATGGCGGGTCAATGAAGGCCGCCGCTTACTGCAAAAGCACAGTGTTCTACTCAATCAATTAGCGCAAAAATACGGTGTCCCGCCGCAATATATCTTGTCTTTTTGGGGGCTGGAAACGAACTACGGTTCCTATAAAGGCAAAATGTCGGTATTGAATTCGCTGGCGACTTTGGCCTGTGAGCCACGCCGTAGCAATTATTTCACCATAGAGCTGATGCAAGCCTTAAAACTGAAAGAAAAGTATCAGTTCGATGATGACACTATGGTGGGATCATGGGCAGGTGCTATGGGACATACGCAATTTATGCCTTCTGCGTATGCCAAATATGCGGTCGATGGCGATGGCGATGGTAAGGCCGATTTATGGAATAGCACCACAGATGCGCTCACTTCTGCCGCGAATTTTTTGCAGCACTTAGGTTGGCAGCGTAATCAGCGTTGGGGGCGTGAAGTCTTGTTACCAAAGGATTTTAGTTACAGTCATTTAGGCGCGAAACAGCCCTTGTCGTTATCGGAATGGGCTGCGCTCAATGTAACGCAGTCGAATGGGCAACCTTTGCCTGCCGTCGATATTCAAGCTGCTCTGTATTTGCCTGCGGGACACACAGGCCCAGCCTTTTTAGGTTATGAGAATTTTAATGTGATCATGCGTTGGAATCGCTCCGAATTTTATGCCATTACGGTTGGGCATTTGGCCGATCGTATTAATGGTGGACAACCCTTGACAGTCAGTCCGCCTGAGCAACCACGCCTAAGCCGCGAGCAAGTAAAGCAACTGCAAACAAAACTGAACGAGGCTGGATTTGATGTTGGTAAGCCTGATGGTGTGTTGGGACGTAACTCTATGGCAGGGTTGCAAGCCTTTCAACGTAGCAAACAGATGATTGCCGATGGCTTCCCAAGCCCAGAGGTGTTTACCGCTTTAGGATTATCACTTTAGTTACTGTAGCTACTGTAGCCAAAGAGCGCTCGCTGCGGGTTTTGAGTGCTTTGAGGCCGGATAAAAAAGTGGAGTGAAAAGCGCAGTTTTGTTAAGCTCGGCCCACAATTGAAATCGAAGAAAATCAAAGGATATTCGATGAGCATTAAAGACGATATGGTTGTGCAGTTTAACTACACACTGCGCGACGAGAAAGGTGAAGTGATCGAGACGAACGAAGGTCGCGATCCGATTGCCTATTTACACGGTCATGACAACATGATGCCAGGTGTAGAAAACGCGATAAACGGTAAAGCTATAGGTGAAAAGTTCACTGTGACTTTGCCTGCCGCTGAAACCTACGGTGAGCGTGTAGCGGATGCTGACGCACACCAACGTGTGTCGGTTAAGCACTTATTAGGTGCGACAGTGTGGAAACCAGGCATGACAGCTGTGGTTAATACCGACCAAGGTCAGCGCCAAGTGACTATCGTTAAAATGGGTAAGTTTATGGCGACTGTGGATGTAAACCATCCATTAGCCGGCCGCGAACTGACATTTGATATTGAAGTCGTAGGTGCCCGTGATGCGAGTGATGAAGAAATCGCCCACGGTCATGCCCATGGCGCTGGTGGTCATCACCACTAATCTTTAGGCTTCGGGTTCGGCTTCGAACTTGGCTTCTATTTGACTCAATGTGAGATGAGTATAAGTTCAGTATGAGTTGAATGAATCGAGGCTAAAGATTAAATAGCAAAAGCCCAAACCTAGGTTTGGGCTTTTTGTTTTTATGGTGCTAATGGCTTAATGATTGTCGCAACCGCTAATGGCTCCTTATCTCGCTAATGGCTATGCTCATGCTCGAGTGGTTTGTCGGCAAACATCATATCTAAGCTTGCTTGGGTTTGGGGATGGTAGCCAGATCGAGCGTTGAGATAGATACTCTTGGCCCAGTCGTATTTATCTGAGCTTGCTAGCTTTTGATATAAAGGCACGATTAAGCGCATTCGGCCAATATGGGTTAAGTGTTGTTTTAATGCGGGTAGTACTGCGTAATAGCCGTTGTCTAGGGCGAGTGAATACCATGCGAAAGCAATTTCACTGTTGCCAGTGCCCGTAAAATGAAACGCCTTATCTAGCTCAGCAAGTTTGGCTTGGCCAAGATTGACTCTTGGCATTTCATTGATGAATCTTAACCACTGGTGGACTGTCCAAGTGCTGGTTTTCAACTCGCTTGCACTGAGTTTACCCTCGAGCCAAGTTTGTCTTTGAGCATCAATATCATCGAAGGCATGGGAATTGGGCGGTACAAGAAATGACGGTAAACCTTGACCTTCAATCCAAGTATCCACTTCGCCTTCACTGACAAGATGGGGATATTTGTTTAATAGATTCAAAGATAAATATTCACGGAATTGCGCCGTAGTAATACTCTGAAATGCAAAATGATCGAAGTAGCTTTTTACAAAAGTGTCGAAGCGTTCACGGCCAAATTTTTGCTCTAAAAATATTAAGAACAACTGGCCTTTTACATAAGGGACACCGCTGAAGGCTTCGTCGGGCGAACGTTTACCGAGATCGAGATGTAGCACTGAATCGGCAGGAGTAAGTTCTGCAAGCTCTGCAAGCAATTCAGAGTAGCTGATGGTTTGCTCCATTAGTGCTCGGTCTCGGCCATAGAGGTCTTCCATGATGCGATTCTCAACATAGGTCGTAAAACCTTCATTAAGCCAGAGATCGCGCCAAGTGGCGTTGGTCACTAAATTACCCGACCACGAGTGCGCAAGTTCGTGGGCGATGAGGCTCACTAAGCTTTTATCACCCGCGATCACTGTGGGTGTAATAAAAGACAAACGCGGGTTTTCCATGCCGCCAAAGGGGAAACTTGGTGGCAAGATAAGTAAGTCATAACGTCCCCAAGGGTAATCGCCATAACGTTTAGCCGCGATTTTGATCATTTCTGGCGTGTCGGCAAATTCTTTGCTCGCTTTGTCGAGGATCTCTGGCTCAGCCCAAATGCCCGAGATGTTATCTAAGGGAGCAAACTTTAAATGCCCGGCCGCAATGGCAATCAAATAAGCTGGAATAGCCTGCGGCATAGTGAATTGGGTCTGACTGCTCGACAGGGTTTTGCGATCGGCACTCATGACCACAGTGATGGCTTTATCGGTAGTAATTATTGCGCTATAGGTTTGGCGAACGGCTGGCGTATCTTGCAGTGGGATCCAACTGCGGGCGTGAATCGCCTGACTCTGACTGAACATAAAAGGCAACTGTTTACCTTGGGTTTGCTCAGGGGTTAACCATTGAATACCAGACGGATTATTCGACGTGTGATAATTGATTTTGACCTTTTGACTATTTTCATCAGCAAGTTTGATGGTCAGCGCGGCGCCTTTTACAGCGTCCGCTTTGGCTAACGTGAATGGCATGCTTTGCCATTTTCCCGCTGTATTTAAAGCACTTACGCTGTTAATCGTCAGATCTCGAGTATCTAAGATGAGTTCTTTCCCCACCTTATGCCAAGCTAAATCGAGGGTGGCTTCACCGGATAAGCGGTTTTGCTTAAAATCGACGGTAAGGGCTAGTTCCAAATGACTCACGCTGACTTCAGTGTAATTGGCGTAGGTCAGTGCATCTTGGTTCTGCTGCGTATCAGCTTGTACAACAGTGGCAGTAGGCTCAGTGGTTAAGGTATTTGGAGTGCTATTGGCATAAGCGTAGGGAAGTAGTTGCAGGGCAAAGACTAGGGTGCTGCAAAGGACGGTTCGACGAAGTGAAAGCATTATTTATAGTAGCCTAATGATGAAGTATGTTAGTTCGAGTTTGGGGCGATAAGACCATCAATTCAGCTTGGTTTTCTGTTAACCCACTCTATTAGCGCAAAAGTTTACCTGATAATTCACTGGATTTGTTATCTCACTGTTAGCTCAAATGTAATCAAACTTTAATGGCTTGAATGCTGGTCAGGAAATGCCATCGGTAAAAGAGCACAAGTTTGCTATGATGACGGCGTTTTCACATAGGGCGGTTATCATAATGGTGTTAGATTTTTCGCAGGGTAAGTTAATCGTTACTGAGTTCGAGGTTCAAGTGCGCCTCAACGTTGCCAGTATCGTACTGCAAGCGAGTGCTGAGGATATCGGCTTGAGACGTCAGCCTCCTATGCTGATCGCCGATGGTGGCGGTGTACGTTGGAGCTTAGTATTGGACTCAAATACTCAGTTACGTGCGATTCAAGATGTGCTGGGCATGGATGCTGAATAACCTGTGCCCGAGTGGTGATGAGTGTTTAACGTATAGATTTATCATCATTTTTTAGTTGATGAGTGTTTAATATCGAATTGGGAATTTTTAGTATGTCAGTTTCTCTTGAGCGTATTGTTGTCGAACCTAAGACTCCTGCTACGGCTGTGGTTATTTGGTTACATGGATTAGGGGATTCGGGGGCCGGATTTGCTCCCGTAGTGCCTGCATTAGGCTTACCTGTAGATCATGCTATTCGATTTATTTTTCCCCATGCACCAGAGCAAGCCGTGACCATTAATGGTGGCTACGTTATGCGCGCTTGGTACGATATTAAAAGCATGGATTTGCATGACAGAGCCGATATGCAAGGCGTGCTTGAGTCGGAGAAAATGGTTGCCGCATTAATTAATGAACAAATCGCAGCGGGTATTGCGAGCCAACGTATCGTATTAGCGGGATTCAGTCAGGGTGGAGTAATGAGTTTATTCTCTGGACTGCGTTTCCCTGAGCCACTTGCAGGGATTATGGCGTTGTCTTGCTATTTACCGACGGGCGATGTGTTACCCGCTGAATTAAGTGCGGCGAATCGCAATACACCCATATTACAGCAACACGGTCTACAGGATGATGTTGTACCATTATCCGCTGGAATGTTAGCAAAAGAAGCCTTAACGGCGGGCGGCTATCATGTTACGTGGCAGACTTATCCAATGCCTCATTCTGTCATTCCTGAACAATTGAAAGCGATTTCTAAGTGGTTATTACAGCGATTTGAAATGTAGATAAGTCTAATTGCTGATAAAAGCAGCATGCGGTAAGTTGAAATTTACCCATGCTTGTTTTTTTAAAGGAACAATCGCGATGTTTTTTCATATTTCCTAAGTTATTTATAACAAACGATTAAAATCCATTTATTCCATTTTTATTTTGTATTCTGTAAATATATAAAAATCAGTCATTCAGCTTATTTTTTATATGAAACAAATCCTTCTTAAAATGCCCGCCAAATTTCATATAAATGTCAAGTTTTTAATAAAAATGACACAATTTATCTTTATTATTTGCTATTATCCGTGACGCTGAACTTGATGGAGTTCACGGCAATCTTTCTATGATAAAATAATTAAAATCAAGGGGTTGATGTAATGAGACATATGCTTATTAAAGGATTAGTTGCAACTGCTGTTCTCGCTGCACTTGCGGGTTGTAATAATAGTGATGACGATAAAGTTCCAACAACGTGTGCTGAAGCGGGAAGTGCTTGTAAAACGTTTACCGTTTTACATACCAATGACAACCATGGCCGTTTCTGGGAAAACAGTGATGGTGAATACGGTTTAGCCGCTCAGAAAACTCTAGTTGATCAAATTCGTGCAGAAGTGAGTAAGAATGGCAGTCAAACCTTATTATTATCTGGTGGTGATATTAATACGGGTGTACCAGAATCTGATCTTCAAGATGCCATACCAGACTTTACGGGCATGAATAAAATCGGTTATGACGCCATGGCTGTTGGCAATCATGAGTTTGACAATCCGTTATCAGTACTTGATATGCAGCGTCGCCTTGCTGAATTCCCTATGTTAGCGGCGAACATTTACCGTAAAAATGCCGATGGTACTCTTGGTGAGCGTTACTTTGATGCCTATAAAGTATTTGACGTTAATGGTCTTAAAGTTGCTGTTATTGGTTTAACGACAGAAGACACTGCTAAGATTGGTAACCCAGAATACATTAGCGATCTAACATTCACCGATCCCAAGGTGGAAGTTGCTAAAGTGATTAAAGAAATTAAAGATGCCAAAGCGGCAGATATCATTTTCGCTACCACGCACATGGGTCATTACGCAGATGGTAAAAATGGTAGTAATGCCCCTGGCGATGTGGCTATGGCTCGCGCATTGAAAGAAGGGGATTTACAAGTTGTTATCGGTGGTCATTCACAGAATCCAGTGTGTATGGAACCGGGAACTGACAACAAAGCTTATGCAGCCTTTAAGCCTGGTGATGCATGTGCACCTGATAAACAAAATGGCACTTGGATCATGCAAGCCCATGAATGGGGTAAATATGTTGGCCGTGCAGATTTTGAATACTTTAACGGTGAACTCCATCTAGCGAGCTACAAGCTTGTCCCTGTGAATATGCGCAAACTGGATGATGCTGGTAAGAAAACTGCTGACTTAGCTGGCACTAAAATTGAACCGGATTCAGAGTTAAAAGAGCTGCTTTCTTACTATCAAGAGAAAGGTCAAGCTAAGTTAGACGAAGTCATTGCGACAACGGATGCCCTGTTAGATGGTGAGCGTGCAAACGTGCGTAATAAGCAAACTAACTTAGGCCGTATGTTAGCGATGGCACAAAGTGCTAAAGTGACTGCTGATTTTGGTGTAATGAACTCAGGCGGTGTACGTGCATCTATCCAACCAGGCAACATTAGTTACCGTGACGTGCTGACTGTTCAGCCATTTGGTAATATGGTTACCCTTAACGAAATGACGGGTACTGAAGTTGCGGCTTATTTAGGCGCAGTCGGCAGTCTTCAAGTTGGTTCTGGTGGTTATGCACAAATCACTGGTGTGAAAATGACCATTGACTGTGTGGCTAAAACAGCCAACATCAGCGACATCGGTGGCAAGGATTTTAGCCCAACAGCCACTTATAAGTTCACTGTACCTAGCTTTAATGCTGCGGGTGGTGACGGTTATCCTAAACTAACCAGCCCAATTCAAACGGGTTTTGTTGATGCTGATTTACTCTATTCTTTCTTGAAAGAGAAACAAGTGATTAAAGCTGCTGACTACAATCCTGTAGGCGATATTGTTTATGAGAACTCAAAAAGTGTTGAAGGTTGCCAACTTTAAGTAATCAATCATTACTCAGTGTTTCAATATTAATGCCACTCAAATGAGTGGCATTTTTTATGGTTAATTAATATTGAACTAAGTGTAAATTAATATTCAGCGTTTTATTTTCGATACGCTTTGATTCATTTGTGGCGTGAGTTTCTCGGTATTCTTTTAGTTAACAATTAAGATTTATTGTATCAAATTAAATATTTAATATGTTCAACAGGTCTGTATTGCTTAACCCCATGATGTATATCCGGATATCTTATATTCAAGTTGATTTATTTTGTGTCAATTTGTTTTGATTTGAGATTAATTGTTTTTAATGGTTGACTTAGATGTTGCGTATTAACATTATCCCTACAGCGAAATAGAGTTCGCTTGCCAAATATAAAAATAACAAACATAGGGTTTTATTTACCTCAAGGAGAGATTAATGCGCTATTTAAGTTTAACGGCCAAAGCCGTTCGTACTAGTTTAATTACAGTGGCGACAAGCAGTGTGGTTTTTTCTGGAATAGGCTTTTCTGCAGCGGTAAATGCAGCAGAAGAAAATGCGAAAGTTGAACGCATTGAAGTGACGGGTTCTCGTATTAAACAAGTTGATATGGAAACTGTTTCACCCGTGACTGTCATTAATGCTGCGGATATTGCCATGACGGGTGAAAAAACCGTTGCTGACGTATTGAATAACTCTGCGATAAACAGCTTTGGTTCTTGGCGTGGTATTTCTGGCTATGGATCAGGAGCAAGCTCAACCAGTGATGTCAATTTACGTGGTTTAGGATCGTCTGCGACATTAGTGTTATTAGATGGACGCCGTATGCCGGGCACGAGTTCGAGCTCTGGCTCTGTGGCCGATACATCTTCTATCCCTATGGCTATCGTGGAGCGTATTGAAATCCTGCGCGATGGCGCCTCGGCAGTATATGGTTCCGATGCGGTTGCGGGTGTGATAAACATTATCACTAAGAAAGAGTTTGAAGGGTTTCAGCTTGATTACAGTACTGAGCAACCAAGCGTAGAAGGAGGCGATGCCAACCGTTTATCACTTGCAACGGGCTTTAATACTGATAAAGGCAATATCACGCTAACCTATGAATATTATGATACTAAAGCTGTAATGGATCGTGATATTTGGCGAATGGACGATTCAAGTTATAACGCATATAGTGGATATAGCTCAGTACCAAACGGTAAATATGGACCAGGCAATGGTAGCTGGTATAGTAATTCAGATATATGTGAAAAAACGGAAAATACCATAGACTCAGGTGATGGTCGTTGTTTATATAATCATGGTAATGTCACTAAGTTATTTGGCGATCAAACTCGTAATTCGCTGTTATCTAATTTCTCCTATGAGATTTCTGAGAATATAAAATTCCGAGGTCGTGCTTCTGCTTCATTAGCAGAAACTGAAACCCGTTATGCGGGTACGCCAGTATCAACGAATACCCCTGTGATGAGTGCCGATAATAAGTTTAATCCAGTTGGCGAAGAATTAGTGATTTCTATGCGAGGCGCGCAACTTGGCGAGCGAGATACATTAACTGAAACCAACAACTTTGATATTCTAGGTGGCTTTGTTGGTACAATAGATTCAGGGAATGGTATCGACTGGGAATTAAATGCCCAGCACGCAACATCGACGACAAATAGTTTTAATTATAATTTACTGAATGACGATATTATTCAGCAAGAAATTGATTCAGAGCAATATGATATTTTCAATACCTCTGGAATGAGTTATGAGCAGTGGGATCAACAGATGACAGATCTGTATCGTAAAGCTGCGCATACTGGGGTTTATCAGGGCAAATTTGAAAGTACTCAATTGGATGGTCTTGCTTCGACCTTACTGCTCGATGACGGTGATCTTTCGGTCGCTATGGTCGGTGGTCTTGAATATGAAATGATCAAGTTTAAGCAAACCAGTGATCCAGAATCGGCCGCGGGTATTATCTCCGGCGGTTCGGGTGGTGATGATGTGGATGCCACGCGTGACCGTAGTGCCGCTTATTTGGAACTCCAAGTAGGCTTACCTGCGAATGTTGAGTTTTCTGCCGCAGTACGTTATGAGCGCTATGAGCAGGAAGGAACTCTCACAGGGCCTCAGGGGGAAGTCGTTAATTCATCGACCTTCGATGCCGTGGTGCCTAAGTTTGGTTTAAGCTGGCGTCCTATAGACACGTTATTACTGCGTGCTAGCTATGGTGACTCATTCCGTGCGCCGAATATGAGCGAAATGTTCTCGTCTCAATCCTTGAGTTTTGAGAAGGGTGTTGATTCTTTATGGTGTAATGAACCTGGTAACGTGGATGCCATATATTGCGCGACTAATAATCAACACAAAACCTGGTATGGAGGGAATCCTGATCTAGAGGCAGAAGAGGGCAACTCGTTAACCTTTGGCGGCGTTTGGAATGTCACTGACGCATGGAACTTGGAGTTATCTTATTACTCAATCACCTACGACAACAAAATTGAGTCGATTGATGTAGATGATATCCTGCGTGATGAAATCAAGAATGGATCGTCTCCCTATGTGACCCGTGGTCCAGATGGCAAGATTGAGTATATTGAAGCGGGAGTTCGTAACTTAGCCACAGTTGAGACCTCAGGTATCGATTTTGTAACAGCTTATAACTTAGAAACAGGCTTTGGGGATTTCAATTTCAAACTGGATTTAACTCATGTGCTTGATTTTAAAAAGCAGGATAACGCTGAAGCAGACATGATCGACTACGCAGGAACGACAGACTCACCCGATTGGCGCGGCAACTTTGCGACCAGTTGGAAATACGATGATTTCTCTGCCGCATGGACAGTCGTCTATATTGGTAGTCAATCAGCAAGTTATTTCAACGAGTTAGAAAAAACTGACCGTTATGTCGATTACGATAATTACTTTAAACACAATATCCAATTTGGTTATACCCATGCATATAACGGCTCTATAACAGTAGGGGTGAATAATGTGTTTGATGCTGAAACACCAAACTATTACACCTATGCCGATTATCGCGATGTGAATGTGGGTTTATATGATGTGTTAGGTAGAACGTATTACCTGAGAATAAACCAGAAGTTTTAGGTTGTCCGCCCTCCCTGGATAACTCAAACCTCCGCTTGCGGAGGTTTTTTTGCTTATAAGTCAGTTTACTGGATGTCGAATGAGCGCTATCAATGCGTGAGGCGCAGTTCGTGGCGGTGTTCATGCTGATAATGCTCGGCGCAGGATGTGCAGCGTTGTTCGGTGGGATCTTGGCTTAAGCGTTCGCTTTCAATTTCTGCCTCACAATCCGAGCAAAGACCGTAGAGACCTAAGTCGAGCTGGCAAAAGGCGGCATCAAGTTTATTTAATCGGCAAAATAGTGGGTGTTCAGCCAGTGGTGTCTGAGCCAATTTATCAATTAATTCTGCCAGACTCAGGCTAGCGTAATGCTCCCCTATGGCTTCGAGGAACAGAGGGAGCGCGCCTATTTCTTTCCTTAGATTAGCTTCAAGCTCTGACAATTCATGTCTGATATGGGTGGTGCTCACGTAAAATCGCCTATTTCATTTGACTCTAGGCGTCCAGTCTAATAGTTCCACTATCAACGACTATGATAAAGATCAAGTATCTGCCACATTTTCGGTTTTTTAGCCGTTAAAAATCGAAAAAGTACTTCATTCTTATCGCATTATATGTGCTACGGCAAAAGCCCTTTTATCATACATATCGTCGCGATTATTCGTCGCATAAGTTCCGTTGCGCCGTTTCTAATACGCGGACTATTTCTTCCGTTGTTTTAAAGACTCGCAGTTCCCTAAACAAGGTATCGGCTTCGGGATATTGACGGTTGAGATAGGTGAACCACTGTTTGATCCGGGCTGGATAATAGTCACTCTTACGGCCATTGAGTTCCCTTTGGGTATAACTGAGCATGAGCCCTAAGGTTTGCGCCCAAGTATAAGGAGTGGCTCCTGTCTTGATAGTATCAGCCAAGTTCGGCAATGAAATTGCCCCGCGGCCGATCATGATACTGTCGCAGCCCGTGACTTCGATACAACGCTTAGCATCGTCACTGTTCCAAATTTCACCGTTGGCGATCACCGGGATTGGCAAACGTTTGCGTACTTCGGTGATGTATTCCCAATAGGCTGGCGGTCTGTAACCGTCGACTTTACTGCGCGCATGGATGGCAAGTTCAGTTGCACCGGCTTCATACACTGCAATGGCGTTTTCCATAAACAGTGACTTATCTTCATAGCCCAAACGTATTTTGGCCGTTACGGCATGCTCTTTTGGTACTGCTTGACGCATGGCTTTGACAATATCGTGCACACTCTCAGGATATTGCAATAATACGGCGCCACCTTTACTGCGGTTAACAATTTTTGCTGGACAGCCAAAGTTTGCATCAACACCGTGTGAGCCTAACTCAATGGCACGTAGGGCATTTTCGCCCATACATTGGGGTTCTTGACCAAGCAATTGTACTCGTACTGGCGTACCTGAAGGGGTGTTGCCGTTGTTGAGCAGTTCAGGACACAGTTTGAGAAAGACCTTTTCAGGCAGCAGTTGGTCTACCACTCGCACAAATTCGGTGACGAGCAAATCGTAGGGATTGATGGTCGATAGGATGTCACGCATCAAAGCGTCTACTACGCCTTCCATTGGAGCCAAAATCACACGCACTGCAGTAAACCCATATCTGTTGCAAAGGGCGAGCATTCTACCTTATCAGCCCTAAGTTACAAAGTGGCCTTGTGAAGGAGGATGAATAGGTACGCCAATAAATAAAATCCAAGCTAAACTGATTGTCCTAGCAGGATATTTTTACCATTTCTGTGACTTAGTGATATTTTTTGCAATAGAATCGAAATAAGGCAGGTCTTTTGTTGTAAGCCAGCTACTTAAACTGTTGTTGGTCATTATTACTCAATAAACAAGAAGGGATTATTTATGAATTCAGTTAAAAAAACAGCAGTTGCAGTAGCGTTAGGTTCAGTTGTGATGAGTTCGGCTTTTGCTGTCAATGCACAAACTAACCCATTTGGTTTTGAAGCTATGGATGCGGGCTATCAAATTGTCGGTTCAGAAGGCAAATGTGGTGAAGCCAAATGCGGCGCAGACATGAAGAAAGCCGCCGCTGAAAAAGCCAAAGAAGGTAAGTGTGGTGAGGCTAAATGCGGTGCTGAGATGAAAAAAGCGGCTGCAGATAAAGCTCATGAGGGGAAATGTGGCGAAGCGAAATGCGGTGCTGACATGAAGAAAGCCGCTGATAAGGCCCATGAAGGTAAGTGTGGTGAAGCAAAATGTGGCGCTGATATGAAGAAAACCGCCGAAAAAGTGGATGCTAAAGTCGAAGCCGTTAAAAAAGAAGTGAAGTAAAGCGGGTTTGTTTTATCCCTGCAGTTATTGGGATAATTGAGCCTAAAGAGGCCAGCCAGCGCTGGTCTCTTGTGTTTTATTCTTAAGCGATTACAGGTTAGCGTTCGTGAGGTTCTATGAATGATCAAAAAAATACGGCACAGGTAGGGCTGGGATTAAGACGAGAAATGCTCAGTGAATTTTGTTTACAGGTGCCTGATGCTATTAATTTTTTTGAAGTGGCGCCTGAGAATTGGATGACCTTAGGTGGTAAATTTGGCCGCCAATTTCGTGAATTGACCGAGCAACATACTTTCTACTGCCACGGTTTGAGTTTATCCATTGGTAGCCCTGAACCCTTAGATCTCGCGTTTGTAAAAAATATCAAAACCTTTATGGATTTACACCAAATCCAAGTCTATTCCGAACATTTAAGTTATTGCTCAGGGCAAGGTCACTTATATGATTTAATGCCTATCCCTTTTACCGACGCTGCAGTGAAGCATGTGGCGGCGCGGGTCAAGCAAGTAGAAGATATTCTAGAGCGGCCGCTTATTTTAGAAAATGTGTCTTTTTATGCCGCTCCAGGTGCTCAAATGACAGAACTTGAATTCGTCAATGCCGTGCTGCAAGAAGCCGATTGTAAACTGCTACTGGATGTGAACAACATCTATGTGAACTCGATAAACCATCAATACAATGCCGATGCCTTTTTACAGGCCATGCCGACGGAGCGCATCGCTTATCTGCATATTGCTGGGCACTACAAACAAGCTGAAGATCTGCTCATTGATACCCATGGCGCAGCCATTAACGATCCCGTCTGGACATTATTACAGCGCTGTTATGCTTTGCATGGGGTAAAACCGACTTTGCTTGAGCGTGACTTTAATTTGCCGACAACCGCTGAATTGTTGCTCGAGATAAATCAAATTCACGGTTATCAAATGGCGGCGTCCAGCTCCCATGCCCAAAATAGCGCTCATGCCGTAAAGAGGAGCGCCTAATGGATTTTAAGCAAGTGCAGCAATCCTTTATCGATTATATCCGCGATCCCTCTTCGCCATTGCCCGCGGATACTGATGTCCGGCGTATGCAGGTTTACCGCGAGTTATTTTTTAATAATGTGCTGGGATTTGTGTCGAATGGCTTCCCCGTGCTGAAAAGTTTGTATTCTGAGGAGGATTGGCTGACTTTGGTGCAGCGTTTTTTCAGTCAACATGATTGTCAATCGCCCATCTTTATCGATATCGCGGGTGAGTTTTTAGATTTTTTACAGCAGGAATATCAGCCCACGGCAAATGATCCTGTTTTTATGCTCGAATTAGCGCACTATGAATGGCTAGAGTTGGCCGTTGCGGTTGCACAGGCGAGTGAGGATGAATCTCAACTTAGCCCAGCGCAAATGTCGACGCAGGCTTTATGTTTGTCGCAGACGGCGAGGGTAGCGCAGTATCACTTTGAGGTGCAGCACATTCGTCAGGATTATCGTCCGCAGCAACGACTCGATACGCCAGTGTTTTTTTGTCTCTATCAAGATGCCGATTGTGAAGTGTGCTTCTTACAGTTAAATCCCTTAAGCGCACAGGTGCTGGCATTTCTTCAAGCTCAAGGCCAAGCGGGTTTTAAAGAGATAGTTGATTGGTTAACAATCACTTACCCTCAAATGGCGCCAGAGATTATTGAGCAAGGTTGTATGCAGTTACTCGAGCAATTAGCGGCCAAAGGGATAGTGCGCGGACGTCAGTCTTAAGGTGGGGTTTATTGCCGAAATAAATGCAATAACCCTACATTTAGAGGGTTTTTATTGATTTGACAAACCGCTACAATGTCGGCCGTTTTGTGATCTCAATCACTGTACGATTCCTGCGCACTTATACTTGCACATACTAGAGGAGCTGTAATGAGTAGTCAGCCGTTCAAAGACCCATTTAATTTTTTGTATTTTATTGGTTTTATTTTAGTTTTACTGTTGCCGACTCTGCCAGCAAGTCTGTCTTGGTTAAAGCATTTAGGTTTAATTTAAGCGAGCGTTAATCTCTAGCGCGTAGCCTATTTGCCACTCTTCGAGTGGCTTTTGTTTTTCCGATAAAGGGCATTTAAACCTATGGTATTAAAGCGCGGATTATTTTTACTGTTAGGCTTAACCGCTTTAGTCTTAGGTTTAGTCGGTATCGTGCTACCGATAATGCCGACCGTGCCTTTTATCTTGCTTGCTGCCTTCTGCTTTGCCCGCTCGAGTGAACGTTTACACCATTGGTTGATGACACATCCCTGGTTTGCCGACGCTTTAACCCAGTGGCAAGAGCTGCGAGCAATGCGTAAGGGATTGAAACGCAAAGCCATGATAGTTAGCGCACTCAGTTTTAGTCTCAGTATTATTGTGGTCCCTATCCTTTGGGTAAAAGGTCTGCTGTTTGTCATGGCGTTGATCCTACTTTGGTATCTTAAAGGTATACCTGAAATAGAGGGATGATTGAGTGATTGAATGGGCTCAAGTGCTGTGACTGAAAGTTTAGTCGTGTTCTTGTTGAGGCTATTTAACTGAGAGCCAACAGGGTTTGATCTAAGGCACAAATTGATAACCTTTCCATCACTTGTGCATTGTGATTGTTGCAACTAAAACTAAAGCGGCATAAGCTTTGTCCGACTTTCGACAATGCGTCCACTCAGTGTGGACGTTTTGTTTTATACCGCCACCGCTAGGTTGGTGAATTGATTAAGTAACTTATTAAGCAAATATGATGGCTATGAATACAGAAACCTTATCCTTGATAAAGCAAAGCATTAAAACGATTCCTAATTATCCTAAGGAAGGGATTTTATTTCGAGATGTCACCAGTTTGCTTGAGAATGCAGCAGCCTATAAAGCGACCATCGACTTGTTAGTTGAACATTATCGTGGTCAAGGCTTTACCAAAATTGTGGGCACTGAAGCCCGTGGTTTCTTATTTGGTGCTCCGTTGGCTTTAGAATTGGGTATAGGTTTTGTACCTGTGCGTAAACCCGGCAAATTGCCGCGTGCAACCATCAGCCAAAGCTATGAACTGGAATACGGTCACGATAGCCTAGAAATTCATACTGATGCGATTAGCGCAAATGACAAAGTGCTCGTTGTTGACGATTTACTCGCCACTGGCGGTACTATCGAAGCGACCGTTAAACTGATCCGCCAACTCGGCGGTGAAGTTAAACATGCGGCCTTTGTGATCTCATTACCTGATTTAGGCGGTGAAGCACGTTTAACCGCATTGGGGCTTGAGTTGGTTAAACTTTGTGAGTTTGAAGGCGAATAAATCTGCAGCTAAAGGCGCCTTGGGATAGTTTGATGGCATGTCAAATCATGGCATGTTATCTTTCAAAGTTCTCGGGGCGCATGCTCCCGCTTTTGTATCACATACTCTGGGGAGTTCCATGTCATATCAGGTGTTAGCCAGAAAATGGCGCCCTGCCACATTTGATCAAATGGTTGGCCAAAGCCATGTTTTGCATGCCTTGACCAATGCGTTAAGCCAGCAGCGCTTACACCATGCTTACCTCTTTACGGGAACGCGCGGTGTTGGTAAAACCAGTTTAGCGCGACTCTTTGCCAAAGGCTTAAACTGTGAACAAGGTGTGACAGCGACTCCCTGCGGTGTTTGCGGCAGTTGTGTGGAAATCGCCCAAGGTCGTTTTGTCGATTTGATTGAAGTCGATGCCGCATCTCGCACTAAGGTCGATGATACCCGTGAGCTGTTAGACAATGTGCAGTATCGTCCAACCCGTGGCCGCTTTAAGGTTTATCTCATCGACGAAGTGCATATGCTGTCGCGCAGCAGTTTTAACGCACTGCTAAAAACCTTAGAAGAACCCCCCGAGCACGTTAAATTTCTTCTGGCGACCACCGATCCGCAGAAACTGCCAGTGACTGTGTTATCTCGTTGTTTGCAGTTCAATTTAAAAAGCCTGACCCAAGCTGAAATTGGCACTCAGCTCAATCATATTTTGACCCAAGAGCAGTTTCCCTTTGATGCAGAAGCTCTAAAACTGCTGGCTAAAGCTGCCAATGGCAGTATGCGTGATGCCTTGAGTTTGACAGATCAAGCCATCGCCTTTGGTGGCGGTAATGTGATGCTTGGCCAAGTGCAAACCATGCTTGGCAGCATTGATGAGCAGCATGTAGTTGCCTTGCTTAACGCCTTAACCGATGCCGATATTGGTGTGTTAATGCATACCTGTGCCCAAGTGCTCGCGTACGGCGCAGATGCCCAAGAAGTGCTACGCAGTTTACTTGAGTTGTTACATCAAATTACCTTGACCCAATTTGCCCCCGCTTGCGCACAGCAATCCTTGTATAGCGCACAAATTCGCGCCTTTGCCGAACAGCTTAAGCCGGAACAAGTGCAGCTTTATTATCAGATTTTATTAACGGGCCGCAAAGATTTACCACATGCACCAGACCCTAAATCGGGTCTTGAGATGGCGCTGTTACGGGCTGTCGCATTTGTGCCTGAAAAGCCGGTAAAGCGTTGGCAGCCTGATGCGGTCGCTGAGATCCGTTTACCCGAAGGGCAAACGCCAGTTGCGGCAACTGCTGCAGCGCAAACTCCTGATGTAAATGAACAACAGTTTGCTGAAACACATACTGCTGAACCACATACAGCTGAAAAAAAAACAGCATTAATTGAGCCTGCCGATACCGCAGAGCAGGCACTTGATGCTGAGCTCGAAGCGGATGCGGCATTAATTGCCGAACAGGCGGTGATTCTAAGTCAGGCGCAGAGTCAGGGATTTAACGCTGGCAGCTTAAATGTTGAGATAGTGAATGCTGAGGTCGAGCCACAAACTCAAACAGTATCAACCGCTCAAGCGCCTTCTCAAGTTACTGAAGCTGCTGCTGACATTGAGTCATCGGTTGCGAGTTTAGATGCTCAGAATAGTGAAGTTCCTGAATTCATTGGGGCAACTGCCGAGTCGAGTATTATTAATCCAGCAGCGGCTGAAATGGTTGTTGGTTCAAGCGCTGTGGCTGTTGGTAGTGACATTGCAGAGAAAGACAGTGCTGTTCAAAAGACTGTTGATGAAAACACTGCTGTTGACTCCCTCGCTAACCATACTCTTACTAATAGTACGCTAGAGCAAAAGGGGCTTGATGAACATAGTCCCTATGGAACTGAAGTCGAGCATTCTTATCCAGCGATGGGAGCTTATGCCCAAGAGTCAGCGCCGCTCGATTCCTATCAAGATGCTTATGTTGAATTCTCCTCCGGCTCTTACAATGACGATGATTTTCATCACAGCTTTGACTCTCATGCTGTGCCTGATGATGTTCAACACTTAGATAATGTTCAAAATTCTGCTGATATTCAAAGCGCTGTAGGTATGGAAGGCTCAGTTGATAGTCAGTCAGTATTAATTGCTCAAGTATCTCCTCAGACATCAATTCCAATTCCAACACTAGCCTCCGCATCTTTAGCCGATGATGATATTCTCTCGGCGGTGTTGGCGGCGCGGGATTCGCTGCTATCTGATCTTGACGCCTTAAGTGCTAAGGACGGTGATGAAAAAAAGTCGTCATTGGACTCAAAACTTAAGACGCCAAACACTAAATCACATTGTGTAACCTTACCTAAATCGGTTACTAAAATTGAAGCGAGTCAGCCAAGTGTGGCATTTTCTGTTGATCCAGCATCTGATTTAGACCCTGATTTAGCGATAGATTTTGATGATGACTTCGACTTAGATCTTGAGCCTATCGATCTGCACCAAGCAGTATCTTCAGTCGTCATCTCAACTGGAATTGTCTCTGATAAGCCTGTCAAACCGTCCGCTGCAGATGATCGTCCGCCTTGGGAGGCAGCGCCTGAAGCTGAATCTATCGAAGTGACGCAAGTCGATAGCAATAAGACTGACAGTGTTCAGCCGGTGAGCGCGCAAGCTGCTGATATAAAGAATGTTCAAGCCAGTCATGCTCAAGAGCTTTTAGGCGTGAGTTACGCACCTAATCATGCACAAGATGACACTCTATCCCTGAGTGACGGGCAGGTCGCAGCATCAAGTTTGAAGTCGGAAATACTTCAAAATCAGGCTGTACGTCAAGAAGAAATACCCGCCTCAGAGTTTGCTTTGGCTAGCACAACAGCACTGACAAATGCGTCAAATACAGTGGAACACACGCAGGAGACACAAGTCGCGCTCAGTTCGACTCAACCTATTAGCGGCCATCCATTAGATTTACATTGGTACAAGTTGATGGCGAGCTTAGAGATCGGCGGGCGAGTGCGGCAACTGGCGGTTAATTCTGTCTGTCAAACTTTGAGTGATCCTTTGCCGTTGCTGCTTAAACCAAACCAGAAGCATCTAGCGGCCGATGTTGCCATAGTGCAGCTTGAGCAAGCCTTAACTACCGCGCTCGGGAACCCAAGACGGGTGCAAGTGGTCATAGGAATCGATGAACAGCGGGAAACGCCCTTAGAGTTACGTAAGCGTTTCCACCAAGAGTTGCTGCAACAAGCGCATCAATCCTTGATTCATGATGACAATGTGCAATGGTTGATCCAACGTATGGGCGCCGAACTCGATGCCGATAGTCTAGTGTATCCGCCAGAGTTGTTGAATTTACGCAGTCAGCAAATACAAGCGTTACCAGAGTTAACTGAGGCCGCGAGTTAGCCATTATTGGCGAGTCTTTGGGTAAAATTTTCATCGTTAATTTGTAGCGTTGTGGTTTAAATTTAGGCTTCGAGTGCATATTTATAGTGATGCTGCTGAGAAACTCTGCATCGAGATCATAAGTTTATTAACAAGATAACGGCATTGATTGCCAATCCCATTTATTTAAGTAAGATTAGCCGCGTTAATGCTTGCGACTAACCCTAATAGAAGAGAAATGACTATGTTTGGAAAAGGCGGTATGGGCAATTTGATGAAACAGGCCCAGATGATGCAAGAAAAAATGGCCAAAATGCAGGAAGAAATCGCCCGTATGGAAATGGTGGGTGAATCTGGTGCTGGTTTGGTGAAAGTGACTATGACAGGCGCGCACACAGTGCGTAAAGTCGAAATCGACCCAAGCCTGATGGAAGACGACAAAGAAATGCTGGAAGATTTGATTGCTGCGGCCTGTAATGACGCTGCCCGTCGAATCGAAGAAAACCAAAAAACTAAAATGGCTGAAGTTACTGGTGGCATGCAATTACCACCAGGCATGAAAATGCCATTTTAATTGAGATAGCCGATGAAATTTAGTCCATTGTTAGATGAGTTAATTCAGTCCCTGCGTTGTTTACCTGGGGTTGGGCCTAAATCGGCGCAACGTATGGCGTTTCAGTTACTTGAACGCGACCGAAAAGCAGGGCTTAAGTTAGCCAGTGCGCTGTCCAGTGCGATGAGTGACGTCGGTCATTGTCAGTCTTGCCGAACCTACACTGAAGAAACCCTCTGTCCGATCTGTGCTAGCCATAAACGCGGTACCTCCTCCACCATTTGTGTGGTGGAAACGCCGGCTGATGTGTTAGCCATTGAAGCGGGTGGACATTTCACTGGCCGTTACTTTGTGCTTTTAGGCCATTTATCGCCCCTCGATGGTGTGGGGCCAGAAGAGTTAGGCTTAGCGTTACTCGAGCGCCATTTGGCATCGGGTGATGTCACCGAACTGATATTAGCGACAAATCCAACAGTAGAAGGTGAGGCTACAGCGCATTTTATTGCCGATATGGCCAGACGTCACAAAGTGATGATAAGCCGCATTGCCCATGGCGTACCCGTAGGTGGCGAGTTGGAATACGTGGATAGCACTACGTTAGCGCTGTCCTTTAATGGTCGTTTACCACTTTAATTAAACAGTTTATATTAGAACCATACTATTGATTGTATTGGATTAATTGAAGGCTGAAGTATTCAACTCGATTATCACCTTAGTGCCTGAATCTTATAAACCCGCCTAGATCTTATCTTGAGCGGGTTTTTATTTGCCCAGAGTTTCAACCTAGGTGTTGAGGCTGGGTTATGGAGACAGGGCGGTGGTTGATTCAATTCCTATATTGATTGATATCTATCTGTATAAAATCCATGTTTATCAATAGTTTTTTAAATTTCATACTTGTCTTATGTGAGCTTCATCCGTAAAGTCGGTTTGATAATAATCGGGTTGAGTTGCTTAATCACAGTGATCCACAGCATGCCTAAGTCAATTCGTTGGGCTTAGACCTGTGTGCTTAGTTCTGTGTACGTTGAATTGGACACGTCTTTTTTATTTGAAAACCAGGGAGGGGACTCATTGGGAAATATTACTATTAGGCATGCAGAGAAGAGTGACGCTGCAGCCATTCAAGCAGTATATGCCTGTCCAAATGCCTATGCGGGTACCTTGCAATTACCTTTGCCATCGACCGATAAATGGGAGGCGCGTCTTGCAGCAATATCGAATCATGTTCATCGCTATGTCGCAGAGATTGAAGGTGAAATTGTCGGTGAGTTGGGTTTTGAAGTGTATGAGCAACCTCGCCGTAGGCATGTTGCCTCATTTGGTATGGGTGTAAAAGACAGTTGGCAAGGCCGCGGTGTAGGCAGTGCCTTGATTAACGCGATGCTTGAGCTTACCGATAAATGGATGAATATAAAACGAATTGAATTAACGGTTTATACCGATAATCATGCCGCCATTGGTCTATATAAAAAGTTTGGCTTTGTAATGGAAGGTGAGTCGAAGGATTTTGCTTTTAGAAATGGTGAGTTTGTCAGTGTGTATCATATGGCGCGGTTAAAATAGCATGCTGATCTCGGCGCTATTTTAGCTGTTGCTTAAGGCATTTACTTTAAGAACGGACTCTAAGTGCTCATTCCAAGTCCTAACTTTAAGTACTTACTTCAAGTGCTCACTTCACAAACCGAGGTCTGGGATAGCATTAAGCGCTCATTTTCAGAGCTCGCTTTAGGTGCTAAGTGTGTGTCTATCTCAACTTTTAAGGATAAAAAATGGGACTCATTTTATTGCCATTGCTGATACTTTGGTTGGGTGTTGGTATTTATGCCATTCGTATCGGCTATCAAGTCTTAGCGGGGACGTCTCAATTAAGCTATGTACTCAGTGTTTGTGCTATCGCTATCGTGGCATTACTGCTTTATCTCTATTTCGGTTTCGCTCAATTTAAGGAAAATAAAGCGTTGTGGGCGTTCGAAATTCCGATGTTTTTTGCTGCGAATAAGCTCGCTTTTGGCGTCATGATCCTTGGTCTATTGCTGCACTGGTTCTGTCAAGGTGTTCTTACTTCCGCTTATTTGAAACCTCTACCTTTCATCATGATTTTCACCGTTTCCTTTGGTGCTATGGCAGGAGTCATATTGTCCGACACTTTTATGGCGAAATTTGACATCCAAAAAATGCATTGATGTCAGCTGAACAGTTTAAATCTTATTTTGGACGTTGTTGTTGAAGATGATTTGAACTGATGGCTTTCATCGGTTGTTTATAGGTCGATGGTCTTCTGGTTAGGATTTTACAGAGGGTTATTATGAATTTTAGATACAAAAAAACCAGCTTGTGCTGGTTATTTTTCTCTTTCATGAAGAGAAGTGGTTGCGGGAGCCGGATTTGAACCGACGACCTTCGGGTTATGAGCCCGACGAGCTACCATGCTGCTCCATCCCGCGTCCGATTGTTGCTGTTAATAACTGTTTTAATTCTGTCATTTGAGAATTGGTTGCGGGAGCCGGATTTGAACCGACGACCTTCGGGTTATGAGCCCGACGAGCTACCATGCTGCTCCATCCCGCGTCCGATTGTTGCTGTTAATAACTATTTTAATTCTGTCATCTAAGAATTGGTTGCGGGAGTCGGATTGCTAATGTTAAATCAGCGACGACCTTCGCCTGTTGTTTACAAGGAGTTGAGCCTGATAGGCTGTTTCTCGTTATAAACACATATAGAAATTGGTTGCGGGAGCCGGATTTGAACCGACGACCTTCGGGTTATGAGCCCGACGAGCTACCATGCTGCTCCATCCCGCGTCCGATATCTATCTGTATTACTTTATTATTTTGCTTTTAAATGGTTGCGGGAGCAGGATTTGAACCTACGACCTTCGGGTTATGAGCCCGACGAGCTACCATGCTGCTCCATCCCGCGTCCGTCTTCAAAGCGGGGCAGACTATAACGGCAGCGCCTTGGCATTGCAAGGACGAAGATCGAAAAAGGTGGTGAACGCTTAAATATAAAGCGGAGTGGGGGGCTTTCATACAATTTAAACATAAGTTAGGGATTTTTCGTTGATTATCTTAGGCCGAGGATGAGACTAAATGGGGGTTCGGCTAATAACTGTTTATCTTTTATGTATTCGAGCAGGTATAATGTCGCTTTGATTTTGACTGCGTACTGATTATCCCATGCTTAATTTTTTTGCCGCCGCCCCTAAGGGCTTTGAATATAGCTTAGCCCAAGAGCTGACAGAATTTGGTGCGACTGAAGTAAAAGAGAGTGTTGCTGGTGTGTATTTCACTGCCCCCTTAGCTTTAGCGTATCGTATTACTTTATGGACACGTTTAGCCAGCCGTATCGTGTTGGTTATCTATAAAGGTAGCTGCGAGTCGGCAGAGCAACTTTATAATGCCGCCTATTGTGTCGATTGGCCGGCGCACTTTTCCAATAAAAGCACTTTTAGTATCGATTTTCATGGTACGGGTGGTTTTATCAATAATACCCAGTTCGGCGCACTCAAGATTAAAGACGCGGTTGTGGATAGATTCCGGGACGATGACGTTGAGCGCCCCAATGTGTCACGCGTCGATGCTGACTTTAAAGTTGATGCCCATTTTCGTAATGGCGTAATCACGATTGCGATGAACTTCTCTGGTCCATCATTGCATCAACGTGGTTATCGTTCGACCACTGGTGAAGCGCCATTGAAGGAAAATTTAGCCGCCAACATGTTAGTACGCAGTGGCTGGCAAGCGGCGCCTTCGACCTTGCTCGATCCTTTCTGTGGTAGCGGTACTGTGTTGATTGAAGCTGCTTTAATGGCGGCCGATATTGCGCCTGGTCTGCAGCGTAGCCGTTTTGGGTTTGAACATTGGCGTCGTCATGATAAAGCTGTGTGGCAAGAAATCGTTGAAGAAGCAAAAGCGCGTGCCTCATTAGGCGTCAAACGTTGTGAGATTAAATTTTACGGCTCAGATATCGATTCGCGCTTAGTCGCGTTAGCCAAACGTAACGCCGAAAATGCCGGTGTACTCGAGTTAATTGAGTTTCAAGTTGCAGATGCGTTGACGATAACGCCGCCTGCAGAAAGTGGCTATTTGATCACTAACCCACCTTATGGTGAACGTTTAGGAAATGTGTCTGAGTTATTGCAGCTTTACTATCAGCTAGGCGACAAGTTTAAGAAAGAATTTGGCGGCTGGAAAGTGGCCATGCTGTGTAGTGATATTGAACTGGTATCATCACTTAAGCTTAAAGCCGACAAACAGATGAAGATGTTCAACGGCGCCCTAGAATGTGCCTTTAACATTTATACCTTACATGCGACCAGTACACGTCGTGATACGCCAGTGCTGCCAGACGGCGTCGACATTGCCGATATCGCCCCTGCATTTGCTAACCGCATTAAGAAAAATGCCAAGTTATTAGAGAAATGGGCGAAAAAAGAAGGCATCGACAGCTATCGTATTTATGATGCCGACATTCCTGAATATAACGTCGCAGTAGATAAATACTTAGATTACGTGATTATTCAAGAATATATGGCGCCAGCAACTATACCTGAAGCCGTAACCAAGCGTCGTTTAAGCGATGTATTGTTAGCACTGCCGTCGGCCATTGGTATCAATCCGAACAAGATGATCATGAAGACCCGCGAGCGTCAAAAGGGCACGAGTCAGTATCAAAAGCTGGATGAGCGTAAGTTAGAGCTTATCACTACCGAATATGGCGCTAAGTTCAAACTGAACTTAACCGGTTATTTGGATACAGGTTTATTCCTCGATCACAGATTGACACGCCGTTTAGTCGGTCAAAAATCTAAGGGACGCCGTGTACTTAACCTGTTCTCTTACACAGGTTCTGCTTCTGTGCATGCGGCGCTCGGTGGCGCTAAATCGGTGACGACGGTTGATATGTCAAATACCTATATTGCTTGGGCGAAGGACAACTTTGCACTCAATGGACTGCAAGGTAAGCAGTATGAGTTTGTTCAATCTGACTGCATGCAGTGGATCCGGGATTGCCGTGAACAGTACGATCTGATTTTTATCGATCCGCCGACCTTCTCAAATTCTAAGCGTATGGAAGATTCATTCGATGTGCAGAGAGACCATGTGAACTTACTGGCATCCTTAGTGAAACTGCTCAGCCCAACAGGCGAGCTAGTGTTCTCTAACAATAAACGTAAGTTTAAGATGGACATAGAGGCACTGACAAAGATGAGCATTAATGTGAAGAACATTGATGACATAACTTTGCCTATGGACTACAAACGTAATCCACATATTCATAATACTTGGCTTATCGCCCATGCCTGAGTTGACTCAAGCAGAATTAGATAATAGGCATTATCTGCTATATCACACAGAGGGATGTCATCTGTGTGAACTGGCCGCGGCCTTATTGGCAGCGGCTGACATTGGCTATCGGGCCATAGATATTTGTGACGATGAATACCTCGCGCAGCGTTATGGCATATCGATCCCTGTGCTTAAAGCTTGGGATGATAGAGAATTACATTGGCCATTTAACGCAACGCAATTACAAGAGTTTACAGGAGCTTAGTTTGAGTCTGGTTCGTATCAATAGTGGCTCTTTAGCCTATGGTTACACTCCGTTGTTACAAAAAGCGGATTTTACTATTCAACGCGGTGAGCGCGTGTGTATTGTTGGCCGTAATGGTGCTGGCAAGTCGAGTTTATTAAAAGTGTTATCTGGTGATGTACTGCTGGATGAAGGCGAATTCAACATCGCTGGTAATGTGACCGTTAGCCGTCTACAACAAGATCCGCCAAAGGCTGAGCAAGGCACGGTATACGCTTATATTGCTGCGGGATTAAAGGAAGTGGGCGAGGCGCTTGAGCGTTATCATCAACTGTCCCACGATGTGGCCCATGCCGATCCAGAGCAAATGGATCGTATGCTGAATGAGATGCAAGGTCTGCAAGAAACCTTAGACCACTATAATGGATGGCAGTTAGATTCTCGCATCCAACAAAACTGCGAGTTGTTAGGTCTCGATCCTGACAAATCCTTGAGCGAGTTATCGGGTGGTTGGCAGCGTAAAGTGGCGTTAGCCAGAGCACTGGTGAGCGAGCCAGATCTGTTGTTACTTGATGAACCGACCAACCATTTAGACATAGACACTATCGAGTGGCTTGAAAAGTTTTTACTCGATTATCAAGGCGCTATCGTCTTTATCAGCCACGATAGGGGCTTTATTGCCCGTATGGCGACGCGGATTGTCGATTTAGACCGTGGTGTGGTGACCTCATGGCCGGGCAACTATCAAATGTATCTTGATGGTAAGCAAGAATGGTTGCGCGTCGAAGCCGAGAAAAATGCCTTGTTTGACAAGCGTCTCGCCGATGAAGAAGTGTGGATCCGTCAAGGCGTTAAAGCCAGACGTACCCGTAACGAAGGTCGAGTTCGCGCACTGAAGGCGCTACGTGAAGAGCGAAGTGAACGTCTGAATCGTCAAGGCAATGCTAAAATGGCAGTATCGGATACTGAACGTTCTGGTAAGTTAGTCTTTGATGTGACCGATCTTAACTTCAATCTGCCCGATAAAAATCTGGTTAAAAACTTTAATACGACGGTTATCCGCGGTGACCGTATTGCGCTGATTGGGCCAAACGGTTGTGGTAAATCAACCTTGATCAAGCTGTTAATCGAGAAGCTGCAACCGCAATCGGGCGAAATTAAAGTCGGTACTAAGCTCGAAATCGCTTATTTCGACCAATATCGTGAAGCGTTAGATCCTGAGCAAACCGTTGAAGATAACGTTGGTGAAGGTAAAAAGACCATCACGATCAATGGTCAAGACCGCCACATTTTAAGTTATTTGCAGGACTTCTTGTTCTCGCCTATGCGTGCCAGAACGCCAGTGAAAGCGCTGTCGGGTGGTGAGAAGAACCGTTTGTTATTGGCTAAGTTATTAATTCGCCCTGCAAACTTAATCATTCTCGATGAGCCAACTAACGATCTTGATATTGAGACCTTAGAATTGCTAGAGTCGTTGCTCACTGAATACCAAGGTACGTTGTTGCTAGTGAGCCATGATAGGGCATTTATCGACAATACTGTGACCAGTAGCTGGTGGTATGCGGGTAATGGCCATTGGAGCGAGTATGTAGGTGGTTATCAAGATGCCGTGAACCAAGGGGCAAAGTTTTATTCTGAGGAACCTAGTTCACAAAAGGTGGTCGAAGCTCCTGCGGTTGAAACTAAACCCGTTGAAGTTAAAACTGCAGAACCTGTGAAAGCGGTAAAAAAACTGTCGTATAAGCTACAGCGTGAGTTAGAGTCGCTACCTAATGTGATGGAGCAATTGGAGGCAGAAATTCTCGCATTGCAGACCACTATTGGACATTCAGACTTTTATAGTCAGGCGCAGGATAAAGTCAATCAGGTATTGAGTCAGTTGGCTGATAAAGAAAAGCAATTGGAAGTTTGCTTCGAGCGTTGGGAAGAGCTTGAGTCACTGAAGTAAACCAATAATAAAAATGGGAATAGAATTAATGAAGTCAAAGTTGGATAAAGCCCTTTCCTTGGTTGCCTTAGGTGTCCTTGGTGTATTAAACAGTGCCCATGCTGCACCTGTCTATGAAATCGTTAATATCGATAATTATGACCTGCAGGGCACGCTTGAAGGCACTCGTAACGGTTATGCTTTAGGTGTAAATGCTAGTGGTGAATTAGTCGGTATTTCAAAGGGTAAGAAAAAACTCAGCAGTTCAGATGTCGAAGGCGGCGTGATTGATGTTGCCGACGGTATCGCACCAGAAGAAACCATTACTTATTCTATTACCGCTGCCATTGTTGCAAATAACTTTGCTTTTATTGCTGCAGAAAATGGTGCTGCTGGGGCTTGGTTACCGACATTCGACAGCATTAATGGTACTACACCGCCAAATGATACTGCTGTGATTAACTCTGTTGATACCTTTTATTACGGTATTAATGATGCCGGTATTAAAGTGGGCAGCATGACTGCGCCTGAAAAGAAAACAGAGAACACTGCAACTACTGATGTTACCGATGATTATTGGTATTACCGCGACTATGAGTTCCGCGGTGTTGTAAAAGTGGGGAGCACTGAAATTCCATTAGTTCCTCCCTACACGCAATTTGTTAATGCTGATAAGACTAAAACCGCAGAGTTAGGTGGATGGTCTGCTGCTACAGCTATTAATAATAATAACTTAGTGGCTGGTTATGCCAGTACTGCTATCAGTAAATATGGTAGTGATCGTGTTAATTATTGTTTAGGCTCGGATAATACTTTGCCGTTGGATGTTTGTGTACAACGTGAGCAATATCCGAACTCTACGGGTACGCGTAACATTCAGTACCAGACGCGTGCCTATGTATGGCAAATCGACAATAATATCGCTACGGGAATTGAGTTGCCTTTAGGGTTAACGCCTAAAGCTGATAACACCTTAACCTTTACTGCTCAGGCGCTCGGCGTGAATGATAACGGCGTGGTTGTTGGTCGTTCGCACGTTTATCGTAACAACAATACAGATAAGTTGCACCAAGATGCGGCTTATTGGGCTAAGGATGCCGAAGGTAATTATAAATACCACTGGATCCCAATGGGCGAATCGATTTCAAGTTCCATTGCCTATGACATCAATGATAGTGGTATTCTTGTCGGTAGTTATCGTAGCTATATTCAAGGTTATTTGCGCGACAAGTTTTTCTATTTTGATACTAATACACCCGATGTTGGCTATGTAACCCCTAATGATTTTGCCTCAACGGCAACGGATCTTTCGAGTAAACCCAAGGATATTAACAATAAAGGTCAAGTAGTTGGTTACGTTGAAACGACTTACGATAAAGAGAAGCCACGCCCCAAAGCGGGTTTCCTGTATGAGAAGTCGACGGGTGAGTTTAGCAATATCAATAAATTGCTGACCTGCGAGTCTAAAGGTTATGAAAAATCAAACGACGGTAGCTGGGCACGTCATCAGGTCGAAGTTCAGGATGGCTCAGGTAAAATTCTTCAATATAACGCTGATATTTTAGTGGTTGAAGGTACGAGTATCAATGAAGATGGCACTATCGTAGGTACGGCTTTTATTCGTAAACCTTCTTATCAATTTGATAAAGATGGCAACATAGTTATTGGTGAAAATGGCTTACCGCTATTTGAGCTGAGTGGTAGTGGCGAGCCTGTAACGGCTTATGTTCCACGTATGGTTGTACTTAAACCGGCTACCAGTGGTGAAGCTTGTACTGTTGAAGATAGCACCGATACTGGTAATTTTGAGCGTTCTGGTGCGGCAACGTTAGCTTGGTTATTTGCCTTGCCATTGGTGTGGTTCCGTCGTCGAATTCGTTAAGTTTTAAGCTTCAATTCAGACTAAAAAAATCGAGGCGAAATGCCTCGTTTTTTTTCGCTAGGATCTCAATAGTTTAATAAATAGTCAGTATAATAGCCGATTTTTTGATTGATCTTGGCGTCAAAAAGCACTATTTCTATGGGTGAAGCTTTTGCTTCTATTTTATGTAGAACAGAGGACGCTTGCATGAAAAGACAAAAACGAGATCGTTTAGACAGAGCTTTTTCAAAAGGATTCCAAGCTGGGGTTGGTGGACGCTCTAAGGAGCTCTGTCCATATGCAAATCTTGATTCGCGATCGCAGTGGTTAGGCGGTTGGCGTGAAGGTGTGGATGGCCGAGTTAATGGGCTATTTAATAAATAATTGAGTTTTACTCATTAATTAAATAGCCCAGAACAAGCAAAGTAATGCAGCATATTGCCCTCAGATGAGGGCATTTTTATATCTGTAGTACTGATATCTTCAGTGTATTGGAGTAAGACTGATCAGAATGTAGACGTATCGCTAAAGACACCGACTTTAAGATCGGTTGCACTGTAGATTTGACGGCCATCAACTTCAAGGATTGCATCGGCAATACCCATCACCAGTTTACGGTGAATAGTACGCTTGATATTGAGTTTATAAGTGACTTTCTTAGCGCCTGGTAATACTTGACCCGTAAACTTCACTTCACCTACACCCAGAGCACGTCCTTTGCCTTCTGCGCCTTCCCAGCCTAAATAGAAGCCAACGAGTTGCCACATGGCATCAAGCCCTAAACAACCAGGCATTACCGGGTCGGTAATAAAGTGGCAGTCAAAAAACCATAAGCCTGGATTAATATCGAGTTCAGCGACAATTTCACCTTTGCCAAACTCACCGCCATGATCATTGATAGTAACGATTCTATCTATCATCAGCATGTTATCGACAGGCAGACGAGGTGAGTTTGGACCAAATAATTTCCCATGGCCACAGGCGATGAGTTCTTCTTTATTGAAACTGTTTGCTTTGTTCATTGTTTTACTACTCCAGCAATAAGAGCCGCCAAGATTAGCGAACACGTGTAAGCTAAACAACTCCGATCAGCTAATTAGCGGCGAAAAAATCCCAATTTTGCGAGTAATCTCGTGATTATGCCGATTTCCTCCTCGCCATTTCCTGCGAGCTTGTCTAATCGTTCCTGTACAAGGCCGTATAATGAATCATGTGGAAAATCATTATCTTCATCGGCTACACCCGCAGGCATTTGCATTAATAGCTCAACAGCTTGGTCCATATGCTCGATTGCATAGAGGTGAAATAAGCCTTTGCCTACAGCTGTAATCACTTTGGGATTGAGGTTAAGCTGTAACACGTTCGACTTGGGCATAATAACGCCTTGTTCTCCCGTGAGACCACGACGTTCACACAGATTAAAAAAGCCTTCAATTTTCTCGTTGATGCCACCAATGGCTTGCACATTACCAAATTGATCCAATGCACCAGTTATTGCCAGTGACTGAATAATGGGTTGTTCGGCAATCGCTGACATCAAACAGCAGTATTCGGCGAGTGATGCGCTATCACCATCAATTTCTTGATAGGATTGCTCGAAAACGATATTGGCATTTAGGTGTAATGGTGCATCTCGCCCAAAGATACGGTACAAGCAGGCAGAAAGGATCATCATTCCTTTGGCATGTATATTGCCACCAAGTTCAGATTTTCTTTCGATATCGGCGACTTCACCATCACCGTAGTGAACTGATGCCGTGATCCGCGCTGGCTCACCATAACTGTAATCGATGGCATCAATGACAGTTAAGCCATTGATCTGACCTACCATAGCACCTGAAGTTGGCAGATTTATGAAGTTGTCATCGAAGCTTTGACCTGAATATTCTTCCGAGCTGTTATGACGATAGTTGGCTTGGGCTAACGCGAGCTCAATACTGCTCGCATTGATACTCGGTTTACCACAATAGGCTTTAGCTTGTACCATCAGTTGGGCAAACTCGAGCATAGACAAACTGAGGCGGCGCTGATGTTCGGTTAACCGTGCACTATAACGAAAAAGTGGCGCTAGGCTTGATTGTTCTAGAGTGACCTCGACACTTTGTGCAACCGCTTGCAACCATGCGACGTATTGTGACTCTGTATAACGGACCAAGTCGATTTCGCTAGCGAGTTCTGCTAGTAGGGTGAAGTGACGTTGAAATTGCCAATCCTCAGTTCTGACTTGGCTATAAATCATTCCTGCACCGATAAGGACAATTTTACAATTGAGCGGGATAGGACTTAAGTTATTGCTAATCTGATACGCTTTATGGGTGAGGATTTGCATCACTAATTCCCATAAACCTTCACGTTTCCACAGTGACTCGGCGCAAATAAATACATAATGACATTCGGCCAGAGCACCAGCTTGATATTGACTTGTTGTTCCTGTTTGTGCCATACGGCCAATGAGGTCTACACGGCGAATATTGCCACTGAGGTAGCGATAGCGAGTCGTTTTTTCGGCAATACTGACCTGATTTTCCTGTGGTTTCTCTGATTGCCACTGAAATGTTGCCGCTTTGTCAGTCGGGCGTGTTGCCACTAAATAAGCTGGAGATAACGGCGCTAGGCTATCAATACAGGCTTGGATCATTAATTGGCGGTCAATGCTCGGGAAATCAGCTAGATACAAGTGCTGATCGACAATAGCTTGGTGGAGTTTAAACGCATCCACAGCACGCTCTTGTCCTAAGAGTAATGCGCTTAGATTGTCAGCCGTTTCGGGAAGGGTTGGCAGGCTAAATTCAGGTGCGAGTGAAGACGTGGGTATCAAGAGTGAATTCATATAAGCATTTACCGTGAAAAGTTGCAGTGATTTTACCATACCAAGACGACAAGTCTCTCACTGTATAGGTGTTTTTACGTCTGTTTACTCGATTATTCGTTGAAACTGGCCATGTATTTGTTGTAAAAAACATCGGGGTGAACATAAGTTGAGCATTTGACTCGATATTTAAAAATTGAGGTTTACAAGTTAGCGGTATACTTATATTATTTTCGGCGTTCGGAGGGGTGGCAGAGTGGTTTAATGCACCGGTCTTGAAAACCGGCGTGGGTTTATAGCCCACCCAGGGTTCAAATCCCTGCTCCTCCGCCATTTTTAGTCAAAAAGCCGCTAAGCAATTAGCGGCTTTTTGCATTTATACAGTTTGAACCCTTGGGTTCCTGATTTGAAGCGCAGCTCCTGCGCCATATTCACGAGAAAGGCCATCAGTAATGATGGCCTTTTTTGTTTGTGCAATTTGAACCAAGGTTCCTCATTCTAAGTTCAGCTCCTCCGACATATTTAGTCAAAAAGCCGCTAAGCAATTAGCGGCTTTTTGCATTTATACAGTTTGAACCTTTGGGTTCCTAATTTGAAGCGCAGCTCCTCTGCCATATTCACGAGAAAGGCCATCAGTAATGATGGCTTTTTTGTTTGTGCAATTTGAACCCTTGGGTTCCTGATTTGAAGCGGAGCTCCTCCGCCATATTCACGAGAAAGGCCATCAGTAATGATGGCCTTTTTTATCCGCGCTTCTCATTTATGGTCTACACTAAGTTTGTGGCCAAGTTAATGGTTTTTATGGCCTTTAAAATTTGCACTAGGATGGTGCGACGTATGATTCTCGACAGTCTTGGACCATACGGCCGAACAATTCTCCCATCTGGGTGACTTATTTTAAGTAGAGAAAGCTATGTTATTACCTACACGTATTTCGCAGCGGCTCACAATGGGCAGTGTAGTGCTGCTTCTACTGACCGGGCTCGCGGTTTTTGGTGTGATGTCACTTCGAGGGCAGCCTCGAGTGGTGGCGGCGAGTCAAGAGTTAATTGAGCAAACGGGTAGCAGTATCGTAAGGCAACTCGCCCTTAAGTTGGCAAGCATTGAGGGGATTACTTTAAGCCTTGCACACCTCGCCGAAGTGTTGCCCCACGAGCAAGCTCTTTATCTTAATTCTTTACCTAATCTAATTGATAACAATGGCGATCTCACTATCGCTGGCGGTGGGATCTGGCCTGAGCCAGATAAATTCGTCGCTGGGGGTATCCGCCACAGTTTCTTCTGGGCCCGTGGTAGCGATAATCTACTGGCTTATTCGGATGACTATAATGCGCCATCTGGCCCTGGGTATCATAATGATCCTTGGTATACGGGCGCGCGGACTAGCTCAGTATCTCAATGTTTATGGTCAGAGGCTTATCAAGATCCAGTCACAAAGGTGGCTATGGTGACATGTAGTGTGCCATATCGTCTCACGGGGACATTTGCAGGGGTCGCAACGATAGATTTAAAACTTGATGATTTAGCCAAATTTTTAACAGAACATGGCAATGTAACTGACGGTTATGCTTTCGCTTTAGACCAAGCGGGTAATATCTTACATTTTCCTGAAACGAATAAGTCCGACACTATGTTGCGTTTTACGGATCTCGTCGGGCAGTTACCTTGGCTTGCCCCCGTTGAAACTGCACTTAAGCAAACCTCAATCAACAAAGTGGTGTCTGTAAGCTTAAATAAGGATGGAAGACTTAATCAGGCGAGTGAGGTGAGCCTTTTTGTAATGCCTGATACTGGATGGGTGATTGGCCTTGTGACGCCTAAAACGCGAGTCACAGGGCTTGCCCGTGAGCTAACATTTGATATTTTATTGTTTTTATTACCATTACTCGCCATTTTACTTTCTCTGGCTTGGTTATCGGGTAAAAAACTGTTGGCGCAACTTGAGGAAACCACAGATCAAATTGCTTCCCTTGGGAGCGGTAGTTTGGGGGCGAATGTTGAGCTGCAAATTCAGCAAGATGATGAGATTGGCGCTTTGCGCCGAGCCGTAAACACCTATGCAGGGACGTTAAGGGCAATGTTAGATCTGATCACTCAAGAAGCGAAGAAAATTCAATTTGAGGCAACGCAATTAAGCGGACTTAGCCGTAAGTTAGCTCAGCGCGCAGAGCAACAGCGGCTGGAGAGTGCACAATTAGCCGCTGCGATAACGCAAATGTCTTCAAGCGCTATGGAAGTTGCGAATAATACCAATGATTGTGCTGCAACTGCGCAATCGTCTTTGATTGTAGTGCGAGAAGGGCAAACTCGTGTTGCAGCCAGCAATACTTCCATCGAGGCATTATCAGGAGAAATAGCCAACGCAACTAAGGTGATATCCCAATTGGCCCAAGACAGCCAAAAGGTGGGCGCTGTATTAGATGTGATTAAGGCTATTTCTGAGCAGACTAATTTGCTCGCTCTCAATGCGGCAATTGAGGCGGCTAGAGCGGGCGATCAGGGTCGTGGTTTTGCAGTCGTTGCTGATGAAGTTCGAACCCTTGCGGGGCGAACTCAAGATTCGGCCAATGAAATTAGTACCATGATTAACGCTTTGCAATCGGCTTCGCGGCTCGCTGTGCAAGCAATGCAAGCTGGGGAGTCCCGCACTGTCCATGCGGTTGCGGAGGCTGAGGGCGCTGCCGATTCTCTATCGAGTACCGTACAAAGTTTCGATGATATTTCACAGCGTGCCCAACAAATCGCGTTAGCTGCTCAGCAGCAAAGCCAAGTCACTCAAGAGATTAATGAGTTGGCAGTGCGAATAAATAGCATTAGTGAAGATAACTCCCTCGATGCAACGGCGCTTGATGTGTTAAGCCTTGAGATGCAGAAACTATCTGACCGTTTAATCAATATCAATCGAGCTTAGTCTTAATTATAGTGTGAAGTGTGCCACCTTAAAATGGCACTTCACCTGACAAGGGGGTCAAAGATAAGTTGAATAACGCGATATTTTTAAGCGGATTGGATGTAGATTGACCATGTAGATTGTTTCTTTAAATTAAGGGTTTACAGCAGGGTAGTTGATAGCTATTATCTCGCTCGTTCGGAGGGGTGGCAGAGTGGTTTAATGCACCGGTCTTGAAAACCGGCGTGGGTTTATAGCCCACCCAGGGTTCAAATCCCTGCTCCTCCGCCATATTTATGGAAAAGGCCATCAGCAATGATGGCCTTTTTTGTTTGTGCAATTTGAACTAAGGTTCCTCATTCTAAGTTCAGCTCCTGCGGCATTTTGCATTCATACCGTTTGAACCCTTGGGTTCCTGATTTGAAGCGCAGCTCCTCTGCCATATTCACGGGAAAGGCCATCAGTAATGATGGCCTTTCTTGTTTGTGCAATTTTCATTTCAGTTTTCTCATCCTAAGCCCTTTGTTGTTCACGGCTTTCGATTTAAGTGAATATGAAATAGTCAATCAACGCTATTAACCATAAATTTAAGTTTACAGTGGCGACAGAGATAGCTATTATCTCGCTCGTTCGGAGGGGTGGCAGAGTGGTTTAATGCACCGGTCTTGAAAACCGGCGTGGGTTTATAGCCCACCCAGGGTTCAAATCCCTGCTCCTCCGCCATATTTTACAAAAAAGGCCATGTTTATTCATGGCCTTTTTTGTGTGTGAAATTTGAACTAGGGTTCTCCATTCTAAGCGCAGTTCTTGCGCCTTTTTGCATTTAAGCTATTTAAAAACCTTAGGTTCCTGATTCTAAGCGTATCTCTTCTGCTATTTTCACGTGAAAGGCTAACAGTAATGATGGCCTTTTGTTTTTCTTGAACTGAAAAATTGCCTATATTTTCTGGATACTTTGATATCGATTTAACAGGGATTTTAGGCTGGTCATTCTGGGGTTATTGCTTCGTTTTTAAACGCTTTTTATTGGTATTCTATTCTGGAATCCTTCCTTTAAATATCATCTAGTTAACAATGTTGAATTTATGCTTTGCGAAATGGGGTTGTTGGGCTAAATTAGCCTTATGAACTCGTTATCCGTTTGCCATGTTGCTTTTTCTAACACACGGATCGAGCTGTAAATTGTAAAAGGTGGGTTAAGTTGATTTCGATATATTTGGTTGACGATCATGAGCTTGTGAGAACTGGGATCCGCCGCATCTTGGAAGATGAACGTGGGATCAAAGTCGTGGGCGAAGCCCCTGATGGTGAGACTGCGGTGCAGTGGGCTCGCCAGAATGAAGCGGATGTGATCTTAATGGATATGAATATGCCTGGGATGGGCGGATTGGAAGCCACTCGAAAAATTTTACGATATCAACCCCATGCAAAAATTATTGTATTAACTGTACACACGGAAGATCCGTTCCCAAGTAAGGTGATGCAGGCTGGCGCTTCGGACTATTTAACAAAAGGAGCAACGCCACCAGAAGTATTGCAAGCGATACGTCAGGTCTCTCGCGGACAACGTTATTTGTCCCCAGAAATTGCCCAACAGATGGCGCTGAGCCAGTTTAATCCTGCCGATGAAAACCCGTTTAAATCTTTGTCCGAGCGTGAGTTACAGATCATGTTGATGATCACCAATGGCGAGAAGGTTAACGATATTTCTGAGCAACTGAACTTAAGTCCTAAAACCGTTAACAGTTACCGTTATCGTTTATTTGCTAAGCTGGGGATCAGTGGTGATGTCGAACTAACGCGGTTAGCTATTCGCTATAAGATGTTGGATGCTGGCCATTTTTAATGGAAAGTGGATTGCGTTGGTCGATGACTTTAATCTAGCGAGTTCTTGGGTTATATGTTCCTATGTTGTTTGTGTTAAGTCTCCAAAACTGTGGGTGTGAATGATGTCTAATGAATTTAACGCCCAAAGTTTCTTACGTACTGTTTCATCCTCCGCTGGGGTTTATCGCATGTATGACGTCAAAAATGACGTCATTTATGTGGGTAAAGCCAAAGATCTTAAAAAACGGCTCAGCTCGTATTTTCGTAAAAACCTCGGTAATGTTAAGACCCAAGCCTTAGTTTCACATATTCACCATATTGATGTGACGCTGACCCACAGTGAAACAGATGCTCTGTTGCTTGAGAATGATTACATCAAGCAATACATGCCAAAATACAATGTGTTATTGCGTGATGACAAATCTTATCCTTACATCTTATTAAGCCAGCATGAGCACCCAAGGCTCGCCTATCATCGCGGTCCGCAGCGGGAAAAAGGCCACTATTTTGGTCCTTATCCCAATGGCGGCGCCGTGCGTGAAAGCCTGCATTTGATGCAGAAGCTGTTTCCTATTCGTCAATGTGACGATCTTTACTACAAATCGCGCTCACGCCCTTGTTTGCAATATCAACTGTCTCGCTGTAGCGCGCCCTGCGTGGGCAAAGTCAGTAACGCTGATTATGATGAGCAAGTGAAATTAGCCAGCCTGTTTTTAAAGGGGAAAGATCAGCAAGTGATCAGCGCCTTGGTTGATAAAATGGAACTTGCGGCTGAGCAGCAGGCCTATGAACAGGCTGCACGATTTCGCGATCAGATCATGGCGCTGCGTAAAGTTGCGGAGCAACAGGAAGTCTCTAATAATAAAGGCGATATGGATGTTATTGGGGTGCATTATGCGTCAGGCATCGCCTGTTTCCATCTGCTATTTATCCGCGAAGGTAAAATTTTTGGCAGTCGTAGTTATTATCCTTCAGTGCCAGCCCAAACTGATATGGATGAGGTGCTACGCTCCTTTATCCTACAGTTTTATTTAAATGCAGATATTCAACGCACTATTCCAAAAGAAGTGGTGATTAGCCATAATTTTGAAGAATTACATGAACTTGAAGCGGCGATTTCAGAGGCGCTAGATAAAAAGTTTTCGATTAAGACCAATGTTCGCGCCGACAGGGCGAGCTTCTTACGTTTAGCCGTGACCAATGCGACGAATGCAGTGGTTACGCGCCTGTCCCATAAGAACACCGTCGAACAGCGTTTTGTGTTACTCGAAGAAATCTTAGAGTTGAGTGGGCCTATCCAGCGAATGGAATGTTTCGATATCAGTCATACCATGGGCGAGAGCACCGTTGCCTCCTGTGTGGTGTTTAATCGCGAAGGGCCGCATAAAGGCGAATATCGTCGTTATAATATCGAGGGTATTACGCCGGGCGATGATTACGCGGCAATGAAGCAAGCGGTAAGCCGCCGTTTCGATAAGATTGAGGCAGGCGGTAAAATCCCTGACATTTTGTTTATTGATGGTGGGCTAGGGCAGTTGCGTATTGCTCAAAAGATAGTGGATGAAAAGTTTGTTCATTTGGATAAAGCACCGCAGCTTATTGGGGTGGCAAAAGGTGAGGGCCGTAAACCTGGGCTTGAAACCTTGATCTTAGGGGATACCGAAACCAGCTTTTCCCTCGAAGGGGATTCGCCAGCACTACACCTTATCCAACATATTCGTGATGAATCCCATCGATTTGCAATCACTGGCCACCGTAACCGTCGCCAGAAAACCCGTAATACTTCAACACTGGAATCGATTCCAGGTATTGGTCCTAAACGCCGTAAAGCTTTGTTACAGCATTTAGGAGGCTTGCAGGAAGTGAAAGGTGCAAGTGTGGCGGAATTAGTCAAAGTACCAGGGATCAGCATAGAAATGGCACAAACCATTCATGATGCATTGCGAGGGTGATAAAATTAAGGCAAGATTGGCGCTGCTTTTGACTAACTGGTTTGATCATGCCGTTTAACTTACCTATAGCATTAACTCTTTTCAGGCTTTTTTTACTGCCCATTTTTGTGGTGCTGTTTTATTTACCCTATGACTGGACCCCTTTTGTTGCCGCATTTACCTTTTGGCTCGCGGCGTTAACGGATGCATTAGATGGTTATGCTGCCCGTAAATTGAAACAATTAACTCGTTTTGGCGCTTTTCTTGACCCAGTCGCTGATAAGTTGATGGTGATTACAGCTTTAGTTTTGTTGGTCGATCAATACGCGAATATCTGGCTGACATTACCCGCCCTGTTTATGATAGGTCGTGAGATTGTCATTTCAGCGTTGAGGGAATGGATGGCTGAAATTGGTAAACGTGGTACTGTCGCCGTGTCTTGGATTGGTAAATATAAGACGGCTGCGCAAATGGTGGCAATTATTGGGCTGATTTGGCAATACAATCCTTTAATGACGAATGCCGCATTTGTACTGTTATATATCGCCGCTGTATTAACGTTTTGGTCAATGATGAGTTACATTTTAGCCGCTTGGAAAGATCTTACCGCTGAATAGTGCAATAAAAAATCAAAGAGATTATTTAGTGTGCAAGCAGTAAGTTATCGATAAAACAGCGGTTGACACTGGGTGGTAAATCGGTAGAATGCCACCCCGTAGACAAGAGGCAATGTGCAAACAAAGTCTTAACGTTACCAAATATTGATGTTTGATATTAGCTAGGTAATAAAGTGAAATGCTTTGTTTATCTGAGTGACTAGTAAAACAAGATGCGACATTAGCTCAGTTGGTAGAGCGATACCTTGCCAAGGTATAGGTCATCGGTTCGAACCCGATATGTCGCTCCAATATTTTTAAAGTCTAATTCTACTCAACATGAGTTAGCAACTATGGCGCGATGGCAGAATGGCTATGCTGCGGATTGCAAATCCGTCGATCTCGGTTCGACTCCGGGTCGCGCCTCCATAGATTAACGTATTAATGACACGATTCCAGTCGTTAATATAAAGAGTTTGCCCGAGTGGTGGAATCGGTAGACACAAGGGATTTAAAATCCCTCGCTGGTAACAGCGTGCCAGTTCAAGTCTGGCCTCGGGTACCATTATTTTGATAGTGATGGTAAAAATAAAGTCAGAATTTTAAATCGGCTTTTATTAAAGATTTGATTGTTGTACTAAGCGTTAGCTACATAGAGTTAATAATATTTTTGACATGATTCCCGTCATGAATATTCAGAGTTTGCCCGAGTGGTGGAATCGGTAGACACAAGGGATTTAAAATCCCTCGCTGGTAACAGCGTGCCAGTTCAAGTCTGGCCTCGGGTACCAAAAAAGAAAAAGCCTCGATATTTATATCGAGGCTTTTTTGCATTTAGATTTCTACTTTTAGTCGGCATTCTTTGTGAGGGGTTTAAGGTCAAACTTGACTGACGCACTTAACGTACTGCTTACTTTAGTTCGCAGAGGTCCTTGCGGCGACGCACATCAGGAGAGGCTAATAACCCTAAACTCACATAATAGTGCTACGTTTTAAGCTGATAGTGTCATTTTGAAGTAAGCCAGTAGTTATGCTGGCAGAGAAGTCGAGCGATAAGGTATGGGATTATGTTTGCTGAAAAGCAGGTCATGAGTTTTTAGCCTTGGCTTGTTCTATTTATGCTAGAGATAAAACCTATAAATAGTAAGCCTATAAATAAAACCCTAGGCATAAAAAAGCGCCAGTAAATATTGGCGCTTTTTATTCACTTACTCGGTCAGTTTATGTTTGTTAGACAGTGATACTGGTGAATATCAGTTTACTGCCAATCATCGCTATTCCAGCGGTACAGCCAAGTCGCTGCAAGTGGTTTATCGTCTTTCTTAAGCTGTATTCTCAGTTCGGCTACATTGGTACTTTCTGGTTCGAAGCTGATAAATACTCGAGCGCCATTGATGTCTGGGTGGGCGACAATCCGAGACGACAGGATTTTACCTTTGCTGATGCTGGCATCGATGATAATTTTATCAATATCTTGCGGCTTGATGTTACTGAAATCGATAAGTAATTCTTTGCCTTTTGCTAAGACTTGCCCCTTAGTACTGCGGACAACACGTGCTTTTGACGCCGTAGAAGGGCTGTCGTTTGAGGCTGTTATGCGATAGGAGTATTTATAGGGCTGATCCTTTTTCAGTCCGCCTTGCGGCTCCCAATAGGCAACTATGTTGTCGTTGGTTTCAGCATTAGAGGGAATTTCAAGCAACACCAGTTGGCCTTTGCCCCAATCATTGAGGGGTTCAATCCATGCAGAAGGTCGAAGTTGATAGTTTGCACTCAGATCTTGATAGTCTTCAAATTTACGATGGCGCTGGATAAGACCAAACCCCTTTATATCTTCATCGCCAAAAGCACTGATCTGCAGTTTGTTAGGATTATTTAATGGGCGCCATAGGCGTTCGCCATTACCACGATCGATTTGTAGGCCGTCGGAGTTATGTACTTGTGGGCGGTAATCGGGTTTATCTGAGTTATCGAGTCCGCCAAAGAGGAACATAGAGGTCAGCGGTGCAAGACCCACATGCTGGATATCTTTGCGTGGGAATAAGGTTACATCCACTTCGACACGTGATGGTGAACCGGGATAAATACCAAAACGATAGGCGCCAGTGACACTTTGGCTATCTAGCAGAGCATGAACCACAATTGCTGTCTGATATTTAGATGGACGCTCGACCCAGAAACGCTTAAACAGGGGATATTCTTCACCTTTTGGCTGAGCGACATCAATCGCTAAACCACGATTAGACAAGCCATAGGTTTGCCCTTTAGAGAGCACGCGAAAATAGCTCGCACCTTGAAACATGATGAATTCATCTTTTATTTCATCATCATTGATAGGGTAATGTAAACGCACACCCGCGTATTGGCCCACTTGAGTGATGAGTTTTTCAATGGTGTCGTTAGGGACATCGAATGAAGCTTCTGTTAGCTCAATTGGAATAGCTTTGCTGTTTTCGACCACGTCGATATCGACAAGGTTTTTATAGAGAAAGCCTGGAGCAAAAAGTTGTACCGAAAATTTGGTCGGTGTTCCGCCCCAAATCGCGGCATTTTCTTGGTAATTGATTTTGCCATAGGTCGCGAAATCGAGATCAACCAGTTCTTTAGGTGCTTTTTTCGCTTCTTTAAATGGCTTTTGCGACAGTTGTTGAGCGAGTTCAATGACTGTGTCTTGGGAGAATTTTTTGGATTTCTTCTCTGGTGCAGGCGTTGGTGTTGTCTCTGCCGCTGCGGCATTGACGTTGTTTATGCCGACGACATAGACGATGGCGGTCAAGATGACAAAAGGTAGTTTTTTGAGTAATGCCGGATAACCGGTAGGGTAATTCATCATAAGATTCATTCGCAAAATGGAAACTCCTTACTAAAATGACGCTGATTCATAGGCACAATATATGCTTCAGTCTATCTAATCCCTAAATATTAATAACTTGTCTGCTATAAAATCCTCAGTTGTGGGATTCGAGTAGCTGAGGTGAGGGATAATTTTACCTGCGTAGCTAGATATTTGTAACATAAATTATGCTTGGCGCTATTTTAGGCGCCGTTCTCAATACTTTGCAGTGTGATTTTTCGATAAATAATCGCAATTGGTACTGCAGTAAAAACTGTCTTGGCTGAGCTAACACTGTTCTCATTGAATTCAGTGGCGTTTTTACACAAAATTGGTGCAGTTGAATCGAGAGTGTTAATTAAAAATTTACAATATCAAATAGTTAATCTTAATTATTGCTAATGAGTGATTCAGGCTCACGATGTTAACTGTGAGCCCATTTAGATATGCTAACGTGGATATTAGGACTTGAGTAAGTGCGATAGGTCACTGCCCACAGGGATTGGGATCTCTTGCTGCTCACCACAGAATAAATACGCAGGTTTGTCACCTAAGAGTGATAGTGTGTCTCCTTGTCGCCACAAAGCTGAGCCTTCAACTATGCCGATCACTGGGGTTAATGGGTCGACTTTAGTGAATTCTAATAACCGCTGGGCACGGGTTTCACCATTGTGGCCCGGTGCTTGGTAATTGGAATAGTGTGGATTGAGCTGGAACGGCACTAAGTTTAATGCGTTGAACGAAGGCGGTTCGATGATCGGCATATCATTAGTGGTGCGAATACTCAGTCCCGATACGTTTGAACCCGCGCTCCAGCCGATATAAGGTTTACCAAGGGCGACTTGCTCACGAATAAGCGCGACCAGATCATAATGATATAGTTGGTGTAACAGGTGAAAGGTGTTACCCCCACCGATTAAAATTCCATCGGCATCTTTTATTGCTTGTTTAGGGTCTGGATGCTGATGAATGCCACTGATATCGAGTTCAAGCTCAGCTAGCCCAGTCACGACAGACGCTAAATAAGTGTCATAACTCATGCTAACCCCTGCATAGGGGATAAAAATCCATTTTTGTGCGTTGGCGGTGAGCGGTTTAATAAAAGGGAGCGCGTGGGCAAGATAAGGCGTATCACCGACACGAGAGCTGCTCAGTAGTAGGGCGTTGATTGTCATTTTGTATCCTGAAATCTCGGAGTGTATTGGTATGTTAACAAAGATTAATTCCGATAAACATAGAGAGTTAAAGCAGAATTGCGCCATAGCACGGCTAGCGGTGGTGTTTTTCAAGATAGTGATCCCCACCAAGATGGAGCGTTCTGGGCATTCTACTTCTGTGTGGCATCAATGCAAAAGTCAGAGATTGATGCGCCTTGAATTAAAGCTCTCAGAACGCGATGAAACTCGTATCTTGAGGTTGCTTGGGCATAAGTTTAAGTTTCGATTAATATACTGTCCCTAGACTCTCGGCCATGAAAGGCAGTGTCTATATACGAGAAAAATAACCTATTTTAAAAACTCTTTTCTTTTACCACTTGAATTTCGATGATTTGGACATATTATGTCTTTGAACAAAGTTAAATGGCCTATTCTTGCCCTAAAGGAGCTGAAATGAAGCGTATATTTCTATTGATTGCGACTAACCTAGCTGTGTTGCTAGTAGCCTCAATTGTGATGTCTATTCTAGGCGTGAACACGTCTACTATGGGTGGACTGCTGGTGTTCGCTGCCATTTTTGGATTCGGTGGGGCCTTTATCAGCTTAGCCATTTCAAAATGGATGGCGAAAAAGACCATGGGTTGTGAAGTCATCACCACCCCACGTGACAGTACCGAACGTTGGTTAGTGGAGACGGTTGCCCGTCAAGCTAAGCAAGCGGGGATTAAAATGCCAGAAGTGGCTATTTATCAATCGCCTGACATGAATGCGTTCGCTACTGGTCCAAGTAAAGACAATTCATTAGTGGCTGTCAGTACGGGTCTGTTATATGGCATGAGCCAAGATGAAATTGAAGGCGTATTAGCCCACGAAGTGAGCCACGTTGCTAACGGTGACATGGTGACCTTGACACTGATCCAAGGTGTGGTTAACACGTTCGTGATCTTCGCGGCTCGTGTGGTTGCTGGCATTATCAACAACTTCGTGTCGAGTAATGATGAAGAAGGCGAAGGTTTAGGTATGTTCGCGTACATGGCCGTTGTTTTCGTACTAGATATGCTATTCGGTATCTTGGCTTCAATTATCGTCGCTTACTTCTCACGTATTCGTGAGTACAAAGCCGATGAAGGTGCAGCACGTTTAGCGGGTAAAGGTAAGATGATTGCTGCGCTTGAGCGTTTACGCCAAGGCCCTGAAAGTACGGCAATGCCTGCACAAATGTCAGCCTTCGGTATTAACGGCAAACGTTCAATGGCGGAAATGATGATGAGTCATCCTCCATTAGAGAAACGTATTGCTGCGTTAAGAGCAAGCTAATAGATAGTGAGTTAGATTTTAAGTTTTAAGACTCACAATTTCGGGCTCAAACTTTGGTTTGAGCCCGATTTTTTATGCCTGCCATTTAACTCACATTTGATGAAGCAAAAAGACGCCGCTATGAGAATCATCACACCGCGTTAAATACCATCGCAGGTAAATCGCTGTAGATTCATGCGGGTTGTGCGTTCTGTCTTGATGCAACAAATCATACCTGCAGCAAATTATGCTGCGCGGTTGCCGCAAGGGCACGGTAAACCAGTGTCGTTTGTTTTGCTTTGATATTCCAATGCTGCCAAAACAGCGGCACGCGCATGCGCCGTTCTGGGGTGATCTCAATCAGTATCCCTTTATCGATTAATGGTTTAGCTTGTAAATGCCCAACGAGCCCATAACCTAAACTCAAGTTAATCGCTTCTAAAAAGCTCTCGGAAGAGGGGATAGTATGTTGCCACCATTGCCCTGGCGTCATATTGAAATACTGGGCGAGAAACTTCTCATGCAACTTATCTTTGGTGGAGAACACTACCGCTGGCGCCTTTGCTAACTGAGCTTGGTTGATGGTGTTGAATGACGAGGTGTCACTAAATGATGGAGTGTCGCTCAGATCGCTAAAATAGCGCGCGGCAAATTCGGGCGTGGCCACACAAAGGTATTCCATGGTGCCTAAAAACTCACTGCTGCAACCCGCCATCGGCACTTCGGTTGTGGTGACACATCCGACCGCTTCACCATTTTTCAATAGATGATGGGTGTAAGACTCATCATCGACAATTAATTCCAATAACCAAGCGTGGCGACTGAACATGCCTGCTAGCGCAGGTAAAAACCACGTGGCCAAACTGTCGGCATTCACAGCGATGCGCACTGTGGTTGGATGGTTGGGATCGTCGGCGTCCATCTCGGCTCTTAATTCACTCTCGAGCAATTGTACCTGTGAATAGTGACGCAGCAGGCGCTTACCTGTGGGCGTTGCGACCACAGGATTGGAGCGAATAAGCAGTGACTGACCGACTTTTTCTTCAAGTTGTCGAATACGCTGTGATACAGCCGACTGAGTAATGTGCAGCACTTTAGCAGCGCGGTCGAAGCCGCCTTCTGAGACTACAACGGCGAGCGCTTTGAGATTGGCGTATTCCAGCATAGTCATCCTTAATCGATCTGTGTTTGATGGTTATTAATTTTACTTATGATACATAAAAAACATTAGTTATATTAATTTTGTTGTTTTGACTATGCTAGCGCCTTCTTTGAACATGAGAGGTGGTTATGCAAGCGGCATTTATACAGGGTATGGGGATTGGTGGGAGTTTGATTATTGCTGTGGGCGCGCAAAATGCCTTTGTGCTCAAGCAAGGCATCAAGCGCTCATACCCGTTACCGATTGCCTTGCTCTGCTCTATCATTGATGCGCTGATGATCACTGCGGGTGTAGCGGGGCTAGGACATATTATTGAGTCGTTTCCCACTATTAAGCATGTGGCGAGTTTCGGTGGCGCCGCGTTTCTACTTTGGTATGGTGCGAATGCGCTAAAGGCGTCGTTTGTGGCTAAGGGCATTGAGATGGATCAGGCCGATAATGCGGACACATTTAAGAAAGCCGTACTGACGACGCTTGGGATCAGTTTGCTTAATCCGCATTTGTATCTTGATACTGTGGTGTTGCTCGGCAGCATTAGCACTCAATTTGATGATTTCGATCGGCCTTGGTTTGGCGCGGGTGCTGTACTGGCATCATTTATTTGGTTTTTTGGCTTAAGTTTTGGTGCGCGTTTGTTAGCGCCCATTTTTACTCGCCCAGCGGCATGGCGTTACCTTGACCGTTTTATTTGGTTAACCATGTGGAGCATTGCCGCTGCGATTATTTGGCCCTATGTGGCAGGATAAACCGACGTTGTGATGCCATAGAATACGGGCATAGCTGAATGCTTTTGCGGTTTTTTGCTCGGTTAGACCGTATCTTGTGATATGAAAGTGAAAATTTTTCATGAAAAAGGTCCTGATTTCAGGACCTTTTCGTTATCGATTGCCGATTATTTATTCAGGCTACCAAAATCAACTGACAACGTTTACACTTTTATGCCGATTAAAGCAGCAGCTTGAAGCCTTGTATTCGTCGTCATATTAGTCATTAACCCGCGATTTGCGCGAGTACGACTTCATGGTGATCTTTGGTTTTAAACTTATCGAATACGTGGGCGATGGTGCCGTCGGTATTGATAAGGAAGCTTAATCTGTGGATGCCATCATAGGTTTTTCCCATGAATTTCTTTTCACCCCAGACCCCAAAAGCGTCGGCGACACTGTGGTCTTCATCGCTCAGCAAAGTGAAGTTGAGTGCTTGTTTCTCTGCAAATTTAGCCAGTTTAGCCACAGGATCTGGGCTAATGCCAAATACAGTGACATTATGACTATCGAGCTCGGCTTTACTGTCACGTAGACCGCAGGCTTGAACTGTGCAACCCGGCGTTGATGCTTTCGGGTAAAAATACACTAAAACAGGGCCTTGCTTAAGGCTGTCGGCCAGCGATACTGAGTTGCCATGTTGATCTTGCAGTGTAAAGTGAGGCGCTTTTGCCCCAGCCGTTAAGGTATTCATCTATTATCCTCTGTCCTCTAAGATGGCAGTGCCTTCCATACGACGAATAGTACAATCTAAGGTCATATCTTGGGCGAGCTGATAGATACTCTGTTCGAGCTTTTCTAGTTCAACTTTTTCAGGAATATTAATGGTTAGCGACACATTTTGCGTTTGTTCACCACCGGGGAGTTCCTCAGAAAATGAACGTACTGCGGCAAGATCTAATGACCTGTCAGCAAGGAACTGGGTAATACGTTTAATGGTGCCGCGTTGGTCTTTACCCGTAAAGCGTACTTCTAGGCGAGAAAGGTAGTTTTGTGGTGTGTGTTTAGAGGTGCGTTTCATCACCGTCAGCAGTTCTAACTCAACGCTGAGACTGGGGAACATACTTTCAATTTTCGTTATTGATGCCCACGAGCCAGACAACATCATAATCAGGGTAAATTCGTTACCAAATAATGCCATACGGCTGTCGACGATATCGCAGTCACAGTCACTGGCAAGTCGAGCTAGTTTACTTACAAGTCCAGGACGGTCGAGACCCATCGCTGTTACGACCAGGAAATTGGTCATGAATTTTCCTCACTTTTTCGATATCATAGAGCGAAAACTCAGGGTTAAAGCTGAGTTTTTGTGCGGGATGTAATGCTACCATAACTAATTCAATTTGAGAGCCCCGTTAATGCTTGTCATTAGTGGTTGGCATCAGTACCATAGCGAATCCTGAAATCTTGGGGAAAGTCAGATGATAAACGGAAGCATCGTAGCCTTAATCACGCCAATGAACAGTGATGGCTCAGTAGATTTTGCAAGTCTTGAAAGGTTAGTCGAATTCCATATTGACCAAGGCACAGATGCCATTGTGGCCGTTGGTACTACTGGCGAGTCAGCGACTCTGCCTATGCCTGAGCATGTAGCGGTCGTTTCACAAACCGTTAAATTTGCTGCGGGACGTGTTCCTGTCATTGGTGGCAATGGCGCCAATGCCACATCTGAAGCCGTTGAGCTCACCAAGTCCTTATCTAAGGTGGGTGTTGCCGCTATGCTTGGTGTAACGCCATATTATAATAAGCCAACGCCTAAGGGATTGATTGCGCATTATAAAGCCGTGGCCGCTAGCACAGATATTCCACAAATTCTTTATAATGTTCCAGGCCGTACTGCCGTTGATATGCTGCCAGAAACTGTTGCCGAGCTTGTTAGCGTGAGCAACATTATTGGTGTAAAAGAGGCGACCGGTGACTTATCCCGTGTAAAACGTCTGCGCGAACTGTGCGGCGACGATTTCCTCTTGTATAGCGGTGATGATGCCACTGCCAGAGAGTTTTTACTCTTAGGTGGAAATGGCGTAATTTCTGTGGCTAACAACATAGTACCAAAGGCTTTTAAAGCTATGTGTGATGCGGCGCTCGCTGGCAATGCCGAGCTTGCTCAGAGCATAGATACCCCGCAGCGCGGTTTGTATAGCACACTGTTTTGTGAAGCCAACCCTATCCCAGTAAAATGGGCTGCCCATCGTATGGGTTTGATTGAATGTGGCCATATTCGTTTACCTTTGACTGAACTTTCTGAGCAATGTCATGGTCTGTTGATAGAAGCAATGACTCGTGCCCAGATAGAGGTTAAATAATTAATGTTAAAGAAAGTCACTCCACTGATCTTAGTTGCTGCAGTTGCAGCCTGTAGTTCGCCACTTGATCGCCGCCAAGCGAACGGTAACGACGACTATGTTCAGGCCGAGCAAGCGCCTTTGCTTAAGATCCCCGCGGGATTAAAAACGCCACCCTACAATAAAGAATTCGATGTACCAGCACTGGGTTCTAAAGTGAATGCTTCGCTGTATGGCAAAAACTTAGATATCCGTCCGCCACTGCAAGTACTGCCAATGGCGGAAGGTACTCATGTGGAAGAGGGCAGTGACAACATTAAAATCGTAGTTGAATCCATAGACAATGCTGTGGATTTGAAACAAGAAATCTTCACAAACTTAGATGGTTTCTTTGCTCAAAAAGGTATTGCTGTTCGTAGCCGTGATTTTGACAAAGGCAACGTAGAAACCGATTGGATTGAAAGTCGTGAAGTGATTGAATCGAGCATGTGGGGTGCGGATAAAGTTTATCTGTTGCGCCAACGCTATCGTTTTGACGTGGAAACGCGTCCACATGGTCGTACTGCAAATATCGTTATTCACTTAGTTGAACACGAAGAGTTCTACGACGATAAAGCGCAACAAGTTTTATTAAGCGGTGAAGATAAGCAAAGATACACTATTGATATGCTGAACAGCGCCATTGCGTATATCAGCGTTAAGCGCGACCAAGCGATCCAATCGAATCGTTTGAAGCAAACCTTAGGTATTAATGTTGATCTCGTGACGCCTGAAGAAGGTAAGGCTTACTGGTCTGCTAAAGCCTCTTACAAGCAAGTGTGGGATCGTCTACGCATAGTGCTACCAGAAATGGGCTTTGAAATTGCCGATATGGATAGTGCTAAAGGATTGTACTTTATCAAGTTTGACGATAACTCTGGTTTCTGGAGTTCATTGTGGGGCGAAGATAAGTTAGCACTGAAAGAAGGTAGCTACCGTTTACTGCTTGAAGATGGTGATACTCCAGAAGAAACGAAAATCTTCCTTCGCGATAACGAAGATCAGCCATTAAGCGATGAAGTGGTTAGCAATGTGTACCAGTCACTGTCAAACCTGATGAAAGAAGAACGTCAAATACGTTAATTTCAGCAGTTGACTAGAAAAGGGCGAATTATCGCCCTTTTTTATTGGCTGCGATTTGAGTTTTAAGCAGGGGATTGTCGATTATCTAGGCGATCTGTGTTTCAGAATTAAATTATCTATATACCAATCTTTTTCAAATGGTTTTAGTGATAAATGTTGAGTTACTGGTGATAAGTAAAATTAATCACTTAACAACCTTGTTATCGTACTGCATTCTGGCAACTCAACCATTGATATCGCCAAAGACACTTAATCATACATATTTTGCGCTATCAGCGTAATTTGTAAGAAAAAGTAAAACGTATTGATGCGATGATGTGAGTGAGTAAACTAGCCGTCATTAATGCGAGTCATTCCTTGGAAGCCCGATGAAAAAAATTATTCTAATAATCGCCATATTGGCCGCGGCATGGTTTGGATACCAAGCCATGCAACCGCAAGAGATTGCTGCAGCCCAGATTAAACTCATACCTAATGTAGTGATTGCCACTGCAGCTATGGCGCCCATTCGCGATGAAGTTGAAGCTATTGGTAGCAATAAAGCCGCAGAATCTGTAACGATAACGCCTAAAGTTACCGACATGGTGATAGCGCTTAAATTTGACGACGGCGATATCGTTAAAAAGGGCGAGTTATTAGTCCAACTGCAAAATGCTGAGCAGATCGCTAAGGTTAAAGCCGCGCAAGTCAAAGTCAGTGATAATCAACGTGAATTAGCTCGGATCAGTTCGTTGGTGACTAGCCGCACTGTGGCCGAGTTAGAACGCGATAGATTACAAACCCTTATTGATACCACCCGTGCCGAGCTCGAACAGGCGCAATCATCACTCAATGATCGCAGTATTCTGGCGCCTTTTAATGGCCGTTTGGGCTTACGTCAAATCAGTGTGGGCAGCTTAGTGTCGCCCGGCACTGTGATTACGACATTGGATGATATTTCTACCATTAAGCTCGATTTTTCAGTGCCAGAGCGCTTTATTCAAGATTTAGAGCCAGGTAAAAAGGTGGAAGCCAAAGCGGTCGCTTTCCCTGATGTGACTTTCAAAGGTGTGGTGACATCGATTGATAGCCGCGTGAATCCAACCACACGCACAGTGATCGTTCGCGCCGAAATTCCCAATCCGGAGCTGCGTTTATTACCGGGCATGTTGATGAAGGTCAAACTCATCAAGCGTAGCCGCGAGGCCTTGATGTTGCCTGAATCTGCCATTATCCCGATCCAAAACAGCCATTATGTTTACAGCGTTAATGCTGACAAGGTGATTGAACGTAAACAAGTCACTATTGGTATTCGCACCCGTGGCTGGGTAGAGATCTTAGACGGTTTAGCCTTGGGTGAAAACGTGGTCATCCGCGGCTTACTGAAAGTTCATCCTGGGGATAAAGTGCAAACTGAGTTCGCGGAAAAGTTTAGTTATCTTGCCGATACGAACGCGGAGCCAAGTGTATGATCCTTACTGATCTCTCGGTCAAACGTCCCGTATTTGCCTCAGTGATCAGCTTGTTGCTGGTCGCTTTCGGGCTTGTCTCCTTTGATAAATTGCCCCTACGCGAATACCCGAATATAGATCCGCCAGTGGTATCTATCGACACGAATTACCGCGGTGCCAGTGCTGCCGTGGTGGAAAGCCGCATTACCCAATTGATTGAGGACAGGATCAGTGGCGTCGAAGGCATTCGTCACGTGAGTTCATCGAGCAGTGATGGCCGCTCATCGGTTACCTTAGAGTTTGATATTAGTCGTAATATTGAAGATGCAGCTAACGATGTGCGCGATAGGATCTCAGGTTTACTCGACAATTTACCCGATGAAGCAGATCCCCCAGAAGTACAAAAGGCCAATGGCAGTGATGAAGTGATCATGTGGCTCAATCTCGTGTCGGATCAAATGACGACCCTAGAATTGACCGATTACACCAACCGCTATTTGTCGGACCGCTTTTCGGTGGTCGATGGTGTGGCGCGGATGCGTATTGGGGGTGGTAAGGTTTACGCCATGCGCATTTGGCTTGACAGACAAGCCTTGGCCTCTCGCAGTTTAACGGTTGCCGATGTTGAGGCCGCGCTCAGAGCTGAGAACGTCGAGTTACCTGCAGGTTCGATAGAGTCGAAGGAGCGGCACTTTACAGTGAGACTGGAGCGGGGTTATCGCACTGCCGAAGATTTCGCAAACTTAGTCATCACCCAAGGGGAAGACGGTTATTTAGTCAAACTGAGCGATGTCGCACGGGTGGAAATTGGCTCTGATGAAGAGCGGATTATGTTCCGTGGCAACAAAGAGGCAATGATAGGTTTAGGCGTGTCTAAACAGTCAACCGCCAATACGTTAGAAGTGGCGCGCGCAGTGAACGCGCTGGTTGACAAAATCAACCCGACCTTGCCAGCGGGGATGTCGATTAAACGCAGCTACGATAGCTCAGTGTTTATCGAAGCCTCGATTAAAGAAGTGTATCAAACCCTGTTCACTGCGATGATTTTAGTGATTATCGTGATTTATCTGTTCCTTGGCAGTGTGCGCGCTATGTTGATCCCTGCGATCACTGTGCCTGTGTCTCTGCTCGGCACCTTTATTGTGCTGTATACGCTAGGTTATACCATTAACCTCTTGACCTTATTGGCAATGATCCTCGCCATCGGTATGGTGGTGGATGATGCGATTGTGATGCTGGAAAACATCCATAGACGTATCGAGGAAGGAGATTCCCCACTCAAAGCTGCTTTTCTCGGTGCGCGTGAAGTGGCTTTTGCTGTTATCGCGACTACACTCGTGTTGGTCGCGGTCTTTATGCCAATCACTTTCCTTGAAGGTGACTTAGGTAAACTCTTTAAAGAGTTTGCCGTGACCATGAGTGCGGCCGTGCTGTTCTCTAGCCTAGTGGCGCTCACACTCACGCCCATGATGTGCTCTAAGTTGCTTAAGCCGAGCTCGCAGGATTCTTGGTTGGTGCGTAAGGTCGACGGCATAATGACAAAAGTGTCAAATCGGTATCAATTGTCCTTAAAATCCGCCATGGCCCACCCGATATTGGTGTCGATTCTGGTGTTAGTCGCATTAGGTTCTAGTGTCTATTTAGTCCAAAAAGTACCGCAAGAATTTGCGCCACAGGAAGACCGTGGTTCGTTATTCTTGATGGTCAACGGGCCACAGGGCGCGAGTTACGAATACATAGAATCCTATATGAATGAAGTGGAAAACCGCTTGATGCCATTGGTCGAAACGGGTGATATCAAACGTCTGCTCATTCGTGCCCCCCGTGGTTTTGGCCGCGCGGCGGATTTCTCTAACGGTATGGCAATCATAGTACTGGAAGACTGGGGCAAACGTCGTCCAGTAAAGGAAGTTATCGTTGACATTAATAAGCGTCTTGCCAATCTCGCCGGAGTGCAAGCGTTCCCTGTAATGCGCCAAGCCTTTGGTCGCGGCGTAGGTAAACCTGTGCAATTTGTGGTTGGTGGACCTAGCTACGAAGAGCTTGCCCGCTGGCGCGATATCATGATGCAAAAGGCGGCACAGAATCCCAAATTATTGGGATTAGATCATGATTATAAAGAGACTAAGCCTCAACTTCGTGTCGTCATCGACAGAGACAGAGCGGCGAGCCTTGGAGTGTCGATTTCAAATATTGGCCGTACGTTGGAATCCATGTTGGGCTCACGCTTAGTGACGACGTTTATGCGTGACGGTGAAGAATACGATGTGATCGTTGAAGGCGAGCGCGATAATCAAAATACGGCGGTGGATCTGCAAAATATCTATGTTCGTTCCGAGCGCAGTCAGGAGCTTATTCCGCTGTCGAACTTAGTGACTGTGGAGGAGTTTGCCGACGCCAGTTCGCTTAATCGCTATAATCGCATGCGCGCGATCACCATAGAAGCCAGTTTGGAAGATGGTTATAGTCTAGGTGAAGCCCTTGATTATATGAATCAATTGGCGCGTACCTATTTGCCAGCGGAAGCGGTGATTAGCTACAAGGGCCAATCCCTCGATTATCAAGAGTCGGGTAGCTCTATGTACTTCGTATTCATCCTCGCACTGGGGATTGTATTCCTCGTGCTCGCGGCGCAGTTTGAGAGTTATATCCACCCTGTGGTGATCATGCTTACTGTGCCGCTGGCTACCGTCGGCGCCTTAATTGGTTTGTGGCTTACAGGGCAGAGTCTCAATATTTACAGTCAGATAGGCATTATTATGCTGGTCGGGTTAGCCGCGAAAAATGGCATCTTGATTGTCGAGTTTGCTAACCAATTGCGGGATAAAGGCGTTGATTTTGATAAGGCCATTATCCAAGCGTCAGCGCAGCGGTTACGGCCTATCTTAATGACAGGGATCACCACTGCCGCTGGTGCCGTGCCATTGGTATTGGCGGTAGGCGCGGGTGCTGAAACTCGTTTTGTGATTGGTGTAGTGGTGTTGTCGGGGATTTTACTGGCAACCCTATTCACTATCTTCGTGATCCCCGCCGCTTATGGACTCTTTGCCCGCAACAGCGGATCGCCCGAAGCCATCGCCCAACAGTTAGAAAAAGAATTAGCCCAAGACTAACGCCTCGTGCAGGTTGATGTTGAAAGCATACATATAGGCGCTTGGTATTCATCAAGCGCCTTATTTTTCGCCATTCGAACCTCGTTTTAGCCCTTGCCCTTGAAAAGCAAATTTGGAGCCCCATTTAGTAAACACTAAGCGTTACTTTTACCAAATTGCGTAACAAATAAAGGAAAATTTCATGTCACAACAAGAAACTCATGGTTTTCAAACAGAAGTCAAACAGCTGTTGCATTTGATGATCCATTCTTTGTATTCCAACAAAGAAATTTTCTTGCGTGAACTGGTCTCCAACGCTGCGGATGCGGCGGACAAGCTGCGTTATCTGGCGTTGACCAATGACGCACTCTATGAAGGCGACGGTGAACTGCGAGTCCGTATCAGTGCCGATAAAGAAAAAGGCACTGTGACCATCGAAGATAACGGCGTGGGTATGACCCGCGACGGCGTGATTGAGCATTTAGGCACAATCGCAAAATCAGGCACCGCTGATTTCTTTAAGAATCTATCGGGCGAATCCTCAAAGGATTCACAGTTAATCGGTCAGTTCGGTGTCGGTTTCTATTCAGCCTTTATCGTGGCGAAGAAAGTCACGGTTCGCACTCGCGCTGCCGGTCATAAGGCCGATGAAGCCGTATTGTGGGAATCAGAAGGCGAGGGTAACTTCACCGTTGATACCATCACTAAGGCGAGCCGTGGTACTGAAATCACGCTGCACCTACGTGATGAAGAAAAAGAATTTGCCGATGATTGGCGCCTGCGTTCGATCATCACTAAATACTCAGATCATATCTCTGTGCCAGTTGAAATGTGGCAAGAAGGCTCGCCAGAGCGTGATGGTCCTGATGGCGAAAAAATTCCTGCGACCGAAGGTCAATGGAAAGTCATGAACAAAGCCACGGCTTTGTGGATGCGCAATAAAGCTGATATCAGTGACGAAGAGTATCAAGAGTTTTACAAACACATTTCCCACGATTACACAGACGCACTACTGTGGAGTCATAATCGGGTAGAAGGTAAGCAAGAATACACTAACCTATTGTATATTCCTGCAAAAGCGCCTTGGGATATGTGGAATCGCGACCGTAAACACGGCCTAAAACTGTTTGTACAACGTGTGTTCATCATGGATGACGCCGAGCAATTTATGCCATCTTATCTGCGCTTCGTGCAGGGCTTAATTGACTCAAACGATCTGCCGCTGAACGTATCCCGCGAAATTCTGCAGGATAACCACGTGACCAAAGCGATGCGTACTGGTATCACCAAACGTGTGCTTGGCATGCTGGAAAAACTGGCGAAAGACGATGCGGAAAAATATCAACAGTTCTGGGCTGAATTTGGGCAAGTGCTGAAAGAAGGGCCTGCGGAAGATTTCGCCAACCGTGAGCGTATTGCTGGCTTATTGCGTTTTGCCTCGACCCACACGGGCAGTGCTGCGCCGACTGTGTCACTTGATGACTACATCAGCCGCATGAAAGAAGGTCAAACTAAGATTTACTACATTGTTGCCGACAGCCATGAAGCCGCCGCTAACAGCCCACATTTAGAGTTGTTACGTAAGAAAGGCATTGAAGTCTTACTGATGTCAGAGCGTATCGACGAGTGGCTAATCAACCACTTAACTGAGTACAAAGAGAAACAACTGCACTCAGTGACCCGTGGTGATTTAGAACTTGGCGAGCTGGAAGATGCATCTGAAAAAGAAGCGCAAGAAAAGCTTGAGCAAGAATCGGTAGCTTTAGTTGAACGCATTAAAGCGGCATTAGGCTCAACCGTTGCGGATGTGAAAGTCACGTCACGCTTAACTGACACCCCAGCCTGTGTGGTGGCGGGTGAAGGCGAAATGTCGACTCAGATGATCAAGCTGATGCAAGCTGCGGGTCAACCTGTGCCAGAAGTGAAGCCGACATTTGAGATCAACCCAGCGCACCCATTAGTATCGCGCTTAAATGATCTTCAAGATGAAGCCGTCTTCGCGGATTGGTCAAATCTGCTGCTGCAACAGGCGCAATTATCTGAAAAAGGTAGCCTTGCGGACCCATCGGCCTTTATCAAGCTGATGAACCAAATGTTACTGGCTAACATGAAGTAAATGACTATCGGGGCCCTTCTTTGAACGGCCCCGATATTGTTTCTAGTGCAGGAAGAGTGGTTTGCGCCTAGCCTGTCACTCAATCCGTTAGCGGTAAGACTCGATTTTAAGACTTGGTTCTAACGCTTAGTTTTAAAAGAATAAGGCCTCCCATGATAGAGGCCTTAAATGTTAAGGGAATACTATGGATAATATCCTCAGTCTGACTAAAGACAATATTCAGCAAGTGGTTGACGCCTCGATGCAACAGATCGTGGTGTTAGCATTTTGGGCGCAGCCGCAGGAACAAAGTGTGGCTATGCTGCACACCTTAGAGCAAATTGCCGCGCAAAATGCGGGTCGATTCGTGCTCGCAAAAGTTGACTGTGAAGCCGAATTAGAAATCGCTAATTACTTTCGCATTCAAAGTCTACCGACCACGTTAGTATTGGATAAAGGTCAGCCTGTAGATGGTTTTGCTGGCCTGCAAGATGCGGCGCAAGTCACAGCTATGCTGGATAAACATTTGCCGCCTATGTGGCAGTTACAGTTAGCACAGGCCAAAGCATTGCTCGCGCTTAGCCAAGTGAGCGCAGAAGATCTTGCTACTGCAGCTGTGTTGCTTAAAGAAGCCCATGTCGGGTCAAATCAAGCGGGTGAGGTGAGTCTAGTGCTTGCCGATGTGTATCTTATGCAGGGCGAATTAGTGCTAGCACAAGCCATGCTTGAGAAAGTAGGGCTTGCCGACCAAGATGGTTATTACCAGAGTTTAAAAGCTAAGCTCGCACTTGCCTTGGATGCGGCGGATACCCCTGAAATTCGCGATTTGCAGCAAAAGTTTGAGCAAAATCCAACAGATTTAGTGTTATTACTCGAGCTGAGTAAGGCATTGCATGCTGCCCACCGCGATGATGAAGCATTAAAACTGTTATTCGGTGTGCTCAGTAAAGATTTAGGTGCTGAAAATGGCACAGTAAAACAAGTATTTATGGAAGTATTAACGGCACTTGGCCAAGGTAATTCCATAGCCAATCAATACCGCCGTAAGCTCTATACTTTGCTCTATTAATGAAAAAAATCGCTTAGTAACCGCAGTTTATTTGCGTTTTCTGAGGCTAAAGTCGAAGCTAAAACCCTTCTCAATGGCGGCCAGATGTGCGAAGATCGCCGCCCTAAGAAGAATATCAATGCGAAAAGAGGACTCTTGAGATGCGCATTATCCTATTGGGCGCCCCAGGTGCCGGTAAAGGTACCCAGGCCCAGTTCATTATGGAACAGTATGGTATCCCACAAATTTCCACTGGTGATATGTTACGTGCCGCGGTAAAAGCCGGTACTCCACTGGGTTTGGAAGCGAAGAAAGTGATGGATGCTGGTCAACTGGTTTCTGATGATCTGATCATCGGTCTGGTTAAAGAGCGTATCGCACAGGAAGACTGTGTTAAAGGTTTCTTGTTAGACGGTTTCCCACGTACCATCCCACAGGCGGATGCGATGGCAGCAAACGGTATTAGCATTGATCACGTGATTGAAATCGACGTGCCAGACGAAGAAATCGTTAAGCGCATGAGCGGTCGCCGTGTTCACCCAGGTTCTGGCCGTGTTTACCATGTGGTTTTCAATCCACCTAAAGTGGAAGGTAAAGACGACGTGACTGGCGAAGATTTAGCTATTCGTCCAGATGACGAAGAAAGCACAGTGCGTAAACGTCTTGCGATTTACCACGAGCAAACTAAGCCGCTGGTTGAATACTACGGTAAAGTGGCTGCCGCTGGCCAAACTCAATACAACAAGTTTGACGGTACTCAATCGGTTGCGGCCGTGAGTGAGCAGTTAGCTAGAGTGTTGAAATAACCGAATAAAGGTTAATTTACGAGAACAAGTTCTCATATTAAGAAAAAGCCTGCCGATGCAGGCTTTTTTTATGGGTATCGCAATGTTAGCCTCCAAGTGAACTTCATTAACCATGAGCCTAACGTTGAATCCTTCCCCTGCTTTTGGTGTGTTATTGGTTAACCTCGGCACGCCTGAACAACCTAGTCCTAAGGCCGTTAAACGCTTTTTAAGGCAGTTTTTAAGTGATCCCCGTGTCGTTGATTTATCGCCGTGGATTTGGCAACCGCTGCTGAACGGCATTATCCTCAACACCCGTCCGGCGAAAGTCGCCAAACTCTACCAAAGCGTGTGGACGCAGGAAGGCTCGCCCTTGATAGTGATAAGTGCACGCCAAGCACAAAAGTTGGCGGTGGACTTAAGTGCAACCTTTAACCAGACCATTCCGGTTGAACTGGGTATGAGTTACGGCAATCCCTCCATCGATGCGGGATTTGAACGCCTGAAAGATCAAGGGGCAGAGCGTATTATTGTGCTGCCTTTGTATCCCCAATATTCCTGCTCGACGGTGGCAAGTGTGTTCGATGCCGTTGCCCGTTATCTTAAAACCGTGCGTGACATGCCGCAGGTTCGTTTTAATAAAGACTATTTTGACCATAGCGCTTATATTGCTGCGCTGGCACACAGTGTGACGCGCCACTGGAAAACCCATGGGCAGGCCGACAAGTTGCTCTTGTCATTTCACGGTATTCCACTGCGTTATGTGAAAGAGGGCGACCCTTACCGCGAGCAGTGTTTTGTCACGGCTAAACTGTTGGCACAAAAACTTGAGCTGAGCGAGTCGCAATGGCAAGTGTGCTTCCAATCGCGCTTTGGCCGCGAAGAATGGTTAACGCCCTACGCCGATAAATTACTGGCCGAGTTACCTGCGCAAGGGATCAAAAGTGTCGATGTGATTTGCCCTGCGTTTGCGACCGATTGCCTCGAAACCTTAGAAGAAATCTCCATTGGCGCTAAGGAAACCTTTTTGCATGCGGGTGGCAGCGACTATCGGTTTATCCCTTGTTTGAACGACGATGAGTTACACATTGAATTATTACGGCAATTAATCCAAGAACAAGCGGTATCTTGGGTATAGGAGCACTGGCTTCGAACTGATTTTGTGATAGAATCTGCGCCCTTCCGGCTAAGGGGTGGTTTTTTTGTCTCGCTAGCCTAGACTCAATATTTTTAGGATGCTGCTTGGCTTGACCGCCTCGGCAGACGCCAATTAGCATGGATGCCAGGAAAAGAGAGCCACTATGAAGTTTCCCGGTCAGCGTAAATCTAAACATTATTTTCCGGTTAAAACCCGAGATCCGCTGCTTGAACAGCTGACTCAACAGCCTCAGCCGTTTGCGACCTATATCAGCGGTATTGATCAAACCTTAGTGGATATCGAAGCGAAAGTGGAAGACGAATTGCTGAGCCGTTATGGCTTGCCCAAAGGCAATTCTACCTTGATCAATGATGAACAGGCCCACAGACTCTACACAGAGTTAAAAATTCATGGTTTGATTAGCGATGAATTTGCTGGTGGCACTATTGGTAACACAGTGCACAACTATTCTATTCTGGCCGATGACCGTTCAGTGCTGTTTGGGGTTATGAGTCAGAATATTGAAGTGGGCAGTTACGCCTACCGCTATTTATGTAATACCTCTTCTAAAGTCGACCTTAACTTTCTACAACCTGTAGATGGTCCTATCGGTCGCTGTTTTACCCTGATTTCTGAGTGCGGCGAGCGAACATTTGCGATCAGCAAAGGCGCTATGGATAAACTCACACCTGAATTTATCGATAAAGACGTGGTGCAGGGCAGTTCAGCCTTAGTGTTGACCGCGTATTTGATGCGCGCCAGTGATGGCGACCGTATTACCGATGCGGCCATGTGCGCTATCGAATATGCAAAAGCCGCCGAAGTTCCCGTGGTTTTAACCTTAGGCACGCGTTTCTTGATTGAAGAAGACCCGCAATGGTGGCAAAACTTCATCAAAGAACATGTCACCATTTTGGCGATGAATGAAGACGAAGGTGAAGCCTTAACGGGTTCACGGGATCCTCTGCTTGCCAGTGAAAAAGCCTTGGAATGGTGCGACATGGTATTAACCACAGCGGGTCCAATCGGGCTTTATACTGCGGGTTATACTGAAGATTCTGAAAAACGCGAAACGACTCACACGCTGTTGCCGGGCGCTATCCCTGAATTTAATCGTTATGAATTTTCCCGTCCAAAGCTTAAAAGTGACTGTGAAACACCAATCAAAGTCTTTGCCCACATTTCACCTTACATGGGCGGCCCTGAAAAAATCGGTAACACAAATGGCGCTGGCGATGGCGCATTATCGGCGTTATTGCACGATCTGGCGGCCAATACTTTCCACAAGACTAACGTGCCAGGCTCAAGTAAACATAAGCGCGATGGCCTGTGTTATTCTTCGTTCTCTCAAGTGTGTAAGTACGCTAACCGCGTCGCCTATGAAGTCTTAGCTCAGCATAGCCCGCGTTTATCCCGCGGTTTACCTGAGCGCGAAGACAGCTTAGAAGAATCCTACTGGGAAAGATAAGTCGATAGCTGTATTGGTATTAAGCTAACTGATTTACGCTAGGGCAATAACGGCAAACCGTTGTTGCCCTTATTTTTATGACGTTTATCAGCAATCAATCAGCCAAGCGCTAATTTTAACTACAGGCAGTTGCGAATAAATGTTAACGTTAGTCGGGTTCAGGTAGTCCAAATACAGCGATAATTTAAGGTGGAATTTTCGGTGAAAGCGCAAATCTTAAGAGAAATGAAGGTACTCACGGCCATAGAGCCAGAGTTCGAAGTACAACGTCGAGTCGCGTTTATTAAAACCAAACTAAAAGAAGCACGCAGCAAGGCATTGGTATTAGGGATCAGCGGTGGGGTGGATTCTTCTACCGCTGGGCGTTTGTGTCAGTTAGCGGTGGACAGTTTAAACCACGAAAATAGCCAAGGCGGTTATCAGTTTATCGCTGTGCGATTACCTTATCAGATCCAAAAAGATGAGCATGAGGCGCAATTAGCCTGTCAGTTTATTCAGCCCTCTAAGTTGGTCACTGTGAATGTGCATCAAGGCGTTGATGGCGTGCATAGCGCTGCCGTTGCCGCGTTAGTCGAAGCTGGATTGCCTTTGCCCGATGTGGCGAAGGTTGATTTTGTGAAGGGTAACGTCAAAGCCCGTATGCGGATGATAGCGCAATACGAACTCGCCGGACTCGTGGGCGGGCTTGTGGTGGGGACAGATCACAGTGCCGAAAATATCACAGGTTTTTATACCAAGTGGGGTGATGGTGCCTGCGATTTAGCGCCATTATTTGGTCTTAACAAACGCCAAGTTCGCCAACTCGCCGCGTATCTTGGCGCGCCAGAATCGTTAGTCTATAAAGCGCCGACCGCGGATTTAGAAGACAATAAACCCTTACTCGAAGATGAAGTTGCGCTTGGCTTAACCTATGCGCAAATCGATGATTTCCTTGAGGGTAAAGACGTTGGCAAGGCGGTTGAGGACAAGTTGATTGGTATTTATAAGGCGACACAGCATAAACGTCAGCCTATTCCAACCATTTACGACTAACCCTGAATCGTCCTTGAATATGCACTCGTTTGAACTCTGTTCACGAGTGCTTTTTTATGCCTTTGTTATTTGGTGACTAATGCTGTGGTGACAGCCGTTACCACAATCATAATGGAATTATTCACTGTGTTGGGGCTCTGGCGTTGCTAAGTGTTGGCGTGTCAGGGCGATCAGTTGGTTTGGGTATTGGCGATAATCCAAATAGGGCGTGAGTAAAAAATGCTGTCCTAGCGAAGATGGCAGCTTAAGTGCGGTTATGGATTTATTTTGGGCAGTTAAATGCTGCGCATCGGAATCGTTTACGGACATGGTGAGCCCTAAAGCATTTGCGGCCACTTGCCCCGCAATGAGATGAATCTTAGCGTTTGCCATCAATTCAGTGCCGCCTATGCAGAGCAGTTCATTTTGCTTAAGTAACACTTGGTCACGATAGCTGCGCCAGTCATCTCCAACCGTACTTATTTTGGCCATAATAGTGAAGATCTTACGCCAATGATTGCCATTGAGAGCTATAAGAGTCGCGACAGCGTCTGGCTGAGTGTAATGCCAGTTCTCAGGTACCAGCGGCGCGGTAGGAAGATAGTAGGCGAACCTAGCGTGTGGATTACCGATTATCATCGAGAGTGTATAAGTTTCGTTGGAATAAGACTATTTTCGATCCTAACCCGATTAAGGCCTATGCGGCTAATAAAATTGCGAGATGAGTAAATTGGGGTGACTAAATTGAAGTGACTAAATTGAAGTGACTAAATTGGAGTGATTAAATTGTACTGCTTAAGTGGTTTTTATCGCGGTAAAACGTTTGAAGGATGTTTTTATCTACCCGTATAATCTAGTTGCACATTTTATCTTCATGTAGGAACAGCGATGAAGGCTATCATCATAGGTTCGACAAAACACCTATTTTTAGCTGCAGTGTATGCAAGTACTGGCATAGTGGTGGCGTTACTCGCGACAGGGATCTATTTTCTTAATGCGCGCCCTGAGCTGTCACTTTGGCATACGGTCGAGCTAAAAAATGAGTTCCATTACAATACCAAACTTGCCAATTTTAATGAGTACTTAGCGCTAGAAGACCGCTTATTCGCCGAAGTTGAGCGTAAAGTTGTCAAAAAGATTCCCGCCAATGAATTTTCTCCAGTGAACCGCTATGTCAAAAATAGCTTATCTGATCCTGCCCATTGGCCACAAAACTGGAATCGCAGTTATGAATGGCCTGTGGCTAATGCCGAATTTGGAGTATTACTGCTCCACGGTATGTCGGATTCGCCCTATGCTCTATCCAATGTGGCAGTGCACTTTAAAGGTAAAGCCCATGTGCTCGGTTTAAGACTGCCAGGACATGGCACGATTCCAAGTGGATTGACTGAGCTTTATTGGCAAGATCTGGCCGCAGCGGTGAATTTAGCCACAGCGCATATGCGGCAAACTCTGAAAGATAAACCATTATTTGTGGTGGCTTTTTCGACGGGTGCCGCCGTCGCGCTGAACCATGAGTTAGAACGTATAAGCCATAATAAAACCCCTGATTATGATGGAATGATTTTTATCTCTCCCGCGATAGGGCTAGCGCCATCTGCGGCGGCTGCACGCTGGCAGAGTTGGATAGGACGATTGTTGGAGCTGGATAAACTGCAATGGAACAGTATTCAAGTAGAGTACGATCCCTTTAAATACACCTCTTTTGCGGTTAATGCGGGCGATGTAGTTTATCAATTAGCCCTGCGTAACCAAGGTTTATTGGCAGGATTAACGCCGAAGCAACGGGTGCAAGTTCCGTCGATACTCACCTTTCAGTCAGTGGTGGACGCAACGGTTTCAACTGCGGCGGTGGTGAATAATCTGTATCAAACGTTGCCTGAAAAAGGTCATGAGCTAGTGCTGTTTGATATGAACCGACTCGATGTAAATGCCAAGATGGTGTCCAATGATCCGCTTGCGGGCTTGTTGGCGAACATTAATAACCCTGAGTTACATTATCGCGGCACTGTGGTGGAAAATATCAGTAATGAAACCACGCAGGTTCAGGCGCGATACTTTGGTTTAGATGAACTGGGTTTAGATGAACAAAATTTAGATACACAGGATATAGACACACAGGGTAAAGTGCTCACTCAGGTCAGTGAAAACGTGCGGATATTAGATTTATATTGGCCTGCAGGTGTGTATTCCTTATCCCATGTTGCGCTACCTTTTGGCATAGATGATGGGCTTTATGGTGCCGTGATCCAGCCTGATTTACATAGGATCCAAATCGGAGCCTCAGCTTCGCGGGGAGAGCGCGGCTTGTATAGTGTGTCAGCATCTGAAATGTTACGACAGAAATGGAATCCATTTTTCCCGTATCTACTCGAGCGCATGGATGAGTATCGACTCGCGCATATGCACTAGGATTTTGTGATTGATTAACCGCTCAGTGTCATAACGCCTGAGCGGTTATTGATGATCACACTATGTAAATGTGCGCTCAGGATCAAGCAGAGCCATGCAGCTTAACCTGCTAGCATTCAGTACAATGCTGCGCAATCCAATAGTGATTGAACGCCGCTCAGCTAATCTGGCCTAAACCTTCTTTACCTTTGAACGACTGCCTCTTCAACAGCTTTCTCCTAAACAAGCGCCAGTTAAACAATCAGGCTGCAAACCACTCGATCACGCCCCTGTTCCTTTGCTAGATACAAGTTATTGTCGGCTTGCTTAAGCCAGTGCTCTAAAGAGTCGCTATAGGTGGCATTGGCAATCACAGCGCCAATACTCGCCGTGACATTGAAGCTTCGATTATCCTGCGGATTGATGATCACAGTATCAGCGAGTTGCTGTTTAAATTCATTAAGATGTGCTTCGACTTTCAGGGCATTACACATAGGCAAAATCAGCAAAAACTCTTCGCCGCCGTAGCGCGAGATTAAATCAATATCCCGTTTGAAGAGTAACGTTAAGAGTTTAGCAACCACTTTTAAACACTCGTCGCCGCCTAAATGACCATAAGTATCATTGATTTGTTTGAAGTGGTCTAAGTCCATTATGGCAAGTGTCATAGCATCTTGACCCCGTTCACACATCTGTTGGATGAGCGGGAATTGGTGTTCGGTATAACGGCGATTATAGAGATTCGTCAGCGGATCGCGCTCGGCTAAATCCTTTAATTTCACATTAGCGGCCTCTAAATCTTGGGTGCGCTGCTGTACTTTTTGTTCAAGTTCTTGTTGGTGTTCGAGTAAGGTTTGCTGGTTTGAGGCCAAACTTTCATACAAGCTATAGATCTCTTTAGGGGTACTTTTATCGAGTAGATCATGCTCAAACTTCTCGTCACTGACTTTTTCTTGCTTAGCGGGACCGAAATGCTGCGCTAAAAGGGATAGAGGTTCGGTCAGTAACTTACTGATGGCTTTAGTAATAAAAAAGGCACCGACTAAGGAGCAAAACAGCAAAATTACCGTGTTGACATATTGGCGTTCAGCCAGTTTTAAAAGCGGCACAAAAGGTTCTAAAACATAGAGTTGCCACCCATTGTTTAACTTATGCTGGGCATAGATGTACTCAGGGGTATTTGAGTCTAGATTATGCAGGTTCATCAGTTGAAGCCGGGCGCGATATATCTCGCTGCCTTTGCTGAATGACAAGGGGGTGAACGGTGCGAGTCCTAACCCCTCGGAGGCATAAATCAGATTATTGTTCTCATCGGTCAGTAAAATAGATTGCTGCTCATGGTGCAGGTTTTGTTTATCTATGCTGGAAAAATAGCGTAAATCTAAGCTGCCTTCGACTATCCCTCTGGCTTGATTGGGAGCATTTGGACTAAAAATAGGGGCACTGATGGCAACGATTACGTCATTACCAAAACCTCTGCCGATAAATGCGGGTGATACAAAGGTTTTATGGTTATAAAACGCTTGGATAAAGTATTCCCTATCCATCACAGAAGGGATTTCTGCTAGGCGATCTAAGTTCACAATATTGGCCATTGGACTGGCAGCGAGCAAATTGCCTTGTTCATTCGCAATCAGCATAGTTTTAAAGCCTTGATTGCTATCGTGTATGCTCGATAGCAATGCCTGCCACTCATTGATGCCAGCGTTCGACAGACTCAAAAACTTGGCCGTGCTAGCGATGACTTGGGTGTTGTAAGCGAGGTAGTTGTCGGTTGCATGGCTCAAATGAGTTGCCGTATCGTCCAGATTGCGATTAATCAACACCTGTTGTTTATCAATGAAAAAGTGATTAAATGCTAATGACGAAACTAATAAACTCACAGTAATGATTAAGGTGAACAAGTAACTGAGCTGCGAGCTAAAAGTGCGTCGGTTAAGATTGGTCAGCTTGCCTTTAAAATGCCATAGGCTTGGAATAGCAACCACACAGAGTTCACCAATTGCAGCGTAAATCATGCCATTAACGGCTTGTTTTATCGCAGTAAAAGGAATGTGGCTGGCGGGCATTTTAGCAATGACAGCCACATAAATAGCTAACAGCGGGATCCCCAATAACACCCAATAACTCACACTGGCATAGAGTATTTGAATATCTCGGCGCCTTGCAAAACCAAGCCATAATGCTTCGAGTAAAAACAGTAAATACACGTGCGGGCTCGACCACACGATCATGAGTCCCGTTGCGGTAAATAGGGCGGTGATCAACGCATACCAAGGTCCTAAGAGTATTGCCACTATCACAACGGCCACGTTGCCGAGAATCAATTGCACATTAGCGAATAAAGGGATGGGAAAAAGATTCAGGACTAAGCCGAATACACCCAGAATAATGGCCAGTCTGAGATGGGCGGTTTGGAAGGCGGGTAAATGCAAAGAAAAGTCCCTTTGAAAATTTGCTTGTGTTAACTGTCTGTGATTATGGCACAAATAAACCCAATGCCTCTATCCCAGAGCTTCAATTGAAGCCCCCAATATAAAACCATAACAGAAATGAATTTGTAGAAACTGATTCTGGGAACGGATTAAAGAAACGAATTATTGGGATGAATTATTGAGACGACGAATAGTGCCACCGCTTTATCTAGGCAAACATAGGCTGAATTCTGGTCAGTAACAGGCTGACGAGTCGTATAGCTAATGGATGAGGCCATTTCCGAACGGTTATCGACGAAAATTGTGTCATTCAGAACATAAACTAAGCAGTCGATCAAAGAGATGTAATGAAGCCCTTGCGCAGTTGCGAGGCAATTGCTACAGTTCTGCCTCGCTTAAGATAAACCCCATAAACAGTATCTTAGGTAATAAGTAATTGAGCAAAAACCGTAAAGATTAACGCTAAACAATATTTAGCTAAGTCAGCACAGGTATGCAATATACTTAAAAATTCGGTATGTAGCGCAGCCCGGTAGCGCACTGTCATGGGGTGTCAGGGGTCGGAGGTTCGAATCCTCTCATACCGACCAAATTCCTCTTTTTATAAGAGTTAAAAAGCTTGCAAACTTAATCGTTTGCAGGCTTTTTTATTTTAGTGCGATTTTAAATTCATTTTAGTCATACCAAAAGACTTAGGTATATGTATGGTAAAGTGTCTCAAGTTTGAATCATGAAAAAACATAATAAATATGGGCAGGCTGCGCGTAGCTGCGACTTTATCCCAGTGTTGAATCACCCCGAGGTTTGATTGATTGGGGGGGTAATGGATAAGTTGTATCGTTAAATTGAATTTTGCTGAAAGCTTTGGGTAGTGCTTTGAAGATTCTGGAGTGGCATTTATTGGGAGCAAAAAAATTAGTTGGCCACACTTTTTGTTCCCATCTTATGGTTGAATAAACTGCATTAAAAAACCAAAATACCATGCCAACAAAGACGCCCAAGTATAACCCCAAACTGCCATCAATAAAGCAGCGGAAGCCAGCCTTGGGTGAAAAGCACTGGCGATAACTGGTGCAGAAGCAGCACCACCAATATTGCACTGACTCGCGATCGCGAAGTACATGATAGGTAATCGGAAAAAAACAGTAAAAATAAATAAGATAATAATGTGTATAGAGAACCAAATAAGAGCGATACAAACGTAATAGGGCGCGGCGCTCAATGCGCTAATATCAAAGTTCAACCCCATCAACATTATCATGATATAGATTAAAAAAAGAGCTATCTGCTGAGTTTCCTTGACTAACACATGTCTTGCATTTGTTAATGAAAATAATAATCCTAAAAAAGTTGTAATTAATACTGACCAAAAAAAATCAGAAGTAAGATTGTATTTAAATAAGTGTGGGAAACTATTAACGATTCTTGTTGCAAGGAAGGATGATAATCTTTCACTAAAGAGAATTACAATGAAAAAAGTCAAGCTCAATATCAGAATCCAATAATAGCCTGTTTGTTTTCCTATCACTTTACGTTTGATGTCAGTGCAAAATATCGGTCTATAGCTTTTATCAGCTTTCAGGAAATCATCGATTTTATCTTGGCGTTCTGCAATGAAAAGTAATATAACCATCCATATACCGGAAAAAAGAATATTAATAGCCATCATTACCGCAAATACGGCATCACCGACACTGTGGATTTCTTTTACAGCCAATTGATTGGCGGTTCCGCCAAGCCAGTTTGCCATTAGTGTTGACATGCCTTTCCAAGCAGCATTATCTCCCTGCCAGACGAGTTCATTCGGAAAAAATATAGAGCTAACCATAGGCTTAATGGACCACCAATACAGATGCTCACAGCACCTAGTACGTACATACCGAGAAGTTTTTTTCCCACTAAACTGAGAGCAAAGAAATCGGTACCTAAAATCAGCAAAAATAAACAACCGGGCATTAAGTGTGTTTTTGCCATTTCGCTAAGTTGACTATGACTTGCATCAATAATATTTAGCGAGCTAAAGATGGCAGGTAAGGCGTAGCACATTAGCATCAGTGGAAAAATACGATAAATTTGCTTAAAAAGTGTAATAGAGGATGTGTGTGTATAAAATAAACTACATAGTAAAAAGACTAAAAAAAATCCTATTCCAAGATCTGATGATATCAATTTAATTCACCTAGTAAGAATAGCTGGTATACATTGTTGTATTTTACAGTAGCTTACTAAAGGCTAGGAAACTCATGCTTAATGCAGATAATTCTTCTCCTTCACGCTGAATTGACCAATAAGTTCGTTTATAATCCCATCCATCCACAGGTAATAAAATAAGGTCTTTTCTTGCTAATTCAGCGTCAATCGCTAATAGGGGTAATACACTCAAACCTATACCTGTTCCAATTGCCCTTTTAATAGAGCCAATGGTTGACATGCAGATTTCATCACGAACGTGGATATTTAAGCTTTTTAATAACTGAATTGCACGAATTCGAGAGAACGATGATTCATGGTCGAATATCCACAATTGTTCACTAAGCCAAGATTTTGTATTTAAACCATTTGCAGCAGGATGAGTTACACCACTCACAATGCAAAGATTATCTTGTAACCAATGCTCACAAATGAGATTTTTACTCGCGGGTTTAGCATCAATAAAGCCTAAGTCTAGTTCTTTTTCTGAAACCATTTTTTCAATAACTAAACTATTATCAATGACTAGTTTTATTTTTACATCGGGATATTGGTTCTTAAATAATGGAATTTTTCTAGATAATACATAGTTACCAGCAGTCTTACTGCTCCCAATGGTTAACGTCCCCTTAATGCCATGTTCAGGGAATGAAAATATATTTTCTAACTCTTTTCCCTTGGATAGCATTTCATTAGCATAAGGTAATATTATTTCTCCATGCGCATTTACAACCAAACCTCCCGCTACTCGCTCAAATAATCTACAGCCTAAAGACCCTTCTAATTCTTTAAGTGCCATACTTACAGCTGGCGTTGACATATGAAGCACTTTTGCCGCTTTTGAGATCTGTCTCTCAGAATGTATGGCTTTAAAGATCATCAATTGTCTTAATGTTATCCGCATCTTGTGCTCCGCGAGGGAAAAATCAGTTATACTAGCAGTATAATAGTTTAAAACGATAAATAATTAACATGATAAATATCTGATTTTTATAAAGCGGCTATGTAGCCGCTTTATCTATAGAGGTTAAAATAGATATCTTGTAGATACAAAAATGAGAGTGTCATCAAACTCAGTATGTCCTTTGACGTCAGTATAGTCACCATCAAAATAGGAAATACCTACCCCAAAAGTCAAATCCTTTTGAGCCTTAAAATCAACGCCTACTGAATATTGACTTGCATCACTCTCTTTTAGTGTTTTTAGATCTGCTCCGGCATTTTTTGTCACTTTACCCAGCCCAGCATCATCTTTTAAATATTGAAATTTTATATCATATTTATTAATAGGAATAACCATACTTAACAGGTAGGAGTTACCTTTAATATTATCATAAATACTTGACTCAGAGCGCTGGTACATAGCCCCCAATTTTACGGATGAAATAGCAACACCACCCACCAGTCTTGTTGCCTCTAACTGATTCAATCCATCAGCATAGGCTATTGAAATATAGTGACTATTCTTTTTAAGTGCAGCATCGCCTAGGGAAAAGCTAATTGCATAATTGTTTTGTTTATCAGAAAGTTCTGGATTTTTTTGATTAAAATCCTTATCAAAAACATAACTAATACCCATAGTAACACCTGCGACCTTAGTGCTATTTAATGTTACCGAATCGCCTAATCTATCGTTACCTGCAATGATCATATTCATATCGCTTGAGGTAATATTAAATAAATCCACTTTACCTTCAGCACTTTTAAAAACGGTATCATTTCTTCCGAAAACAGCTGAACCATAGTTAGTTTTAAAACCTAAGTATGAGTTTCTCGGTTTGAAAATATTAGAATCATCGTTATCAAAGCTTTCTATCCCTGCTTCAAATTTATATAACAAGCTAAAATTATCATATACACTATACTCACCTTTAACGCCTAAATATGATGCATAATTTTCAAGGGAAAATCCATCAACTTTTTCGTTACCAGAAAGACCATTACTTGAGTTGGCCACACCAAGCCACAGTCTTCCATAAAAATCTAGTGGCTCAGATAAAGCTGGAGTTGAACAAATTAAAATAAAACTAAAACCAATATATTTAGAATTTTTCATCGACATCACCTTTTTAGAATGTAAAAGCAATGCCATATTAGAGATTTAAGCAAACACATCTCCGCTTTAGATCACATCTAATCAACAAAAACATCGAGTTAAGCATAACTTAAAGTGTGTTAAGTTATATTTAATAATTTCAATTCATTGCTCAATGTCACTATTTAAAAAAATTAAGAAGCTATCATCACGCCAAATCTTACCAAAATAAAAACTGGAGAATTGCATGAAGATAAAATACTTGAGTATTATTGTCTGTTCGATTTTAACGGCGTCATCATGGGCTGCTGATAATAAAAATGATTTAGCATCATTCCATAAAGATGTTAATGGTTGTAAAACCTGCCATACAGCCCCCAATAAAGTGAGCGATAGCGAGACATTTGAAAATAAACAATGTAAATCCTGCCATGGTGATTATGGAAAACTAGCAAATCCCAAACTAGAAATTGACCCACATTCTTCACACTTAGGTGATATTAATTGTACGTCTTGTCATAAAGGACATGAACAACCAAAATTATATTGTAATGAATGTCATTCATTTAAAGGGCTCGACATGCCTTTTAATAAAGCAAAATCCAAAGAACCGTGGGACAAAGGTTGGGATAATGAAGCAATAAATAAAGCGATAGCTGCAGGTCCTAAAGAAACAACGGATGTGATTGTTGTTGGAGCCGGTAGTGCTGGGTTTAATGCTGCGATTGCAGCTAAAAAGGCGGGGGCTAACGTTATATTGCTTGATAAAGCACCATTTAGTGGTGGTAACTCTATGCTCGCCGCAGGCGGGTATAATGCTGTGGGTACAGTTCAGCAAAAAGATCATAAAGTCGATGATAAAATCGAATGGTATGTCGAAGATACAATGAAAGGCGGTCGAAATGCTAACGACCCTAAATTGGTACAAATATTAGCGGAGCAATCGGCTGATGGCATTAAATGGTTAGAATCTTTAGGCGCCAATATGGATGATTTAAAACGCTCTGGCGGCGCTAGAGTCGATAGAACACATCGTCCATCTGGTGGTTTAAGTGTTGGTCCACATATTATTGATGTACTAAGAAAAGCATCGGATAAAGAAGGGGTTGATACAAGACTCAACTCCAAAGTTGTTAAATTGGTTGTTGATGATGAACAAAAAATTGTGGGTGTTGTCATCCACGGTAAGCACTCTGGTCACTATATGGTTGCAGCTAAGTCGGTTGTTTTAGCCACAGGTGGTTATGGGTTTAACAAAGAAATGATTGCTTTTTATCGCCCTACATTTAAAGGCATGACAAGTTCAAATAATATCACTTCAACTGGGGATGGTATTGAACTTGCTAAAGCAGTCGGTGCAAGTATGACTGATATTGATTGGATCCAGACGCATCCAACAGTAGGAAAAGATAGCCGTATATTAATTTCAGAAACGGTTCGAGGTGTCGGGGCCATAATGGTTAATAAAGAAGGCAATCGCTTTATCAATGAATTAACGACTCGAGATAAAGCCTCTGATGCCATTCTAAAACAACCTGAACAATATGCTTGGCTAGTATTTGATAATGAATTATATAAAAAAGCTAAAATGGTTCAGGGGTATGATCATTTAGAAATGCTTGAAAAGGCCAATACTGTTGCAGAGCTTGCAAAAATAACAGGAATGACCCCAAGTGTTTTAGACAAAACTATCACAAACTACAACCATTATTTCAAACAGGGTAAAGATGAGGCATTTAACCGTGAGCAGATGCCGCTATCAATAGAAAAATCTCCTTATTATGCCGTAAAAGTTGCTCCTGGCATCCATCATACTATGGGGGGAGTTGCCATTGACACTAAAGCTGAAGTACTCGATATACAAAGCCAACCGCTCAAAGGTTTATTTGCGGCGGGAGAGGTGACCGGTGGTGTTCATGGGTATAATCGACTGGGTGGTAATGCTGTCGCTGATACTGTGATTTTCGGTAAAATCGCTGGGACAAATGCTGCTAAACATGCTCTAAATACAAAGTAACGCTAAATCAGTGAGAGACTCGTTATTGTCTCTCACAACATCTCAAGTTTTATTCATCGTAAATATTAGCAATAAAATTATTGCTTGAGTTAAAGTGCTCCCCTGCTATTTTTTGAGAGGCTAATGTAGCCTCTCTTTTTTATTTTTCGGCAGAATTAGATTCGATGGATTTTGCTCACTTTTCGATGGCTTCATCTTTTTAGATCGCGCGGGAATATTGGCGAAATATACTTACTCTTTCCATGAATCGAATAATACACTGTAGGCGAGTCCAGCATCGCACCATTTCTTAGAGAACCAATTACAGATTTGAACGTCGGAACCTTAAGCCGGATACGCAGTAACGATTACTATCACTGAACCTACATTTCCAACGTTTAAAATTATTACACATATATTGATCAGCTTTAATGCTCAATAGGATTGTGTTGTTAGACTTTCCTACAGAGCATCAAAGCGGGTGAGGCTATTTGGCAGTATTGTGCCGCGCAAGCCAGGCACTCAAGCGCTCTTGTGTGCCGATGACAAAGACAAAAAACGCCGGTACGAAGAATATTGCCAGCAAGGTGCCACTGAGCATGCCACCGAATACGCCAGTACCGATTGCATGCTGAGTTTCGGCGCTGGCGCCGCTCGCAAGCATTAAGGGTACTACTCCGAGAGTAAATGCCAATGAGGTCATCAAAATTGGACGCAGACGCAAGCGTGCTGCGGTCACTGCAGCATCTATCAGCGTATGGCCCTCGGCATGCAATTGGCGGGCGAACTCGACGATGAGGATAGCATTTTTTGCCGATAGACCGATGATGGTGATCATTCCCACCTTGAAGAACACATCGTTAGGCATATCACGCAATATTACTGCCGTTACCGCGCCCAGCAGACCCAGCGGCACGACCAACATCACCGAAAGTGGGATCGACCAGCTTTCGTACAACGCAGCGAGTACCAGAAATACTACCAGAGCGGACAGCAACATTAGCAACGGTGCCTGCGCCGCCGATTGGCGCTCTTGCAATGATGCCCCCGTCCACGCTACTGCGAACCCTTGTGGCAACTGCGCCACTAAGCGTTCCATCTCGGTCATCGCTGCGCCGCTGGAAACGCCTGCTGCCGCGCCCCCGGAAATACGCATAGCCGGGAAGCCCTGAAAGCGCATCATTTGCTGTGGCGACTCTTTCCATTCAGCCGTCACTACTTCCCGTAGAGGCACCATGCCACCACTTGAATTACGCACGCGCAGGCTGAGCACGTCGTCCAATTGCATTCGTGCCGTAGCGTCGGCCTGCAGTATGACCTGCTGCATACGTCCATTATTTGGGAAATCATTGACATACAGTGATCCCATGGCCGCCGAAAGTGTGCTGCTGACCGCGGCGAAGGACAGACCCATAGCCTCGGCTTTTGACCGATTGATATTCAGGCTAATGCTCTCACCGGGCGGCAGGCCATCTGGGTAGACATCGCTGACCACCTCGCTCTGCACAGCCAGTGCCAGCAATTGTGCCTGTGCAGCTATCAATGCAGCCTCGCCCCGATTGAATCTATCCTGCAGGAACAGAGTGAAACCTGAGGATGTGCCCAGCTCGTCAATGGCTGGCGGCATCATGGTCATCACTGTGCCTTCGACGTTATCAGCCATAGCTTGCTGCGCCAGTGCCGCTTCTTCGGCAGCCGTAGCACCATTACGCTGATCCCAATCTTTGAGCATAGTGAAGGCCATGGCTGCATTGGGGCCGGAGCCTGCAAAGCTAAAGCCCAGCACTACCATATTTGCATCCAGCGTTGGGCGCGATGCGACGTGCGCCTCGTAGGCTTTGACCACATCCAGCGTGCGCTCGCTGGTAGCGCCTGTGGGTAATTGGATGGAGGTCATGAAATAGCCTTGATCCTCTTCTGGTAGAAAGGACGACGGCAATTGCCCTGCAGCGAGGATCAGCACTGCGCAGAGTACGGCAAATGCCGCCATCATACGTCCACTGCGTCCAACCAATCGTGCTACGCGTGCACTATAGCCTGCGGTGAGTTGTTCAAATCCACGGTTGAAGGCTCCGAAGAAACCGCCTTTTTGATGGTGATCAGCACTAACTGGGCGCAGTAGCGTGGCGCATAGTGCTGGCGTTAGGGTCAGTGCGAGGAAGGCCGAAAACAGAATAGACACCGCCATCGACAAAGTGAATTGTTGATAGATCACTCCCACTGAGCCGCTACCGAAGGCCATGGGGATGAATACGGCGGTCAGCACTAGCGTGATACCGATCACCGCGCCGGTAATTTCCTTCATCGCCTGTGAGGTTGCCTCCCGCGGCGACAGTCCTTGGGTAGCCATCAGTCGCTCAACGTTTTCCACCACCACAATAGCATCGTCAACAATAATGCCAATGGCCAGCACCATGCCGAACATGGTCAGCGAGTTGATTGAGAAGCCTGCCAGTAACATCACCGCGAAGGTTCCGAGTAGCGCTATGGGCGCGACGATAGCTGGTATAAGTGTGTAGCGCAGGTTCTGCAGGAACAGGAACATCACCATAAATACCAGCGCCATAGCTTCAAACAGGGTATAGATTACTTTTTCGATAGACACTTTGACGAAGGGGGCGGTATCGAATGGCACTGAGTAGCTCATGCCAGCAGGCATACTCAGCGCCAGTTCGGCTAGACGTTCACGTACCGCAGAAGCTGTGCGTACAGCGTTGGCTCCTGGCGAGAGCTGGATAGCAGCACTGGTCGCCGCCACACCATTTTCACGGTTAGAAAAACCATAGGACTGAGCGCCAAGCTCGACCCGAGCCACATCTGCGAGCACCAATTTTGCGCCATCGGCACCGGCACGTAGGACGATAGCAGCGAACTCCTCGGGTGTGCTGAGTTGTCCTTGCACTGTTAGGGGGACCGTCAGTCGTTGTCCCTGTAAGACAGGTTCATCACCGAGTCGCCCTGGGGCTATTTGTGCGTTTTGCTGCTCAATAGCGATAGCAAGGTCGTTCATTGTCAGACTATAGGCGGTGAGTTTATTCGGGTCTACCCAGACGCGCATGGCTTGCTCGGCACCGAATAATTGCACGCGACCAACACCGTCGATTCGGCGCAGTTCCTCGACAATATTGCGTGCTAAATAGTCGTTTAGCGCGATTTCGTCGAATTGGCCGTTTGGAGATGTCATACCAATCATCATCAAAAAGCTTGAAGCGGCCGACTCAACCTGCAGACCGCTCTGTCGTACAACTTGAGGTAGGCGTGGTTCGACAGCCTTAATACGATTTTGCACGTCCACTTGGGCCATTTCAGCATTCGTGCCCGGTTTAAAGGTGGCGGTGATTTGTGCACTGCCCGAGCTGTCAACTGATGATTCGAAGTATAGTAGGTTTTTTACCCCCGATAGTTCACGTTCGACAAGGCTTACTACAGAGTCATTAAGTGTCTGTGGCGTGGCTCCAGGATAAGCGGCATAAATGCTCACCGACACGGGTGCCACTGATGGGTAGCGGGAGATGGGTAATTTTGGAATGGCGATGACGCCAATCAGTACGATAAATAAGGCTATCACCCAAGCAAATACTGGGCGGTTGATGAAAAACTGGGGCATGGCGACTTCTCCAAATTCAGCGCACGACGGCGCTAAGTTGCTGAGGAACGACAGAGGGTTGCCAAGGTCGCGCATTCACTTGTGCTGCAGGGCTTAGGCGTTCGATACCTTCAACAACTATCTGCTGCCCAGCACTAAGGCCGGATACTACGTGATAGCGACCTGCCACCAATTCATCGACCTTAACGGCCACAGGTTGCACTTTAGCTTGCTCATCAAGCACCCACACTTGGGATTGACCAGCCTTGCGAGTCACTGCCTGCTGAGGCACGTTCAGAGTCGTAGGATAGTAAGCTTGTGGAATGCGAGCTTTTACAAAGAGACCGGGCAACAGACGATGCTGCGGGTTATCTACCAGCACGCGCAGCAGTACATCGCCTGTACCTGCATCTACCTGAATACCTGAAAATAAGATATGCCCTTGCATGCCAAGAGGCTCGCCACCACTGCTTAGGATCTCAACAGCTAACTCTGGGAGCCCTGAGCTTGCCAGCTGACGCATCGCTTCCAGCATTGATGCTGGAAGACGTACATCAACGTACACTTGGTTGATTTGTTGGATCCTCGCCATGGGTGTGGCATCGGTGGGTGAGACCAATGCACCTTCACTCACTAATGCTTCATCTATACGTCCGGAGATGGGTGCCTCTACGCTGGCAAACTGTAGATCTAACTGACGCCGTGCCAGCGTCGCTTTGGTTTGGGCTACATCTGCGGCAGCCTGATCGCGCAGGGAAATAGCATCGTCATGCATTTGTTGGCTGACGGCCTTGGTTTGTATCAAAGAGGCTAAGCGATCGGCTTCTTGACGAGCCCGAACCCATACAGCTTCGGCACGCTGTAACGCTGCTGCAGCAATATCAACATCCGCTTTAAATGGCGCTGGATTTATTTGAAACAGCACAGTGCCAGATGTTATCTCGGCGCCCTGTTCGAATAGACGACCTTGCACTATGCCGTTAATTTGCGCGCGGATCTCAGCGCTACGAACCGCAGCGACACGACCGGGCAGATCTTTAGTCACCAATAGTTCTTCATTTTTTAATGTCATCACTGACACTTGAACCGGAGCAGTTGTCTCTTCATCCTGTACCGCTGAATCACAACCTACCAATCCCAACACGGCAATTGCTACTACTAACACAAAGCTTAAGTGCCGCTGTTTGATGCACATAATCTACTCTCCTCAATGTACAGCGATCTCACTAATGGCGTTTTATCAAACGCTAGAGAACTAATGCTGAATTATGACGAGTCACTATTGCGAATTATTCGAGACATTGTGGAGAATGTATGGAGGGGATGATAAAGTTCAGCAATTTTAACGTTGGGGGCAATCCATGGCTAATCTCAATGCACCCGTAAGTTCTATGACTTCGGCACTGGTATTAATTGCAGAGGATGAAGCAGAGATTGCCGATATCCTTATCGCTTATTTGCAGCGTAGTGGGCTGCGAACTCAACATGCTATCGATGGTATCCAAGCGCTAGCCATGCACCAAATATTTAAGCCCGATCTATTACTGCTCGATGTACAGATGCCGAATCTCGATGGCTGGAATGTACTGAATGAAATTCGCTCCCGTGGTGACACGCCGGTGATCATGCTTACCGCACTTGATCAGGATATCGATAAATTAATGGGGTTACGCCTCGGTGCTGACGACTACGTGGTTAAACCATTCAATCCCGCCGAGGTGGTGGCTAGGGTGCAGGCAGTACTGCGACGCGCCCGCACTAACACGCCTATAAATACCCAAATGTTGCGCGTCGGCCAGTTCCAAATCGACTTAGACAGCCACGAGGCTAGCGTAATCTGTAACGGTCAGCAGCAGGCACTGGATCTGACCTTGACCGAGTTCAAACTGCTCGCTTGCTTGATGCGTACACCGAAACGTGCTTTTAGTCGTGAGGAGCTGTTAATTAATTGCTTGCCTGAGGGCGATACTCAGGAACGAACGGTAGACAGTCATATCAGTAAGCTACGTAAAAAGCTTGAAGCCCTCGATATTCAAGGAGTGCCGCTCAGTGTCTGGGGGATTGGCTATCGCTTTGGTGGTGAAGTATGAGGCAAACACCGGGTTTGCGCAGGCAAATTATCCAGTCCCTAGCGGTAATGACATTAGGCATCATTTTCCTGTCAGTGTTTGGCTCCTATGTATTCTATGCCATTGCAGTGGCCTACCTGCCAGGCAGTATATCTGAAACCTGGATGCCTTCTCAGATGGAAATGCTATGGATAGTTTGCACTATCATAGCCGCATTGGGGATGGCGCTATTTGTTGCCATTCGCCTGTCACGGCGCATTCTTACTCCTCTTAACTCTGTGGCATATAGCCTACGCGAAGTCGCCCAAGGCAAGCTCAACGCGCGTGCGCGAATGGACCAACATGCGATGGGGGAGACGGCGCAACTGGTGAGTGACTTTAATGCTATGGCCGAGCGCCTAGAGTATATGACTCGCGAACGGGAGTTTTGGAACGCGGCAATCGCTCACGAACTCCGTACCCCAGTCACCATTCTGCGTGGTCGGTTGCAGGGATTAGCGGAAGGTGTTTTTAGCCCCAGCAGTGAGCTCTTCGAGGGACTGTTACGCCAGGTAGAAGGCCTTAATCACCTGATCGAAGATTTACGAGTGCTGAGCCTTAATGACAGTGGTCATCTAGAGTTACAGCGGGATGAGGTCTGTTTAGCCGAGGAACTTAGTGCGGTGATTGAGACTTTCGCGGCGGTGTTAGACGCTAGGGGACTCATACTGAAGCAGGAACTCGATACAAGACTTAAAGTTTACTGTGATGCTATACGAATATGTCAGGCGCTGATGGCGCTGCTGGAAAATGCACGCCAGCATGCTGATCCTGGCACTTTGACTGTAAGACTTTACAGCGTGGGAGCAAGTTGTTATCTAACCGTAGAAGATGAAGGCCCTGGTATTCCTGATGAAGCAGCAAGCTACATATTCGAGGCATTTCGCCGAATTGATCCGTCTCGCTCTCGAAAAAGTGGTGGCAGTGGGCTCGGCCTCGCAGTGGTTAAAACAATTGCTGAAGCTCACGGCGGCCACGTGGTCTGCCAGCCATCGGGCCATGGAGGAACAATATTCGTTCTGTCTTGGCCTGTTAAGGCAAGTTAAGGCTCCCCTTAACTATGTCCTGATACTGGAGTTATCTATATGAACGGTGACGTGCTTAGTGATTCCTGCACGTATGGTCACCACGCTAGAGTACATTGCTGAATCGGGAAAATGCAGGGATTGTAGGTATTCCCTAGATCCCTTTGGTTGTTATCCGATATTGATTACAACTAATGGGATGTTATTTTGTTTGAATACGCTTAATTTGTTGTACTTGTAGCCTTGATATCGCATTTGCGTGTAAGTGTACATAAATTGTTGAGGTAATTAAAACGTGCAAAATTACATTATTTATGTTTAAATTTAGCAGGTTATGATTAAACGGTTCACTGTTATAGAGTGTCAGGGGGTGGAGGTTAGAATCCTCTCATACCGACCAAATTAGATGCTTAAGTTTAGTTTGTTTTAATCATTAAAATAACCAGCAGTTAAGTTAAACAAAACCCCGTGTTAGCATTGCTATACGGGTTTTGTTTTTTATACCTTTTCGCTGCTGATATGACTAACGCTGCTTGCGACTAAGGTTCAAGTTCGAGTGATTAGGCTGGCTTTGGCACAGCAAAAGGCAAAAGGCAAAAGGCAAAAGGCAAAAATTTTTAAGGTGAAATCGTTAATTTCACAAATTATATGCATCCGCCATTTAGCATTTAAGACATTATTGAGTAGGACATTTACCTATGCGCGCGTTTGTTTTACGAGCAAGATCAGCACCTACTGACAGTCAGTTGTTTTTGGCTTCTGTCGGCCAAGAGGCGCATACCGAGATTTTAGCTCATACCCTGATGAACACTATTTTTGTGGCTCAGTCCCATCGAAACGATGTTGTCGTTTATTTGGTGCTAGAAAGTACCCATGATTTTTCTCGCACTATTTGCTTCGATACTCGAAATATTTGCCATATTGGTGGTTTTCACGAGCAAGCTTTGCTCACTAAAATTGCCAAAGCCTTAGATATTTCTCGGGGCATGACGAAGGAGCAAACCCGTGTTGTTGACGAGGGCATCAGTGTTAGCACTATCAGTTTTGAAAAGTTGGTACAGGACCTCGCGGTGGATTATCAATTGTTTATGATGGATAGGAAGGGCACTTCAATCCGTGAGCAAGAATTTGTGGGGAATCCGTGCTTTTTGCTGACCGATCATATTCCTATGCCGAAGAAAAGTTTTAATACCTTGAAACGACTTGGCGCGCAAAAGATTAGCCTAGGGCCTAAGATGTTGTTTGCTTCACAGTGCGTGGTATTGATCCATAATGAATTGGATATTAATCAATAGTCTCTGAGTCTTATGTATCCGTTGCTAACGCTGACTATTCCTGTGTCGCAACTTGTGTGTCGAACCCCATTTTTTAATGGGGTTTTATATTTTCCCCTTTAAAAATGTGATCGCTTTTTGGGCCCTGCGTGACAAGGGCCATTCCGCGCGGTGGATAAGCCAAATGGTGTCTACAACTTGGCTGCCACATTCCACAACATAGATATCTTCTTGTCGTTCAAAGGCTTTGCGGGCGTATTGCGGTATAACCGTAAATCCTAGCCCTTTTGCGACAGGCTCGAGAATAAGGCTGATTTGGTTGGTAAATCCCTTGCAGGGGATCTCTTGAATACCGGGGTGAGTTGGATATTTACGGCTAAGCAGCCGAGTCGCCATGGCCTCACCATCGGGATGGGAGATAAACCCTAGCCGTTGTAAATCAGTCCATTCATGTTGTTTATGGCTCGCCGGTACTACAAGTTCAAGCGGCTCTTCGGTAAAATGTGTGCTGTGAATACGAGGATCGGAAGGTTTTAAGGTGACCATGCCGATTTCATGTTCATTGGCCAACACTGAGGCCACTATCTCACTATCAGGTGCAAAACGGTGGCGAATGCTTAACGCCGGACAGGCTTGTTGTAATTCGATTAATAATGGAAAAAGCGTTAAACCAATGCTACCTGGAGTGATAAGGCTAATATCACCGGCATTGGCGTCATCATGGATAAGTTTTTGTTGTAGGCGTTTCTGCGCGCATTCAACTTCTTTAACGTAGGTCAGCAGGTTTTCCCCTATGGGAGTGATTTCAAGCTGGCGGGGGCGGCGTAAAAACAGTGTGCCGTATGTTTCTTCTAAGCGACTGATATGCTGGCTCACAGCCGCTTGGGTGATACCTATAGCTTCGGCGGTACGGGTGAAATTCCCTTTCTCGACTAGCACGCTAAAGGTGTGTAACCACTGTGGATTTGTCATAAGAAAAATTTATCAAATCTATAATCTGTATGTGCTTTTAATTATGGCACGATAAGACTAGTCTGTCGTCATTCAGTATTCAAATACCTTTTGATCTTAATAGACACAGGAAACACCATGGCCGATCTATTTTCATCCTTCAAACTTAAAGACATCACCCTCAAAAACCGTATTGCCGTTGCGCCCATGTGCCAATATCAAGCCACAGATGGACTCATCAATGACTGGCATCAGGTGCATTACACTAGCCTTGCCCGTGGCGGAGCGGGTCTTGTTGTGGTTGAAGCCACAGCGGTTTCTCCTGAAGGACGTATTACCCCCAAATGCCTTGGGTTATGGAATGACGAACAAGCCCAAGGCTTAGCAAAAGTGGCTAGTGTGATTAAAAATGCGGGTGCTGTTGCAGGCATTCAGATTGGTCATGCAGGCCGTAAAGCGAGTGCCAATATCCCGTGGGAAGGGGATGACCATATTGCCGATAATGACGCGCGAGGTTGGCAACCGATTGCACCATCAGCTGTCGCATTTGGCGCAAACTTACCTAAAGTGCCTACCGCTATGACGATTGAGGACATTGAGCGGGTTAAAGCCGACTTTGTGGCGGCAGCAAAGCGTGCTTTAGCCGCAGGATTTGAATGGTTAGAACTGCATTTCGCCCACGGTTATTTAGCCCAAAGCTTCTTTTCAACCTATGCTAATCAACGCACCGACCAATACGGTGGCAGTGCCGAAGGGCGGGGGCGCTTTTTGTTAGAAACCATTGCCGCGGTAAGAGACGTTTGGCCATCGCATTTACCCTTAACGGCGCGATTTGGCGTGATTGAATTCGACCATAAAGATGAAGAAACACTGACGGAATCGATAACCTTGGTGAAGCAATTTAAGCAAGCGGGGCTCGATATGTTAAACGTCAGCATTTGCTTCTCGACCCCAACGGCAAATATTCCATGGAGTCCTGCATTTTTGGCGCCTATTGCAGCGCGGGTTCGTCAAGAAGTGGGGTTCCCCGTTGCGACTTCTTGGGGTATGGATGATCCACATCAAGCCAATGCGGCCATTGAAGATGAACAAATGGATTTAGTGATGATAGGTAAAGCGTTTTTAGCGAATCCACATTGGCCATATCAAGCGGCGCAAACCTTGAAAATTGCGCGCCCATCTTGGGTATTACCCGCTTCTTACGCCCATTGGTTAGCACGCTACTCTACGGTTAAAGCCGATTGATTGTAGAGTGACTTGAGTTGATTTAAACCTAAGCCTTAAAAAGCCGTTATCTAGCGATAGCGGCTTTTGGCTTTAGTGGCAGGTAAGGTCCATCATAAGAGACTAGCTACAAGAGACTAGCTTCAAGATAATGGCCACGCAGCCCCACGCAGTTAAATCCAAGCTTCGTGCATTTCGTATTCATCCAGTCGCCAGGGAATAAAAAAGCCCCAATCCTGTAGGAATGGGGCTTTCTTAACTAAGATGATGAAGCTCAGTGGTTATAGAAACGTCGACCTTCACGCATCACTTCAATCAATTCAGGCGCGCTCATTTTTTTATTGAGCCTATGTTCATAGTTTTCATCGTAAATACGATATTTACCGTGGCGGTCAATCACTGTCACTTCTGCTTCTTGATAGATAGCAAAAATACGGCTATCACCTATATAGATCCACGTTTCTTTGTCAGGTTGTAATAGGCTGCGGCCAGCGCTGTAATCTGTCGTGTTATTGGTGCAACCTAGCACGTGGGTCATTAAAGTCGGCGCAATGCCGTAATGGCTGGTGCGGTATTTGACCTTAGAAGCACCCGTATTCGGCCAGTGGATCACTAATGGCACTTTGACACTCTGTGGTGACAGGTTGCGATTCGCTTCATCACTATTGCTGGTGAACATTTTGCCATTGACCCCAGTGATAATCACTAAGGTGTCGTTGGACACATTGGCCAGCATCGCCTTGAGTTGTTGATCGACAAAATACAGAGATTGGCGATATTGATTAAACAGTACTTTTTGTGCTGGCATCAGGTCGGTATTGGCTTTCACTGTTTCGATACCCAGAAAACCCACGGGAGTATCAAAATTTTCTGGCGCTTTTAAGTTAACGAGCGCAAACCAAGGTTTATTTTGGATGCTGTGCCACTCGTTAAAACTGGCCACTGTGTGCAAATCGGCATCGGCGCTGCCATTGGTTTCTTTGGCTATGACAGGATTAAAGTCATTAAACATCGCCTGTGATGAACGCAAATTGAGATTGGTTTCAGGGAGGAAAAGCCCCAATTCATAGCCTGCTTGTTGAAAGCTTCTGGTCAGTAAAGGACTGGTGCTATTAAAAATTCGCGCATCGCCATAACTGCCTTGCAGGCCATAGAGTAGCGAAAACATGCCCGTTCTAAATTGGTTGCCGCCGCTGAAATGCTGGGTAAAAGATTGATTATTTTCAGTGTATTGTTGTAGGAATGGCATGCTTTTACCATCGACCATATCCGCCCGCAAACTGTCGATAGTAATCATCAACACGTTGATTTTCGTGTCGGCCTGGCAGGTGAGTGGCTGCTCTGGATAACTGAGTACACTAGTGTTGTGATTGACGTCATCGCCTTGGTATGAACCATCGATACCGTGACTTTCCATAAAGGAGCGAGCAGTCGCGGGATAAGATAAAGGATAAGTATCGTCGAAACGGGTAATTTCGGTGATATCGGCGGCATCGGCCCAAATGTGGATCAAGTGGCTGCTGATAAAACAGATACACACTAAGGTGATAACTTTATTGCCTAAATTGAGTTTTTGGATTTTCTCTATGCGTTTCCACAAAAAATTGGCCATGGTCAGTTCAATGGCGATGATGGCCAGCGGGGTGACGATATAAGAAGTACCACGGAGCAGGGCATTGAGATCCGCCCAAGCTAAATCGAAGGCGAAGGGGCTCAAGTGCATGCCGTAATCGGCGTAAACAATGGTATCGTACAGTAAGATACAAAGACTTAGGGTCGCGATCACCGCCGCGACACCTCTTAATATTTTTGAATAGGGCAATATCAAGGTTAGTGGAAATAGGCAGATCAAATAGGCGATAAAGGCGAGAAAGCTAAACTGACCAATAGTGCTGACGCTCAGATAAACCCAGCCATACCAAGTTTCTGGATAACCCACGCTGCCAAGATATCGGCTGCCGACTATCATGGCTAATAAGCCATTGAAGAAGGCGAACCAATGTCCCCAGTTGATGAGCCGGGAAACCCGATCGCGGCTCATTTGCTTTTTTCGCTCGACCATAGTGATCCGCTTATTCCTAAAAGGCCTTGTATCTTATATTCTTTTGATGATTATTACCCAGTTAACTTACTGGGATTTAACCGATTGTGCGAGTGCTTTTGCAAATTGTTCGGCCACGGCTTGGCGCGATTCGCTGGGCACTTTACGTTCTAGCAGGTTAGTCACGCAGTTACCCAATGCCATCAGGCTCAGGTCAGTCGGTGCTTTATGCTTTTCTAACACAGCCAATATTTCGGCGATTAATGATTCAACTTGGGTGTTTGAGTATTTCGATTGGATTGCCATAATCAAAAAATGTTTCACTTTGGAATGGATTAGCGGCATATAATAGCGGATTTATCCCAGTATCACTATCAGGGCTTATGAGTATTAACATCGAACACGCAATTATTCACGAGATTTCTCAGGACAGTCAGGGGCAATTACGCTGCCGTTTGCGTCCTCAACCTCTGCTGAACGGTCAGGCGGTCGAGGTGATGCTCGACGAGTTGCATCAGACATATACGGGAAAGGCCGGTAAAGGTTTTGGCTATTTTGGTATCCATGGTGACGACGGTGAGGCGAATCCCGCCTTTGCCAATGCGCTAACTCAATACCGTGGCGGCGAGCTAGGGTTTGTGGAATTTTCCGGTCAAGCCAGTAAATTACTGCAAGAAGAATTGTCGAAATACGACTTCAGTCAAGGCGGTTTCCTGTTGATGTCTTGCTATACCAGCATCACCAGCGATTATTTGTTTGTGGCTTTATTAAGTGCTAAGTCGTCAATGACAGTATTAGATGATATGGAACTGTCGCAAAATAACCATTTGGATTTAAATAACATCCAACTCGCGGCGCGTATTGATTTAACTGAGTGGCAAGCCGATAAGGATTCTCGCAAGTACATCTCCTTTATCCGTGGCCGTGCGGGACGTAAAGTCGCTGACTTTTTCCTCGACTTTATGGGCTGCGTAGAAGGCGTCAACACTAAGGCGCAAAACAAAACCTTAATGAATGCGGTTGAAGATTTTGTTGCCAGCAGTGAGTTGACGAAAGACGAGCGTCAGCAGTGCCGCAATAAAGTGTTTGAATACTGTAGTGAGCGTTTCGATGAAGGCGCTGACATTGAGATCAAAGACTTGGCCGATGAGTTAGCCGATCAAGGCATGGACTCCTTCTATGATTTTGCCCGTGGCGGCAGTTATGATCTCGATGAAGAGTTTCCGGCCGATAAATCGACCCTGCGCCAATTGAAGAAGTTTTCTGGTACAGGTGGCGGCGTAACGTTAAGTTTTGATGGCGGCCACTTAGGTCAACGGGTGATTTACGATCCCATCTCGGACACGATTTTAATCAAAGGTGTGCCAGCAAACTTAAAAGATCAGCTTGATCGTCGTCTTAAAGGCGAATAGTACTTAATTAATCCATCGTTTTTAAGCGAAAGAATAACCAAAGGCCAAGAGTTTTTACTCTCGGCCTTTTTGCTAACTAAGTCGCGCTGACTTAGTGTCTATGCTAAGTGAGTACAGCTAAGTGAGTACTTCTTAGTCAGTGACTCGTTGCCTATGTTAGTTATTGGAACTAAATGGCACTGGACGTGGCGTATCTTTATTCGATGGTGGCAAAATAGGTAGCGTGATTTGCGGCTGATCGCCCGTTAAGGACTCAAGGAAGGCGACCATTTCTTTCACTTCTTGGTCAGAGAGTTTTTGCCCTAATTGAATGTCTGCCATGGTATTCACCGCTTCTTCCAAGGTCCAGACGCTGCCATCATGGAAGTAGGGATAGGTGAGCTCAATATTGCGAAGTGTCGGCACTTTAAACACAAATTTATCAGCTTCTTTACCTGTGACGCCCTTACGACCTTCTGCTGGGTTATTGGTGTGGAACGGTTTGATGAGTCCCATTTTCATATACATGGTTCCACCGACAGCGGGGCCGTTATGGCAACTCACGCAGCCTTTATCCTTGAAGAGTTGGTAACCCGCTTTGGCATTTGCGCTGATGGCATCTTGCTTGCCCAGAAGATATTGATCGAAGGGGCTATTAGGGGTGACTAAGGTTTTTTCAAAGGTGGCAATCGCATCGGTTAAACGGTCAATTGTGACTTTTTCATCGCCATATACCTTGGCGAAGTGCGCTCGGTAGGCGGGCATAGAGGCGATAGTTTCAGTTGCGAGTTCATGGGTAAAGCCCATCTCTTTCGGGTTGGCGATAGGCCCCGCGGCTTGTTCTTTCAAATCACTGGCACGACCGTCCCAAAATTGAGCCAGCATAAAGTCGGCATTAAGCACTGTGGGTGAGTTAATTGGGCCTTCCTGCCAATGGTGACCAATAGACGTTGGCAGTGCATCGACACCACCAGTGGATAAATTATGGCAAGAGTTACAAGAGATAAAGCCAGATTTAGACAGTCTGGGTTCGAAGAACAGCATTTTACCTAATTCAACTTTTTCAGGCTCAGTGATCTTGGCTGCTGTAATGACTTCGATGGGTTCTGCACTGATAGCATGGGTACTGGCTAACATACCTGCGATGAAAATGGCGATAGATGTAAGTTTGGTCATCTTATTTCTCCCTGTATAACCTTGGTTTTTGTATGGTTTAACAGGGATGCTAGCGGTTAATAATGCTGAGTGATAATGCTTTGTTTCGATTGGGTCTATCGCTGTTGCGGATTAAGCTTTTGCGATCTAATTCGCTGTTTTTACGTTGTTATTTTGCTAGGTTGAGTGATGTTTCTGTTAAGGTTGTATCTGTTAATCGGCAAAGTCGATGTATTGTTGCTTTCTGCCTATCGGTACCTGATGGTTGCAATGAGTCGAATTGCTGGATTTTCGACTACCTGATACACACATCTGATACAAACATCTGATACAAAATATTGGGCTGAGTGGATTCATTTGTCGCGACAACAGACGGAATTGATTAGAATCTCCATTCATGTTGAGTTAACTCGTGTTGAGTGCCTCAAGTTAGCATGCTCGGCCATCGCCAAGCGGTGCTATAAAATTATATAGGTGGACTGTTTTTCTGCCGAGGAGCGTTAATGCAATTGTTTGTCAAAGATTTAACTGTGATCGATTTTTCCTATTTGTGCCCAAAGCGCGGCATGGTGGGGGAGAGTTGGATTGTTGATGTTCTGCTAGAGGGCGGATTAGACGAGCAAAACATGGTACTCGATTTTGCTAAAGTCAAACGCACGATCAAGCAAACCATAGATGCGGTGGCCGATCATCGTTTATTAGTGCCTACGGCCTGCAGCAGTGTGCGATGGCAACAGCAGGGCGATAGAGTATGGATGGATTTTGATAGTCAGTTAGGTGAAATTCATTTGGCCTGTCCTTCACAAGCCTTTGCCTTAGTGCCGACCGAAGAGATTGATATTCCCAGCGTGAATGCCTTTTTACAGAAAGCATTGCGCGAAGCTTTACCTAAGAATGTCGAAGGGATCACGCTCACCTTGAGACACGAAATTCTCGATACGCCTTATTACCATTACAGCCATGGTTTACGTAAACACGATGGTAATTGTCAGCGTATCGCCCATGGGCATCGTAGTCCTATTCACGTTTATGAAAATGGCAGTCCAGCACCTAAGTGGGATGAGTATTGGGCCAAACGTTGGCACGATATTTATTTAGGCAGTGAAGAGGACTTGGTTTCAGTTAAGACCCTTAATCTTTCGCCGCAAACGCGGATAACCGATGACAGCCACTATGGCTTTCATTACCAAGCCCCTCAAGGGGATTTCCAATTGGCAATGCCAAAGGAATGCTGTGATTTAATTCCCCACGACACGACGGTTGAGTTGTTAGCCGATTATATTGCCACGACATTAGTCGCTAAAGTGCCAGGAAGTCAGTTTAAAGTGGTGGCGTTTGAAGGTGTTGGCAAGGGCGCGATTGTCGTTAAGGGATAGGCACTACGAGCTGATATAAGTGAATGGACTTAAACTATTCACCTTTTAATCACGGATTTAATAGGCCTCGGTAGATTATCGGGGCTTTTTTGTTTGTTTTTAGCATAGGCTGAACTGAGATTACGACAGGGATGTGGGTTTGCAGAATCGATTTTTATGGTGCGTTAGGTTAACGTGGCATTGATTGAATTCGGCTGCGTTTTGTGTCGCGATGAATGTATTGAGTGGGTCTTGATCCCTATTGCCCCTCGATAAGGATTTTTTGAAGATGTTGGAAACTAGGATATTGGAAACTAAGATGCTGGAAAATAATAAGATGTTGGGAAATAAAGTATCGCAATTTTTATCTCACGGTGGAGCCCCCCTAAGTTCAAATCCAGTGCGCTGCTTATCGGCATTATTCACTTTGGGCCTAGTGCTCATTGCGCCTCAGGTACAAGCTGAGGTGAGTTTACAGGGTAAGTTAGAGCAAGGCGCATTAATGCGGGGTCAAGCGCCAGCGGGCACTCAGATTAGCTTAAATGGTGAAGCCATCAAGGTCACGCCTGACGGTCATTTTGCCTTTGGTTTTGATCGCGACGGTGAATTGAGCCAGCAGCTAACCTTGGTTTATCCCGATGGTTTGACTGAGGTTAAGCCTTTAACCTTAACCAAGCGAGAGTACGATATTCAAAGTGTAAAGGGCATTAGCTCGAAGATTATGAAGCCCGATCCCGTCGCGCAGGAAAGAGCGGCGAAAGACACGGCGCAGGTGAAAGCGGCACGGGCAACATTTAGTGAGCAAACTGCATTTTTACAGGCGTTTATTTGGCCGCTGACGGGGCGTATTTCAGGGGTTTATGGTAGCCAACGTATTTATAACGATGTACCCGGTAATCCACACTTTGGGGTGGATGTGGCGGCGAAAACCGGCACTGTAGTGGTCGCCCCTGCCGATGGTGTTATTAGTCTTTCTGTGCCTGACATGTTTTATTCGGGCGGGACTATGGTGATCGACCATGGTTATGGCGTGAGTTCGAGTTTTTTGCACTTGAGTAAGCTGTACGTCAACGCGGGTGAAGCGGTTAAGCAAGGCCAAGCTGTTGCAGAGGTGGGCGCAACAGGCCGTGCAAATGGCCCACACTTAGATTGGCGAGTGAACTGGTATCAAATGCGCCTCGACCCTACAACCATAGTGCCGCCAATGGCAACAGTGCTAGCGAATGAGAAAGCCAACAAAGCGGCCAAAAAGGGCTAGGTTCGATATCCAGTTCTGGCTCACTTAAATGGCGCAATGATGCGCCATTTAATGGTGTTCCTTATCGTGAACACTTAGTGAGTTGGCTTCTTTTTAGGCTAGCTTCAAATGTCTGCTTGCCAATAATCATTTTTAACCGAGTCGTCTAAAAAGATTACTTCAACAGTGGATGATCAGCTGGCAGTTGGCGGGTGATCCATAAAATCAGTTTGTGTTTCATGTTTGGCCCATCTTCTTTATCTTTGGCCAGTGGCTGAATCAAGTTGTCGGTGACCAATAAACGGTAAATACATTCCACTTTGTCTTTAGGTGAGATGCCTTTGTCAAAGTCCGCATATCCGCGTTTTTTGGCATAGCCCACGCCGATTTCCATGGCGAACTTCAATATTTGTGCTTCGTTCTTGTGTGGCTTCATTGGCGATCCTCTGTTTGCACATAGCATCCATCTACTGGACACGATAATTTGTGCCTGATGGCATCTGCGAGTTATACGTCCTAAGTTACGCTAAATATGCTGTTTTTTAGATTTAATTTTGGCGATTTTTGACAAAACTACCAAAAAACTGACCTAAAAATAACGAGAATATTGAATCTGATTAAATTGTCATCAACTCAGATGTTAACTCAGGTACTGTCGTAGGTTTTAGCTAAGGCAAGTGCCGATGAAAATCTAAGCTCAGTTTTATCTGCTTGAGTTTAAGTCTGACTTAACATTCAGATACTTGTTCGCTCGCGATGACCGCTTTTATGCCATGGGGATGCACTTTAATGCACACATTGCCGCGTTTAAAGGCGATAGTTGGATTGGCTAAACGTTCTTTATCGCCTTTTGGCGAGCTCATCTTGACCTTAATCTCAGCAAGGGATGGCAAGTCTGGTAATCTTGACTGCTCTGATTCAGCTGTCTGCTCAGATTGCGGCAATGGACTCAGTCCTAGGTTGAGTAAAGGGCGGAGTGTTGGACATAAGACCAGTAAATCTTGGCTCAAGGTATCGCAATCTTTAGCTTTAGAATCAATAACTAATTCTATGTGCTCCCAGCCTTCCTGTGGATAAACTTTATCACTAGGATAGGGAAGCTCGACGCAGGCAATGCTAAATTGACCGAGTGTGAGTGGCGTGTCTAGCTCGATGATCAGAATCGTACGGCCATTGATGATGTTGTCTGAAATGATTTTACCTATGCGGCTAAAGGCGTCGCGCAGGGCATCGGCACTGGCGATGGAATTGACGCGCAGCGCGACATGGTCGCAAACCAGTGCTTTATCTGCTAAGTCTAAGGTTTCAAGCAAGGCTAAAATCTGTGCTTCGAAGGCGGGCCAGCCTTGGATTAATTGCTCATAGCTGAGGTTTGCACTGTGCGGCGCAACAGGCTCGTTGAATTTAGGCATAAATACTCCAAGGCATTTCTATTGGCGTTAGTTTTATCCCTTAAGTAAATGACCGAGACTATTACAACTAACATCATGCTTTAAAAGGTTAAATAAAAACGCCCATTAAGCTGGGCGTGTTTGATATCGTTCAATTATCTATTTGGCATTTTGCCATCTGGATATTGGCTAAGATTACGGCCAAATCTCAATTGGTGTTCCTTCATCGACCACTTTCCACACTTCATCCATTTCGGCGTTGGTAATCGCGATACAGCCGTCAGTCCAGTTGTATTGCTGGGCTTGTTCTGGCGGCAATGAAGACTTAGGGTTTTGGCCGTGGATCATGATCATGCCTCCGGGTCTAATGCCTAAGGCTTTGGCTCTGAGTTTATCCTCTTCATTAGGATAGGAAATATGGATCGATTTATAATAAGCACTATCAGGCTTTTTATAATCTAGGGTATAACGCCCCTGTGGTGTGCGTTGATCGCCTTCCTTTAATTTGTGTCCAGCGGGTAGGTCACCCATGGCGATGCGATATTGTTTGAGCACTTTGCCATCGCGTAATAAAGCCATACTGGATTCGGATTTAGTGATCACCACCAGATCCACTTTACCCATGCCAGAGGCATGTAATTCGGGTGAAACGAGAGCCGCGATAGTCACAGTGAGAGATGTCAATGTGGAAAGTAGGGTGGCGCGCATGGAGTCCTCGAAAATAAACACAGGTTGTTGGCTTTTTTCGGCATCATACCGCAATTTTATCCTACTGTGAGTAGATAATTTTGAGCTAGGTGCAATTGCATGGCAGACTCGTGGCATATTTATACTGTAATCCCTGTGTTAGTCATTTTGTTGCAAGGAAGTAAAAGCTTTTATGTCTGAGAATATCGAATCCGAAAGTCCGTTAAAACGTCAATTACGTACCATTATTTTTGGCACTGATACTCCCGCTGGCCGCTATTTTGATATCGCCCTCATGGTGTGTATTGTGTTGAGTGTCGGCTTAGTGTTCCTCGACACAGTAGAGATATTCCATCGCGAATACGGCCAGCTTATTTCTGTGTTGGAATGGGTATTTACCATTATTTTTACGATTGAATATGGCCTACGTTTGTACTGCGCGACTCATCCTGTGTTATATGCTCGCAGCTTTTATGGTTTAGTGGATTTGTTATCGGTATTGCCAAGTTATCTGGCGTTGCTGATCCCTGGCGCTAACTTTACCTTAGTCATCCGGATACTTAGGCTGTTTAGGATTTTCCGCGTACTCAAATTACTGCGTTATTTGAGTGAAGGAAATGTGCTGCTTAGGGCGATGATGCAGTCGAGTCGTAAGGTTTTTTTGTTTTTCTTCTCGGTCAGTTTGATCGTTATGGTACTGAGTTCAGTAATGTATGTGGTTGAAGGGCCTGATAATGGTTTCAGTTCAATCCCTAAATCTGTGTACTGGACAATTGTGACTATTACTACAGTCGGTTACGGTGACATTACCCCGAAAACTGGGTTAGGTCAGGCGATTGCGGCTTTTACTATGCTGATTGGTTACTCGATTATTGCAATCCCAACGGGGATTTTAACCGCCGAGATATCCCAAGAAGTAGGGCGTCATCGAGATTTACGCTCGTGTAATCAATGCCATAAGACAGGTCATGATATTGATGCCATGTATTGTAGTCGTTGTGGATGTGAGTTAGATAGCCTAGATGTGCCCGTCGATAAAGGCGTTTCATGATGACTTCGGCGAACACTTTTTATTTTTTGTAGGTAAAAGACACGTATGACGCAAGCCAAGTTTGTTGAAGGCCCCATATTACGCCATATCTTAGTGATGAGTTCGACCGCAGCGGTAGGGATTTCTGCCTTATTTGTCGTGGATTTACTGGATATCTTTTTCCTGAGTTTATTGGGGGAGCATGAGCTTGCTGCTGCTGTAGGTTATGCGGGCAGTATCTCCTTTTTCACTACGTCCATTGGGATAGGCTTATCAATTGCTTTAGGCGCTTTAGTGTCTCGCTCGATTGGCGCAAAAGAGGTGGTGTTGGCAAAGCGCTTATTACTCAATAGCGCGGTTGTGACGACACTGATCAGTGTGCTGGTGGCGGCTGTGGTCACCACCTTCATTCCTGAGCTAGTTGCCTTAGTAGGCGCGAGTGGTCATACGGCAGAACTTGCTGCGAGCTATTTGTATATTCTCGTGCCTTCCTTGCCTTTTATCTGTCTTGCAATGGCGCTCGGCGGGGCTTTGCGCGCCGTGGGTGATGCAAAGTTATCTATGATGTCGACCTTAGCGGGGGGCGGCGTTAATGCGGTACTCGATCCGATTTTTATCTTCATGTTCGCCATGGGAATTGAAGGCGCTGCATTGGCATCCGTTTTAGCGCGGGTGGCGGTATTTGTGATTGCAGCTCGCGGTGTGGTGGTTAAGCATAAATTGTTAGGCCATTTCGATAAGGCACATTTTATCGCCGATCTTAAGCCCATCTTTGCCATTGCAGGCCCTGCGATGTTAACCAATGTGGCAACTCCCATCGGAAATGCCTTTGTGACCCGAGCGATCGCCGATTTCGGTGACGCTTATGTGGCAGGTTGGGCAGTATTAGGACGTTTAATCCCTGTGGCCTTTGGGATGATCTTTGCACTGTCCGGCGCGATTGGACCTATTGTTGGGCAAAACTTTGGGGCAGGTCAGTTTGACCGAGTACGTGAGAGTTTAACGCGGGCGATTCAGTTTTGTACTGTATATGTGCTGGTAATGTCTTTGTTGCTGTTTATGCTTAAGTCACATTTGGTCAGTGTGTTCGATATGAAGGGTGACAGCGCTGATCTTATTCACTTTTTCTGCAGTTATATTGCGGTATTCTTTATCTTTTCTGGGATTTTATTCGTGGCGAATGCGTCCTTTAATAATCTTGGCAAGGCCAAATATTCCACGCTATTTAACGTAGGTAAAGCCACTTTAGGCACTGTGCCCTTTGTGTATTTTGGTGCACTTTGGGGCGGTGTTTACGGTGTATTGATTGGGCAAATTTTAGGGTCTATTTTGTTTGGTACATTAGGTGTGTGGGTTGCCTATCGTTTAGTGGATAAAGTGGCGGCGCAGGCACAGTTTTCAGCTGCGCCTAATCTTGATGCTGCGAATGCTATCCCCTGCAATGTCGTACTGAGTGAGGAAGAGGAAATCGCTAATTGTGTTGCACAGAACTTACCGAGTGCGACCAATCCACTTTCATCCTCTTGCGTGCAGATGGCGCAATTAACGGAGGAGCAAGAGAATGAGCCCGTATTACCCTATTTAGACGAGGGGAAAAAGCCTAATTGACGTTATGTGGCTTAGCTGCGCCATGTAGAAGCTGTGGGCAAGAATGCAGATAAAAATGAGCTCTTAATAACGAGGAGCAGTCAGAAAGCTGCTAATGATGTGAATGCTGAAAAACAAAATGCCACAAGATTGCTTGTGGCATTTTGTTTGAAACGGCGTTTGCACTTCATTTAGTTAAGCTAACAATGCCAAAATACGCCGCTAAAAGACTATTCTGCTGAGCTTCTTATTCTTCGTTACTGTTTATTCTTCAATACTTGGCGTGTCTTGTTGGCCTTCGACTTGTTTAGTCGCGGCTTCTGATGCCGCCATTTTTGCGCGATCAGCCTTAGAGATGTAACCTGATTTTGCAGGTGAGCCGATAGTCACTGGGTCGACTTTATTCAGTCTGGCCTTAGCGCGTTTAGCTATTTTCTTGATGATCTTTTGTTTCTTGTTCATGACGTCTCTAATTTCGTTTCGCACCCGCTACGCGCAGGAATATGAGGCCAAGGGCTCAATTGAGGCGGGATTCTAACTCAATCTGAGCGAACTGACCATGTTTTGCTGAATTTTGTCGAAAACAACGGCTACTCTTTGGGAACTAGTTTTGCTAAATGGCGTTAGCATAACTATTTGACTTAAACGGCGCTGTTAGTATTTCACACGACAAATGCTGCAAATTCTGCGGTGTAGACTGTCAGTGTGGATCAAAAGCCATTATATTGCCTAGCATTATGAGTTTGAAAAATTGACTCTACTGTTATTTTATTGCTCATATCCTGAGCCGAGGAAGATGTGTGTTATTAACTAAAATCACTTTTTTTGAGCGCTTTGAGCACGATTTATTAAGTGGCACTAAAACCATTACATTGCGTGATGAAACGGAATCCCATGTGATTGCAGGTCAAACGCTTCCCGTTTCAACCTTCGAAACCGACCGCTGGTTTTGTGATATCCATATTATTGATGTCGTGCCAGTGACCTTAACTGAGCTCTCAGACATTCATGCTAAGCAAGAGAATATGACGTTGCCGCAGCTACGTGATGTGATTGCAGAAATTTATCCCGGTCTTGAGCAATTGTTTATGATCCAGTTTAGGGTTTTACCGCAGTAAAAGTATAGAGCGTAATTCGTAAAATAAAAAAGGCCGCACAGCAGCCTTTTTATTACAAATTCAATGGCATATTAAGTTGTCAAAGATTGCTGAACTGTTCAAGAACATCAGCTATCCAAGACAACTAAACCGTCCAAGGTAACAGTTTTTTGGCAAAGTGATCGGCTTGGCCTAAGCGAATCGCTGCGCGGTGACGCATCCGATAAAATGCTTGATAGCACAGGGGGACTAAGTACAAGCTAGTCACTGTAGAGAACGATAAGCCACCGATAATGGCGATTGCCATGGGGTAATATGGCGGGCCGCCGCCACCGATTTGGGTATCACCCATCGCCAGTGGGACTAATCCCAGTACTGTTGTACCTACTGTCATTAACACTGGCCGCAAACGGGTGATACACACCTCCCGAATGGTGTCAGACAATTTGTCGAGATCCGGTGTCATCTGATTGATTTGATCCACCAGAACGATACCGTTGTTCACCACTATCCCCATTAAAATCAAGATACCTATCATTGCCATCACAGAAATAGGGGTGCCTGTGATAAACAGCGCCCAGAATACACCTGTGATGGAAAATAGGATCGAGGTAATAATCGCCGTCGGTAACAGTAGAGATTCAAACAACGCCGCCATCACAATATAAATCATCGCGACAGCCAAGAGCATATTAGTCACCATCACGTTCTGATCTTCATCTTGGCGCTCGAAGCCACCACGGAGTGAATAGTCGTAACCATCGGGGAAACGGATATTTTCCATCACTTGCTTGATCTTAGTTTGCGCCTCTTCTGTGGTGAGGTTTTCTAAGTTAGCTCCAATCGACAGCGAGGTTTGGCGATTGAAGTGTTTGATAGTATCGAAGCGGGGTTGGATCTCAATCTTCGCCAGATTATCTAAGGTGTACACTCTTTGGTCGAGGCGTACTATGGGTAACTGCTTGAGTTTCTCAAGTGACTTTTGCCATTCTTTCTCGTAGGCCATTTCGATGCGCAGCTCGCCATTAGGATCGTGGCGGAAGGATCGTAGCGGTGAACCGCGCAGTGCCATGGAGATACTTGAGGCAATTTCATTGAGTTTTAAATCTAACCGCGCCGCCATTTGTCTATCAATGCGGATAATCACTTCTTGCTGAGCGCCATTAAGCTCGGAGCGAACATCTTGCAATCCTTTGATGTTTTGCAACAAAGGAATAACTTGCTCGCTCAAATTAATCAGCTCAGAGGTTGAGCGCCCTGTGAGTGTGACTCGCACGCCAGAGTTGTCATTACCCCAGCCAAATTGTGGTTTGGCGATGGAATACTTAGGAAAGCCGCTACGGATTTTCTTTTTTAACTCATCCACTGATATAGGCAAATCTTTCTTTAGGAGGATCACCGATGAGCCATCGTCAGAGGCATAATAGCTGTAGACAGAATCAATATGGAATTCCTCTTTATTGTTATAAAGATACTCTTCCATTTGGTTGATCATTGCCTCAGTAACATTGAGATTATGTCGACCTTCTACTTGGTAGTTAATGTAGATTCGTTCATTGCTCTCGCTGTCTTCTTGATCCTGTTTAACCATAGATAGCGGCAGGGCGGTGGATGCGAGTATCGCTACAGCAATCACGCCTGAACGCCAAGGTCTGAGCAATACCCAATCTAGGGTATTATTGTAGAAACGTTGTAATTTACCCGCATCCTTTTCGGGTGCGATGTCAAAGTGGAACTTAGTCAACATCAAAGGGATTAAGGTTTTTGCGACCAATAGCGACGCGGCGAGTGAGATACAAATCGCAATAGCAACATGCTCTAGAAAAATGGTGATCTCGACTTTTACGCCAAAAATATTAGGTAAAAATACAATGGCGGTTGTCATTGTGCCTGCCAATACCGCCAGAGACACTTTATCGACCCCCGTCATGACTGACTCTTCATTGTCTTTAGGGTGTTTACCTTGTTTTTCCTGCAGTACGCTCTCAGTGACAACCACAGCGTTATCAATCAACATACCGACGGCGAGCAGGAGCCCCATCATAGACAGAATATTCAAGCTGTAACCGAGTAGATACATAGCGGCGAGCGTCATACCAATTGAAATAGGTACGGATGACACAACCACTAAAGTCATTTTCAAATTACGCAGGAATAAGTACAGCACTACAAAGGATAGCAGTGCACCGATTAACCCTGAAAGCAGCAAATCCATTAGTGAAGATTTTACTCCAGAGGCTTGATCCTCCATGATAAATAGGCGAATACCTTGGAACTGTTGGTCCTGCTTCGCAAGCTCAATCACCTTCATGACACGGTCTGACACTTCGACTAAGTTAGCGCCAGATTCCTTAAACACATCCAAACCCACGGCATAGTGCTTATCTAAATGTCGACCTTCGATACGTTCAGGTAGGGCAAATTGTACATCGGCGATATCGCCTAAGGTCAATCCGGGGATCAGTACTAGTGCTTTGATATCTTCAAGGTTTCTGAACTCACCCTTAGGTGAAACTTGATAAACGATACTACTGGCCCTGAGTGTACCTGCGCTCAGCACAAAGTTCTCTCTGCCGAGACGTTGTTGCAAATCTGTGGCTGAAAATCCACTGGCGGCAAGGCGGTCGGCATTGATGCGTACCTCAATTTGCTTTTGCTCAACGCCGTACAAGCTGACCTTAGAGACACCTTCAACACGTTCAAGTGGACGCTTGAGCTGTTTATCGAGTAGATCGAATGCACCTGAAAGCTCACGATCACTTGAGATGCGTATGGTGAGCACAGGCATGTCGGCGGTGGAGAATTGGCGGATAAAGACCCGCTCCACATCCTTGGGCAGTAAATGCCGCACAGCATCGATTTTTTCCCGCGCTTCTAAGCTCTTAGTGGCAACGTTTTCCCCCCACTTCATGTTGATTTCGATTTCGGCGCCTTCTTGGGAGGACTCTGATTCAAGCTCATCAATCCCACCCATAGTCGCGAGGGATTCCTCCAGCACTTTGGTAATATCGCGCTCCACTTCAGCAGGGGTCGAGCCTTTGTAAGGCACTTCCACCACTATCTGTGGGATATCGATACCGGGGAACATTTCCAGCGGTAATAGGCGACTCGAGGCGAGACCAAACAGCAAGATAGCAAAGAAGAACATGCTGGTGGTTACGGGGCGCTTAATGGCTAAACGGGTGAGGTTCATGGGCGAGCCTCCTCTACGTTTACATGTGAGCCAGTTACTGCGTATTCTTTACGGTCGAATAGGGCATAGAGCACTGGGAGCACTACTAAGGTCAGTAGTGTTGATAAACTCAGACCAAAGATCACCGTAATCGCCATCGGTGCGCGCACCTCTGAGCCATCACCTAGACCTAGCGCCATCGGCAATAAGCCTAAGGTCGTGGTGAGGGTTGTCATCATAATCGGGCGTAGGCGCGATTTAGCTGCATCGCGAATAGCATCAAGTTTTTGAGCACCTTCGCTACGCAGTTGATTGATCCGATCCACAAGCACAATCGCGTTGTTCACGACGATCCCCGCCAACATGATAAGGCCAATAAATACCACCACACTCAAATGAGTTTGGGTGATATAAAGCCCAAGTACACTGCCACCTAATGCCATAGGTACGGCAAAGAGAATAAGCAAGGGATGTAATAGTGATTCAAACTGACTCGCCATGACTAAATACACTAAGAAAATCGCTAAGATAAGGGCAATTTTGAGTGATTGGAATGAGTGCTCCATTTCCTCATTTTGACCACCAAAACGGGCCTGAACCGATGCGGGTAACACTTGTTGCGATAGTATCTGCTGCGCCTGTGCAACCGCATCGCTTAAATCACCATAGGCGAGGTTAGCTGATACGAGAGCCACACGTTGTTGGCTGATGCGGTTAATCGCAGATGGGCCTAATTGCAATGAAACTTCTGCAACTGCGCTTAATGCAATAGGTTGACTGCTATTCGGATTGATGATTAAGGCATCGATATCGCTGATTTGATCCCGCTCCGCGAGTTCACTGCGCACCAGAATATCAATCTTACGGTCACGCACTGTGTATTGACTGGCAACAGTACCACCAACACGTTGGGCAATACGGTTTGCAACCGTTGGCGCATCCATTCCTAGAGCCGCTAACCTTGCATGATCGAAACGGATACTTAGCTCAGGTTGACCATCACGTAGACTGGTGTTCACGTCGGCAAAACGCTCCGATGCGGATAATGCTTTGACGAGACTATCTGCGCTGCGTTTGAGTAAGTTTAAATCGTAACCTGTGAGCTCAATCTCTAGTGGCGTTTTAAAGCTGAATAACTCAGGTTGCTCAATTTTCGCTTCAAGTTCAGGAATACGGCGCGCAGTATCACGTAATACTTGAGTGACTGCGTTATAGGCACTGTGGTCGTTAAGCACCACTTGCAAGCGGCCCCAGTTTTCACCCCCGCGGGCAGTATCCGAAGTCATCAAACCGCCACTACCGGCTTGACTATAAGCATGTTTAACTTCGGCTCTGTCTTTAATTGACAGTGCAAGTTGCTGTAATATCTTGTCGGTTTCGCTCACAGCCGTACCCGGCGGCAGTAAGATCTCCACGTAAAACTCGCCCTGATTCATTGGCGGAATAAGCTCCGTACCAAGTCGCGGTAACAAACTAATACAAGCGCCTGTTATTGCAATCGTGAGTAACAGCGTTGCTTTCTGTTGGCGCAGCGCCGAGGCCAGAAGCTTGTAATAAACCTTCTCAATACTGTGGTAGACAAAGTTAAATGCTGAGCTTAACGGGCGCATCACTAGACCAATAAGCCATGAGAAAAAGCGGCCTAAAATCAACACTAAGCTCAGTAGTGCACTAGGTAAGTAACTAACAATTAATAGAATAGGAAAAGAAAACACAGTCGCACTATAGTGTTTAAGCTTGCCCATTTTAGTGGTGGGTTTATCCTTAGGTGTCGTTTTTATCAGCGCGGGTAAGGTTTTAAAGCCTTCACGTGATGCCAGCATTGGAATGGACGTTAATGCGACTAATAGCGATGCTAACAGCGCAAAAGTGACCGTTAGCGCTTGGTCTGAGAAGAGGGCGCCAGCAATCCCATCCACAAATACTAGCGGCACAAACACCGCAAGAGTGGTGAGTGTTGAGGCAAAAATCGCGCCTGCCACTTCTTTAGTTCCCGTCACTGCGGCTTCTAATTTACTCATGCCTTCGCTACGGCAGCGGTCAATGTTCTCTAATACCACAATGGCGTTATCGACCAAGAGACCTATGGCAAGGGCAATACCACCTAATGACATGATGTTTAAGCTGATATCGGCAAAATACATCATGTTAAAGGTGGCGATCACTGAGAAGGGAATCGAGATAGAAATAATCAGTGTCGGGATGATATTACGCAAGAACAGGTAAATCACTAGCATAGATAACAAGCTGCCCATCAGCGCAGAAGAGGTGACTTCGCTGACCGCACTTTCGATAAACTCAGACTGATCGTAAATCACTTCGAGCTTATTTTGCTTAGGGTCTTGATTGATTTTGACGAGTTCATCGCGCAGTTTTTTGGCGACAGCGACAGTATTTGCATCACCTTCTTTATAAATGGCCAGTTCAATCGATTCTTGACTGCCGATGCGGGTGATATCACTACGCTCTTTGTAAGCATCTGTGATGGTAGCAACTTCGAATAAACGGACTAAAGCTTGCTCGTCGCGATAGACGATCACTTGGCCGAGTTCATCTAATGAGTTGAATTGGTTTAGCGTTCGTACTAAGTATTCGCGATCACCTTGGATCACTTTACCCGCAGAGAGGTTGATGTTTTCCTCATTAATACGACGTTTAATATCATCGGCATTGAGATTGAGCTGCGACAGTTTTTCTTGATTGAGCTGAATATGCACTTCTTGCTCTAGGCCGCCAGATAAACGCACGGCGGCGACCCCAGATAGCGCCTCTAAACGACGCTTAAGTTCTTCCTCTGCATAGGTGCGCATTTGTTTGAGATCGGCTTCAGAGGCATTGGGCACAGACAGCGCGAGACGCATAATAGGGTCAAGGTTGGGGTTAAAACGCAGTAATAAGGGCTTTTTTACATCGAGCGGCAGAGCGATAGTGTCGAGTTTTTCACGTACATCTAAACTCGCCATATCCATTGTTGTGCCCCATTCAAACTCAAGCACCACATCCGACATGCCTGAGCGCGAAATAGAACTGATTTTACGTAAGCCTTTGACCACGCCAACGGCTTCTTCAATTGGTTTAGAGACGAGCTGTTCGACTTCAACTGGCGCCGCGCCGTCATACATAGTGCGAATGGTTAATGTGGGATAGCTTAAGTCTGGCAGTAACTTCACCGCTAGGCGGGAAAATCCCACCATACCGAATAAAATCACTGCCAGCATGAACATCCATACCGTGACTGGCCGTTTAACGGAAGTGCTGATAATTGACATGAAAGGCTCCTATCAGTTCTTAGCGGAAGCAAGATCGAGTGGGGTGATCACTTCGACTAAGGATTGGTCTTTCAAGTTTTGCTGGCCACGGGTAACGACTTGCTCACCGGGGTTAATACCTGTAATCACTTCTACCGAATCACCTTCACGGTAGCCAATTTCGACTTCACGACGGTTCGCATTGGTACCATCAATAACATAAAGCGCTTGTTTGTTGTCTTGGTTGATCAAGGCGCTGTAGGGAACAGTAATCACGTTCTCGTGGGTATCGTATTTGAGCTCAACCCGGGTAAACATGCCAGCTTTAAGGCGCGCCTCTTGATTCGGCACAGCAAGTGTCACCTTAAAGGTGCCACTTTGTGGGTCGACAATCGGGCTTATGCGCAACACTTTGGCGTGGATAGCATTCTTGCTATGTTGATTACTAAACACTTGTGCTTCTTGGCCGAGTTTTAAGCTCGCAAGCTGTTGCTCTGGCAAATGAACTATACCGTGGAGTTCATCTTGGTTGACTATATAAAACAAGTCGCCAAATTCCTTCGCCATATTGCCAGCTTTCACATAACGTTTAGCTACGACGCCGCTAATAGGGGACAGTACGCGGCTTTCTTTTACTTGCAGTTCGGCGAGATCTTTTTTAGCGATAGCGGCTTGCAAGTTATATTCAAGTTTGGCCATTGAATCCGCGCTGATAAATTCTCTGTTGCTCATTTTCTTCAGACGATTCAATTCCTGCTCGATGATTTTGACTTCGGCTTCTGAGCGGTCTAAATCATATTGCTGCCTCTTGGCATCAATAACAGCCAGCACTTGGCCCTTTTGAACGCGGTCACCTTCTTCAACAGCGAGAGATTCAATGAGCCCTGATATACGACTCACTACATTGGCTTCCTGTGGCGCTTCTAAGGTGGCAGTTGTACTGTAAAAAGAAGAAACGTTTCCTTGCATCACTGTAGTGGTTTCGACGGGAATGGCATATTTTTCTTCTTTTTTGACCACTTCTTCCTCACCACAGGCTGCTAGCATCGAAATCATTAGCAGTGGGAGGGTGAATTGAGCAATTTTTGACTTTTCCATAAGAATGTTACCTGTTGTCTTTATTGTGATGCCATTTGAGAGCAGAAACCGTGCCAACATTAAATATAGCTTAATTTCATATAGTTAAGCTATATTTAAGTTAAGGCTAATGTGCGAATTTCACTAAATGTAGCTAAAAAGTTTAAAAAGTGATGAGAATAACTAAAGGCGGTTAACAGCGGTTATGCAAGTAGGCAATTGCAACAATGTATTTTGTCTAACAAAGGGAGTGTAAAAGGCGATTGTTTGATATGAAAAAAGCGCCCTCAGGCGCTTTTTAATGCATAAGTCGTGGGGACTTAGCGTTTGTCTTGTGCGACGAAATCACGCGCAGTTTCGCCAGTGTATAACTGACGTGGACGGCTGATTTTGTGGCCTGGTTGATCTAACATTTCTTTCCAGTGTGCAATCCAGCCTACAGTACGTGCCAGTGCGAATAGCACAGTGAACATACTGGTTGGAATACCAATGGCTTTCATGATGATGCCAGAGTAGAAGTCGACGTTTGGATACAGCTTTTTAGAAATGAAGTATTCGTCTTCAAGTGCAATGCGCTCAAGCTCCATTGCCACATCCAAGAGTGGATCTTGTACTTTCAGTTCTTTCAGCACTTCATGACAAGTTTCACGCATCACTTTGGCTCGTGGGTCAAAGTTTTTGTAAACACGGTGTCCAAAGCCCATCAGACGGAAAGGATCATTTTTATCTTTAGCGCGTTCAATGAATTCAGGAATACGGTCTACTGAACCGATTTCTTCTAACATTTGCAAACAGGCTTCGTTAGCGCCGCCGTGTGCAGGGCCCCAAAGAGATGCGATACCCGCTGCGATACACGCAAATGGGTTTGCACCTGAAGAACCGGCTAAACGTACTGTTGAAGTCGATGCGTTTTGTTCATGATCAGCATGTAAAATGAAGATCCTGTCCATTGCACGTTCAACAATAGGGTTAACTATGTATTCTTCACATGGTACAGCAAACATCATGCTTAAGAAGTTGCCCGCATAGCTTAAGTCATTACGTGGATACACGAATGGCTGGCCTGAAGAATACTTGTAGCACATGGCTGCTATCGTAGGCATTTTTGAGACTAAGCGATAAGCGGCGATTTCGCGGTGACGTGGATCGTTAACATCCAGAGAGTCTTGGTAAAATGCAGATAATGCACCCGTCACACCACATAACATGGCCATAGGATGAGCATCACGACGGAAACCTCTAAAGAAGAAGGCTAGCTGCTCGTGAACCATAGTGTGGGTTTTAACTGTATGTACAAACTCAGTATATTGCGCTTTCGTCGGCAGTTCACCGTAAAGCAGCAGATAACACAGGTCTAGGTAATCGGAGTCAACGGCTAGTTGATCGATTGGATAGCCACGGTGTAACAATATACCCAGATCACCATCAATATAGGTAATTGCAGATTCACAGGAGGCAGTCGCAAGAAAACCTGGATCAAAAGTAAAGTAACCTTTGCTGCCAAGTTTACTGATGTCGATTACGTCAAAACCAGCGGTTCCCTGCTTTACTGGCAATTCTATCGAGTCGTTCCCTGGTAATTCTAATTTGGCTTTTAAATCAGCCATACCCCGTTCTCCTTACTTAGTTCTTATCTGTGAGTGCGGCATGTCAAACCGCCATTACTTTACAGCCATTCTAGATCACATTTCAATTTAAATAAGCGTTTAAATTTGTTAGACCATGGTATAAATGCCTTTACTTTCCCATGCGGAACTGGCACTTACAGTAAAAATTCGTCAAAAAAACATAATTTGCATTCTGTGATGTTTGTATTTGACATTTGCCGCGAGTATACTTGCCTCGCCCAATAAGGGCCGCAAACAACGATTATAAAGCACCCTCTGTTTACATGTTAAATGAGTGCGTGCTCAGATAGTTAACTGTTTGTTTAAACTTTGCTTTTGTGTTTACTTTTGCCGTGATTCACATCCCAGTTTAAAGTTTGTACAAAAGCGGTTCACATAACAAAAAAAATGCTCAATGGAGCTGAGTGAGCAGAACGTGAAAAAGCAAAGACCTGTCCATTTAGATCTGCAGACCATTCGCTTTCCTGCAACAGCGATTGTGTCAATTCTTCACCGTGTTTCCGGTGTCATCATGCTGTTCGCAGTTGGCATTCTCATTTGGTTGCTAAATTCATCTTTAGCATCAGCTGAAAGTTTCGCTGGCGTACAGTCTCTATTCGATAACTTCGTGATGAAGTTTATCCTGTGGGGCATTATGACTGCACTGGCGTATCACTTGTTTGGTGGCCTGCGCCACTTAGTAATGGATACCGGTCGTTGGGAAGAATTGTCATCGGGTGCCGCATCAGCGAAAGCTGTATTTGCCTTAACGGTAGCCTTTTCAATCATAGCGGGGATCTGGGTATGGTAACCAATGCAGCAAGTTTTGGACGCAGTGGTGTTCATGACTATATTCTACTACGCGCTAGTGCAGTGATCCTCGCCTGTTACACCATTTTCTTGGTTGGCTTTATTGCATGTAGTTCCCCTCTCACCTACGACGTCTGGCATGGCCTATTTAGTGCTCTGCCAATGAAAGTGTTTACACTTCTGACGCTGGTAGCCTTATTAGTACATGCTTGGATTGGTGTATGGCAAGTGCTGACAGATTACGTCAAGTGCACGTCGTTACGTGGTGTTTTACAGTTCACCTTTGTCGTTACCGTTTTTTGTTATTTAGCGGCCGGCATTGTTATTGTGTGGGGTGTCTAAGTGAGTATTCCAGTACGCGAATTTGATGCTGTAGTGATCGGTGCCGGTGGCGCTGGTATGCGTGCAGCGCTGCAGATTTCCAAAGAAGGTAAAAGCTGTGCGCTTTTATCAAAAGTATTTCCAACTCGTTCTCATACCGTATCTGCGCAGGGTGGTATCACTGTTGCGTTAGGTAACGCCCATGAAGATCATTGGGAACAACACATGTACGATACCGTGAAAGGTTCCGATTTTATCGGTGACCAAGAAGCGATCGAGTTCATGTGTAAAACCGGTCCTGAAGCCGTGATTGAACTTGAGCAAATGGGTTTGCCTTTCTCTCGTTTCGAAAATGGTACGATTTACCAACGTCCATTTGGTGGTCAATCTAAGAACTTTGGTGGCGAGCAGGCTGCGCGTACTGCGGCAGCTGCCGACCGTACTGGTCATGCTTTGCTTCACTGTTTATACCAACAAAACGTTAAGCATAAGACGCAAGTCTTCTCAGAATGGTATGCATTAGATCTCGTTAAAAACGATGATGGCGCCGTTGTGGGTTGTACTGCGATTGAAATTGAAACAGGCGATATCGTTTATTTCAAAGCCAAGGCAACGATTCTAGCGACAGGTGGAGCAGGGCGTATTTACGCTTCGACCACTAACGCGCATATCAACACCGGTGACGGCGTCGGTATGGCAATGCGTGCTGGCGTGCAAATGCAAGACATGGAAATGTGGCAATTCCACCCAACTGGCATCGCCGGCGCGGGTGTACTTGTGACTGAAGGTTGTCGTGGTGAAGGCGGTTATCTGCTGAACAAAGACGGCGAGCGTTTCATGGAGCGTTATGCCCCTAACGCGAAAGATTTGGCATCACGTGACGTGGTAGCACGTTCAATGATGACTGAAATCCGCGAAGGTCGTGGTTTAGACGGTCCATTAGGCCCACACTGTTTACTGAAGCTTGATCACTTAGGTAAAGAAACATTAGAAGCACGTTTACCAGGCGTGTGTGAATTGTCTCGTACCTTTGCCCATATCGATCCAGCCGATGGTCCAATTCCAGTACTACCAACGTGTCACTATATGATGGGTGGTCTGCCAACTAAGGTCAGTGGTCAAGTTATTCGTAAGAATGAAGACGGCACTGAACAAGATGTTATTGGTCTGTTCGCTGTGGGTGAGATTGCCTGTGTATCTGTACATGGTGCAAACCGTTTAGGTGGTAACTCACTGCTTGACTTAGTGGTCTTTGGTCGCGCAGCGGGTCAGCATTTAGGTAAAGCTTTGGATGAGACTGACGATCCAAAAGATGCTAGCGATGCGGATATTCAAGCCTCTCTGGCTCGTCTGAATCGTTGGGAAAGCAACAAAGATGGCGAAGATCCAGCGCAAATCCGTAAGGATTTGCAACTGTGTATGCAATTAAACTTCTCTGTATTCCGTCGTGGCGATGCTATGGCTGAAGGGTTAGAGCAGTTGAAAGTGATTCGTGAACGTCTTGCAAATGCTAAATTGTCTGATAACTCTCGTGAATTCAATACTCAACGTATTGAATGTTTAGAGTTAGATAACTTGATGGCAACGGCAATCGCCACGGCTTATGCGGCTAACTTCCGTACCGAAAGTCGCGGTGCTCACTCACGTGAAGATTATTTAGAGCGTGATGATGAGAACTGGTTATGCCACAGCTTATTTGACCCAATCACTGAAACGATGGATCGTCGTGCAGTGAACATGGCACCTAAGTTACGTGAAGCATTCCCACCGAAGAAACGTACCTACTAGGAGTTGCAAAGATGAAATTGACATTTGCAGTTTATCGCTACAATCCTGACGTAGATACTAAACCGTATATGCAGGATTACAGCTTAGAAGTGGCTGAAGGCTCTGACATGATGGTGCTCGATGCACTGATCAAGTTGAAAGAGCAAGATCCGACTTTGTCATTCCGTCGCTCATGCCGTGAAGGCGTGTGTGGTTCAGACGGCGTGAACATGAATGGTAAGAATGGTCTGGCGTGTATTACCCCAATTTCAACCTTTAAAGGCAAGAAATTAGAAATACGTCCATTACCAGGTATGCCAGTTGTTCGTGACTTAGTTGTTGATTTAACTCAGTTCTATAAGCAGTATGAGAAGATCAAGCCTTACCTCATCAATGATGAGAAACAACCTGCTCGTGAACACTTACAATCCCCTGAAGAGCGTGCTCATTTAGATGGTTTGTACGAATGTATCATGTGTGCCTGTTGTTCTACGGCTTGCCCATCATTCTGGTGGAATCCTGATAAGTTTATCGGTCCAAGCGGTCTGCTTCACGCATATCGTTTCTTGATCGACAGTCGCGATACAGCTACAGAAGAACGTTTATCTGAGCTGGACGACGCCTATAGCGTGTTCCGTTGCCATGGCATCATGAACTGCGTTGACGTGTGTCCAAAAGGTCTTAATCCGACTAAAGCAATTGGTCATATTAAGTCCATGCTGTTGAAGCGAGCAGTGTAATGCGAGAACCCGAGCTGAAACCAATAATAATATAGCTCTTGAAGAGTCACTTTCTGGTAGCAGAAGGTGACTCTTTTGCGTATGTAATGGAAGACAACGCGCCGTATATCTGGACATCTAGGGGCGGCAGAAATTATGCGTCGAAGGTAATCTCTACAGACTGCATATTTAATACTATGGCTAAGCACGTGTATAAAGTTTGAAAGGAATAGAAATGCACCAAGGCATCATGAAAGCCTGGCTCGAATCATCTCACTTAAGTGGTGCAAATTCGACCTACGTAGAAGAGATGTATGAAGCCTATCAAGAAGACCCACAGTCAGTCGCTGATGATTGGCGTGCGGTATTTGATAATCTCCCTCCTGTGAACGGTGCCTCTGTTGATGCGCCTGAAGCTGCTCACTCAAAAGTACGTGATTATTTTCGCAGTTTAGCGTTAGAAGGTCGCCATAAGAGCTCAGCTCGTGTGACGGATCCTGAAATGGATGCTAAACAAGTTAAAGTCCTGCAATTAATTAACGCCCATCGTTTCCGTGGTCACCAAGGTGCTAATCTTGATCCCCTCGAACTGTGGAAACGTGAACCCGTAGCTGATTTAGATCCTGCCTTCCACGGCTTGACTAAAGAAGACATGGAACGTGAGTTTAATACAGGTTCTTTTGCTCATGGTGGCGAAACCATGAAGCTCGCGGATTTGGTAAAAGCGCTGAAAGCCACCTACTGTGGTTCTATCGGTGCTGAATATATGCACATTACCGATACCGATGAGAAACGCTGGATCCAACAACGTCTCGAACCTTCCTTAGGTAAAGCTAACTACGATAAAAGTGTTAAGACACGCATTCTTGAAGGCCTTAACGCCGCAGAAGGTATTGAAAAATACTTAGGTGCTAAATTCCCTGGTGCGAAACGTTTCTCGTTAGAAGGCGGTGATGCGTTAGTGCCTATGATGCGCGAAATTATTTATCGTGCAGGTGAAGCAGGTACGAAAGAAATCGTCGTCGGTATGGCTCACCGTGGTCGTCTGAACGTGTTAGTGAACGTATTAGGTAAGCGTCCAGCTGAACTGTTTGACGAGTTCGCAGGTAAGCATGCTGATACCCACGGTTCGGGTGACGTTAAGTACCACCAAGGTTTCTCCTCTGATTTCGAAACGCCGGGCGGCAATGTGCATTTAGCACTGGCCTTCAACCCATCGCACCTTGAAATCGTTAACCCTGTGGTCATTGGTTCTGTACGTGCCCGTCAAGACCGTCGCGGTTGTAAGGATGGCTTACAAGTCATGCCTATTACTATCCACGGTGACTCTGCAATTGCAGGTCAAGGGATAGTACAAGAGACATTCAACATGTCTCAAACCCGTGGCTTTAAAGTCGGCGGCAGTATTCGCATCGTAGTGAACAACCAAGTGGGCTTCACGACCTCTAACCATGCGGATACTCGTTCGACTGAATACTGTACTGACATCGCTAAGATGGTTCAGGCACCGATTTTCCACGTTAACTCTGATGATCCCGAAGCCGTTGCTTTTGTGTCGCAGTTAGCCGTTGATTATCGTAACGAGTTCAAACGTGATGTGGTGGTTGAATTGGTGTGTTATCGCCGTCATGGTCATAACGAAGCCGATGAGCCAAGTGCAACTCAGCCGCTGATGTATGCCAAGATCAAGAAACACCCAACGCCACGTAAGATTTATGCAGACAAGCTAATCGCTGAAAACGTGATCGCTGCTGATGATGTGACTGGTCTTATCAATAATTACCGTGATGCATTAGATCAAGGTGATTGTGTGGTTAAAGAATGGCGCCCAATGACGCTGCATTCTGTTGACTGGACTCCGTATATCGGTCGTGAGTGGGACGAAGCGTATCAAGCCTCTATGTCGGCTGAGCGTTTACAAAGTCTGGCTGACAAACTGAGCTATGTACCTGAAAGTCATCCATTGCAATCACGGGTTGCTAAGATTTATAGCGACCGTTTAGCGATGGCAAAAGGCGAGAAGCCACTCGATTGGGGTTTTGCAGAAACGCTGGCTTATGCCTCAATTCTGGAAGACAACAAGCGTGTACGTATTACGGGTCAGGATTCTGGCCGCGGTACTTTCTTCCATCGTCATGCTGTATTGCACAATCAAAACGATGGCACGACATACATGCCACTGCGCAATATTGCTGATGAACAAGGCCCAATTGATATTACTGACTCAGTATTATCTGAAGCCTCAGTACTGGCGTTTGAGTATGGTTATGCCACAGCAGAACCCGGCGGATTGACTATTTGGGAAGCGCAGTTTGGTGACTTTGCTAACTGTGCCCAAGTGGTAATCGATCAGTTCTTGTCATCGGGTGAGCAGAAGTGGGGCCGTTTATGTGGTCTGACTATGCTGTTACCCCATGGCTATGAAGGTCAAGGCCCTGAGCATTCAAGCGCCCGTTTAGAGCGTTTCTTGCAGATGTGTGCTAACCACAATATGCAAGTGTGTGTGCCTTCAACACCTGCACAGGTCTACCATATGTTGCGCCGCCAAGTGGTGCGTCCTATGCGTCGTCCACTTATCGTTATGTCGCCTAAGTCATTACTACGTCATCCATTAGCGGTTTCAAGCTTGGAAGAATTAGCCAATGGCAGTTTCCAAAATGTGATCGGTGAAATCGATACGTTGGAAGCAAGCAAGGTTGACCGAGTTGTCTTCTGCAGTGGTAAGGTTTACTTCGAACTGCTGGAAAAACGTCGTAAAGAAAATATCACTAACGTAGCGTTAATCCGTGTCGAACAGTTATATCCGTTCCCACATGATGAAATGATCGTTGCTTTGGCTGATTACCAACATGTGAAAGATTTTGTTTGGTGTCAGGAAGAGCCACAGAACCAAGGTGCTTGGTACTCTAGTCAACACCATTTCTGGGCCGCGGTTCCTGCAGGTGCACAGTTAACTTATGCTGGTCGTGAAGCGTCAGCTGCACCAGCGTGTGGTTACCCTGAGTTGCACACACATCAGCAAGAATCTTTAGTGAACAGTGCCCTGAAACTTACAATCACACTGTAGTAATAGACATTTTATAAAAGGATAGTTTTTCATGAGTATCGAAATCAAGGTACCCGTACTACCAGAATCTGTTGCCGATGCCACGATTGCCACTTGGCATGTGAAAGTGGGCGAGCAAGTTTCTCGTGATCAAAACCTGGTTGATATTGAAACCGATAAAGTGGTTCTTGAAGTGGTTGCGCCAGAAGATGGCCACATTGGCGAGTTCTTATTTGAAGAAGGCGCCACTGTTCTGGGTGAACAAGTGATCGCTAAATTTATCGCCGGTGCTGTATCGGGCAAAGAAGTCACTAAAGCACAAGCTGAAGCGGCAACGCCTGCAGCTGAAACCAGCGATGAAAGCAGTGATGCGTTAAGCCCATCTGTTCGCCGTTTACTGGCAGAGCACAATGTTGATGCCAGCAAAGTAAAAGGCACTGGTGTGGGTGGTCGTATTACGAAAGAAGACGTTGAAGCCTTTGTTAAGTCTGCCCCTAAAGCTGCGGCGCCAGCAGCACCTGCTGTAGCTCCGTTAGCGGCTGGCCGTAGCGAGAAGCGCGTGCCAATGACACGTCTGCGTAAGACAATCGCAAACCGCTTGTTAGAAGCGAAAAACTCTACCGCTATGCTCACGACGTTTAACGAAGTGAACATGAAGCCAATCATGGATATCCGTAAGCAATACCAAGATATCTTTGAAAAGCGCCACGGTATCCGTTTAGGCTTTATGTCTTTCTACATCAAAGCCGTGACTGAAGCGCTGAAACGTTTCCCAGAAGTCAACGCGTCTATTGATGGCGATGATATCGTCTATCACAACTATTTCGACATCAGCATCGCAGTATCAACACCACGTGGTCTGGTAACACCAGTGTTACGTGACACTGATACCATGAACTTAGCTGAAATCGAAAAAGCAGTTCGTGACTTAGCCCTTAAAGGCCGTGACGGTAAGCTGACTGTGGCTGACATGACTGGCGGTAACTTCACTGTGACTAACGGTGGTGTTTTCGGTTCACTGATGTCTACACCGATCCTTAACCTGCCACAAAGTGCGATTTTAGGCATGCATGCCATTAAAGATCGCCCAATGGCAGTCAATGGTCAGGTTGAAATCCTGCCCATGATGTACCTAGCACTCTCATATGACCATCGTATTGTTGATGGCCGTGAGTCTGTTGGTTTCTTGGTTGCGATTAAAGACTTCCTAGAAGACCCAACTCGTCTGCTGCTTGATCTGTAACACAACTCGATAAGAGATTGCGCTTAAAGAAATAGCCAGACATACCCTCGTGACTGGCCCAAACGGGCCAGTTGGATTTGATTAGAAGTATACGGATAGATCATCATGAATTTGCATGAGTATCAGGCAAAATCCTTATTTGCCGAATATGGTTTACCAGTGTCAGAAGGTTTTGCATGTGATACAGCCCAAGAAGCTGTAGAAGCGGCAGGCCATATTGGCGGAAATTTATGGGTTGTTAAGTGTCAAGTACACGCAGGCGGCCGCGGTAAAGCAGGTGGCGTTAAAGTCACTGGCGATAAAGAAGAAATCAGAGCCTTTGCCGAACACTGGTTAGGCAAAAATCTGGTGACTTATCAAACTGATGAGAAAGGCCAGCCGGTTGCTAAAATTTTAGTAGAAAGCTGTACCGACATCGCTAACGAACTGTACTTAGGTGCCGTTGTTGACCGCGCGACTCGTCGCGTTGTGTTCATGGCGTCGACTGAAGGTGGTGTTGAAATTGAGAAAGTGGCAGAAGAAACGCCAGAACTCATCCACACTGCAATCATAGATCCTTTGACTGGCCCACAAGGTTATCAAGCACGTGATCTTGGCTTCAAGTTAGGTTTAAACCCAACTCAAATGAAGCAGTTCACTAAGATTTTCATGGGTCTGGCGACTATGTTCGTTGATCATGATTTCGCATTGCTTGAAATCAACCCACTGGTTATTACCACTGAAGGCAACCTACACTGTCTAGACGGTAAAATCGGTATCGACGGTAACGCACTTTACCGTCAACCAAAAATCAAAGGCATGCACGATCCATCACAGGATGATGCCCGCGAAGCTCACGCTGCTAAGTTCGAGCTGAACTATGTTGCATTAGACGGTAACGTTGGCTGTATGGTGAACGGTGCTGGTCTTGCGATGGGTACTATGGATATCGTTAACTTGCACGGTGGCAAGCCAGCGAACTTCTTAGACGTAGGCGGCGGCGCGACGAAAGAACGTGTAGCAGAAGCATTCAAAATCATTCTGTCTGACAGCAATGTGAAAGCGGTTCTGGTTAACATTTTCGGCGGTATCGTACGTTGTGACATGATCGCAGAAGGTATTATCGGCGCTGTTAAAGAAGTGGGCGTTAAAGTACCTGTTGTGGTTCGTTTAGAAGGTACTAACGCTGAACTTGGCCGTGAAGTATTAGCTAAATCAGGTCTAGATATCATTGCAGCTACCAGTCTAACTGACGCGGCTGAGCAAGTAGTTAAAGCTGCGGAGGGCAAATAATGTCTGTCTTAATCAATAAAGATACCAAGGTAATTTGCCAAGGTTTCACTGGCGGTCAAGGTACATTCCACTCACAACAAGCTATCGATTACGGTACGCAAATGGTGGGCGGTGTGTCTCCTGGTAAAGGTGGTCAAACTCACTTAGGTCTGCCAGTGTTCAACACTGTGAAAGACGCTGTGGCTGCGACTGGTGCGACTGCTTCTGTGATCTATGTTCCGGCTCCGTTCTGTAAGGATGCCATTCTTGAAGCTATCGACGGTGGAATCGAGCTTATCGTTTGTATCACTGAAGGCATTCCTACACTGGACATGCTGCAAGTTAAAGTGAAGCTTGAAGAAACTGGCGTTCGCATGATCGGCCCTAACTGCCCAGGTGTTATCACCCCAGGTGAATGTAAGATCGGCATTATGCCAGGTCACATCCACTTAAAAGGCAAAGTGGGCATCGTTTCTCGTTCAGGTACTCTGACTTATGAAGCGGTTAAGCAAACAACGGATGAAGGTTTCGGCCAATCTACTTGCGTAGGTATTGGTGGTGACCCAATTCCAGGTACTAGCTTCATTGATGTACTGGAAATGTTCCAAAACGATCCACAGACTGAAGCGATCGTTATGATCGGTGAAATCGGTGGTAACGCTGAGGAAGATGCGGCGGCTTTCATTAAAGCACACGTGACTAAGCCTGTTGTGTCTTATATTGCGGGTGTCACTGCACCTGCAGGTAAGCGTATGGGCCATGCTGGCGCGATTATCGCTGGCGGTAAAGGTACTGCAGAAGACAAATTTGCTGCATTAGAAGCAGCGGGCGTGACAACTGTCCGCTCGCTTGCTGATATCGGCAAAGCGCTGCGTATTCGTACAGGTTGGTAAGCTAACCTTTCGAATATAAAAGGCGCCTAAGGCGCCTTTTTTATTGGCTGTAGTTTCGGCAGCGAATCGCAGTAAATGACAGGAATGGGATTGAGCTAACACCATGAAGACTAGATATTTTTGCTTCTACGGGTTAGATTGATGCTTCTCTACTACGCGCTCGTTTGTGTCATTGGCGAGGATAATGTGAGTAGAGCCATTAACCATGAGCTAAGTGCTTATGGCTTCAGTGCTGTTCTGCAAAAAAATCTTGAACTCAAATTTATTTAACACGGTTGCAGTCTATCGTTGCGAGCGTATTTGTTTTATGGGGCTTACCGCATTGGGGGAGGGTAAGCAACAGAGTCGATGTTAGCCACAGTAACGGCTTAAACATCACATTTTTTACGAGGGAAAAACTGTGAAAACACCTAAAATCATTATTTCGGAAATCGACTTAGAAAGACTAGAGCGATTATTGGAGTCACTGCCGGCAAATGCGTTTCCGGGCAAAGCGGCATTGGAGGCTGAATTAGACAGAGCCGATATTGTGCCTGCATCACAGGTGCCCGCGAATGTGGTGACCATGAATTCAGAAGTGAAGTTTAGCGTTTCATCCAGTAATGAGACTTTCTGTTTACGTTTAGTGTATCCAAAAGACGTGAACGGCGCGGGCACGATTTCTATTTTGGCGCCGGTGGGCAGCGCATTATTAGGGCTCTCTCAAGGTGATGAAATTGAATGGCCAGGTCCGGGTGGTTCTATGGTAAAAGTGCGTATTGAGGAAATCCTGTATCAACCTGAACGCAGTGGTGATTTCCACCGTTAAGCTTGAGGTATTGGCGTAGTGTCGTTGACGTTACGCCAGTGCACTTTAAGCGAACCATTGGTTGATTTTTAAGTGCCATTTTTGAAGGAGCAAAGATGATAACCCAAACTGAACGGTTAATTATTCGACCATTTACTGAGCAAGATTGTGAAGCGCTTTATTTGATGAACAGTAATCCCGCGATGCTGAAATACATTCCCACCGCGGCATTTACAGCTCGCGAGCAGGCGGTTGAGTTGTTTCACAAAGTGATCCAAGTCGATTATCTGCAACATGGTTTTGGTCGTTGGGCGGTAGAGCATAAAGCTGATAAGCGGGTGATTGGTTTTTGTGGTCCGAAATTTATTCCAGAATTCAGCGAAGTCGAACTGGGTTATCGTTATTTCCCTGAGTATTGGGGAACAGGAATTGGTACTGAGGCCGCATTTGCTGCATTAGCCGAATTTAAACGTTTTGGTATTGATCAGACGATTGCACTTATCTTAGCAGGGAATCTCGGTTCTGAAGGCGTGGCTAAGCGTGTGGGCATGCATTGGCGTGAGCAAAATGAGTTTATGGGCCATAAAGTGAATATCTACGCCAAGGTGTTATAGCGGTTTGCCCGTAAACATCATCCAATAAAAAACCAGCCTTAGGCTGGTTTTTTGCTTAATTCTTTATAAACACAATGGCCGACTTAGGCGTCGTTATGCTCACAGGTATCGTTGGTGCAAGTGCCGTACAAATATAAGCTGTGATTAGTCAGCTTAATATTGTGTTTCATGGCAATTTCATCTTGACGACGTTCGATGACTTCATCTGAAAACTCAATCACTTTGCCACACGAGAGGCAAACTAAGTGATCATGATGATGCTGAGTCGATAGTTCGAAAACGGCTTTACCGCTCTCAAAATGATGGCGACTGACAATACCTGCATCATCAAATTGGTTTAACACACGGTAGACGGTGGCTAGACCAATTTCTTCACCGATATCGAGCAGCTTCTTGTACAAATCTTCTGCACTGATATGTTGGTTTTCAGGTCCTTGCATCAGTTCTAGGATCTTGACTCGTGGCAGGGTAATTTTCAAACCCGCTTTTTTTAGCGCTTGATTTCCATCTGTCATTGCTAATCTCTTGATTGCAGAACCAATAGGTTCATCCGTGGATAGTGTTTGCCATTATAGGTGCTCAGGTTGAAAACTTAAACCTTTGTTCTGGCTTTCTAGGGCGATATGCAGATAAATTGTGTCAATAGGCGTTAAATCACAATATTTTGCGGCAATTCAAGCATAGTTTTTGTATGGTTATACCAAGGAATAATATTCACGGCTGCCAAAGTCAGTGAGAATAATTCAAATAAATAAAATAATAAGGAATCGGCATGTACCAGCAAATTGTGGTGTTAACCGGCGCAGGGATCTCAGCTGAGTCGGGTTTACGCACCTTTCGCGATCAAGATGGTCTGTGGGAAGAGCATCATATTGAAGACGTTGCTACACCAGAAGGGTATGAACGTGATGCTGAATTGGTAGAGCGATTTTACAATAGTCGTTGGTTGCAACTGCACAGTGGCACGGTTGAACCCAATACAGCGCATGTGGCCTTGGCAAAGTTGGAAGCGGAGTTTAAAGGTCAATTACTTATCATCACACAAAATATTGATGATCTGCATGAGCGTGCGGGCTCGCGCCGTCTATTGCATATGCACGGTGAATTATCCAAAGGCCGTTGTCCGCGCTCACGTCAGACCTTTATTTTACGTGAGCCCTTTGGTATCGATAATTGCTGTACTTGTTGTATTCCGGCTCAGCGTTTACGCCCCCATGTGGTGTGGTTTGGTGAAATGCCCTTAGGGATGGATCGAATTCACGATGCGCTCGATAACTGTGACTTGTTTATCGCCATTGGCACCTCTGGCACTGTGTATCCTGCCGCGGGCTTTGTGGATACAGCTAACCATCATGGGGCTCAAACAGTCGAAGTGAATATGATGGCACCCGATAGACACAGTCAGTTTCAATATCACCTCACAGGAAAAGCGGGGGAGTTAGTGCCTCAGTTGGTTGATACCATTTTAGCGGGTCGAGTGATTGGCAGTGAGTCGAACACATGAGCGAAAAAGTTGCGATTATAATGCGTGGCTTACCGGGCAGTGGTAAGTCACACTGGGTTGAAACTTACATTCTTTCCCTTCCTTTAGAAAAAGCCATTGGCGTGCGGCAACGTGGCGTATTTTCGACTGATAGTTTTTTCTACCATGAAGATGAATACCGTTTCGATGCCAAGAAATTACCTGAGTTTCATCAATGTAATTTGACGGGGTTTATTCAGGCACTTTCTTCAAGCGAGCCTGTGGTGATTTGTGATAATACCAATCTGTGCCACTGGGAATACATGGCCTATGAAGCGGCGGCAAAAGCCTTAGGTTATCAAGTTAGAATTGTGCTTGTGGGTGAACCAAACAGTCTGGCTCATCAGCAGGAATGCGCCAAACGTAATCGCCACGGCGTTCCTTTGGCACAAATTCAGCGGATGGCGAAGGGATTTGAAGATTTTTAATGTCAGGTACTTACTTATGTTGAGTATTGTGATCTGTAGCTATCAATTTTAGGCATGGGTCCCGCAGTGTTTTCGCCCTGTCATAAGTCTGTTGTACTCTGTTTAACGTTCTGCTTTGTCTATGTGCATGTGTGTGGCTCTTACATTCGCCTTATCTATTTGACTGTGTACTTTAAGCTTGATCCCAAAGACAGTTTATCCACATAAGTCTGCGTATAATGCGCTAACTTGTGTGGCATTGAAGGGCTAATGCAAGATTGCTGCTGACTTGATCGAGACCATTAAGCACAAGCGGACGTTTATCAGAGGAAAGAGCCATGCTCATTAAAATTTTACTAACAGTCTTAGTTATTGCTGGCGCTTGGTTTTTGCTGGTGAAACGCAAGCGTCAGATTGAACCTCAGGCTGTTAATCTCAGTTCAAAGCGTTTTAGTGAACCGCTGTGGCGTCGATACCTGTTGACGGGTGTGTTTGTAGTGATTGGATTTAGCCTGCTGAGTTACAGTGTTTGGTATTGGCGCGATCAGCATAGAATTGTCACTGTGAGAATTGTGTCACCGAATGCCGACAATAACGGCGAGTATCGTGTGCGAAAAGGGGATATCTCAGACTCGAAAATGGTCACTATCGATGGCATCCATATTCGCTTTTCGACCCAAGAACGGTTGGCAATTATCGAAACCGATTAAGGCATATTTATTTTACTAAATTACCTTGCACGCCTTTTCATTGCCAACTTATGCGGTAAACTAGCGACAATTTTTTAGCCTGCACTTAAGTGGAATCGTTAACTTAAGTTTTTTTTCAGGAGGACAAATGATTACTGCTTATGTCTATGATAATCGTCACCTTACTGTGACAGAGCTCGGCATACTGGACAGTATTCCCGCGTCGACCATTTGGTTAGATCTGTATAAACCCGATGATGAGGAGCGAGAGTGGTTAAGTCATTTTTCCGTTGAAGAAGTGCCTGACGAAGAAGATATCAATGAAATTGAGGCCTCTGCACGTTTTTATCAAAACAGTGACGGCTTGCATATTAATTCGTTATTCCCACAGCGTGTCGGCCAAGATGTGCGCGGCGTTAACGTGTCCTTCAACCTTCGTAGCAATTTTTTACTGACAATTCGTGAAGAAGACGTAGGTCTTATCCGTTTGCTGCGTAACTATTTGCGTTTAGGGCGGTTAGAAGTATCGACACCGCAGGAATTGTTTCTCGAATTATTTAATCTGAAAGTGGATTATTTATCTGACTTAATTGAAGACGTTTACACTGTACTTGAAAATGTCGGTGAGCAAGTATTTGATAACGATGAACTTGACGATGTATTTAAACTCATCACTCTGCAAGAAGACTCTAATGGTAAAATCCGATTAAGTTTGCTCGATACTCAGCGCTCACTGCGTTATATGCAGCGTTATTATCGTGGCCAGTTATCCGATGAACATTTAAAGGACTTGCGGGAAATGTTGTCGGATATCGAGTCGCTGATGCCCCACAGTCAGTTTATTTTCGATAAGTTAAACTTTCTGCTCGATGCGGCCATGGGTTTCAGTGGTCTGCAGCAGAACAAAATCATTAAAATCTTCTCGGTTGCCGCTGTGGTGTTTCTACCACCGACCTTGATTGCCAGTAGTTATGGGATGAACTTTACCAGCATGCCTGAGCTTGAGTGGCAATACGGTTACCCTATGGCGATTGTGATGATGTTAGCCAGTGCCGCAGGTACTTACTTCTTCTTTAAACGTAAGCATTGGTTATAAGTCTGGCGCTAGCTGTGTTGGTTTTCTCGAATTTAAAATAAGGGTCGAATGCAATATTCGACCCTTATTTTTATCACTGCCATTTAACTACGTTCATTCAATGACTTTTATTCAATGAGTGAGACTCGATGACTTTGCTTAAATGAGTGAAGCTCGTTAGGCATAATCGTTAAGCCAGTTTCTTAATCAATTACTTACGACTATCGCCGGCAAAGTAGTAACTCACTCGCTCGCGCGGATTCAAATACTCGTGGACTTTTTCAGGAAGCGCCGCAGGTGGTAAGCAGCGCACTATGCTGATCCCTTCAATCTCTAAATCAACGATAGGTGCTTGGTCTTTAGGAACTAACGCATCGTAAACCAATATCTTAGGGCATAGCAGTTTAGTTAAGTTAACCGACATCACCATGGCATATTGACCGCTGGATAATTCCACCACACTGCCGGGGGGATAAATGCCCAGCATCTTGATCATCTTGCCAATATACTCTTGATTTAGCTTAGTTTTGTATTGCTTATACAAATGCCCCAGTGCGGCGTAGGGCATTCTGGCTTTGCCCTGTTGGCTTGGGTAACACAAGGAGTCATATTCGTTCACTACCGCAATCAGTTGCGATACCTTATCGAGAGCCTCTTCCTTTAGGCCTTTGGGATAACCACTGCCATCGAGAAACTCGTGGTGATTGGTGATTGCAGGTAAGGCTGCTTGGGGAAAATTATCGGCTAATTTGAGCAGTTCAATCCCAAGTAATGGATGCTGTTTGATAAAATTAAGCTCTGGTGCTGACCAAGGTGCCGATTTTTTTAGAATTTGTGGTGGGATTTTTAATTTACCCACGTCGTGGAAAAGGGCACTGAGACCGACCGTTTCGATTTCACTTCTATCCCATTCCATTTCTTTGGCGATCAGCATAGAGAGGATCGCAACATTCAAGGAGTGGTAGTAAATGCTTTCATCCTGCTTAGCATCACTCATCAAATGCAGCACTAAGTTATCTGAGTTGAGCAGCTGTTCGACTATGGTGTGGACCAAATCTTTAGCGTCATCGACCGCATTTAAGGGGCGATTACGTAGCTTAGAGATGAGGCTGCGCATCATGGCTACTGAGCGGGTAAAATTTTGCTCAGTTTTATTAATGTCACGGCGTAATTTTTTTTGTACTTCGATTTGCTCAGCCTTGTATTGATCCATGTCGTTTTTAAGCACATTGATTTCAGCACTTGGCGGCAATTTGATAGGGTTGACCGCATCAGCATGTATCGGGGCGACGTCGCTGCGTTCTAAATCGACGATGACATGTTCGATGCCCAGATTTTTAATCAACTCGATTTGCGCAGCTTGTTTAATATGAAAGCTACTGAATAAAAAGGGATGATCTTTCCAAGCCACGGGCAAACGCACAAAGTTGCCGACTTGAAGTTGATGGACTGAAACTTTACAGCTTTTTTTCATATTCTTGTTATCGTGAAGCGTAATGTGGGTTATTTTATCTCAATGATGCTGCTTTACAATTACTTAACTAACATGTCAGCATAGTAAGCCTAGAAAGTAGCCACTCCATTGAGGAAGTATGGACTTTATTGAAGTATACCCTAATGCGTTGCCGAATGACTTGTGTGACCGTCTCATTCTGGCATTTGAGCAACATGCTGGCGTTGTTGATGGACACACGGGCAATGGCGTCGATCTGGAGAAGAAGATCAGCCGCGATTTGACCTTAGATAGTTTCGTCGACCTGCAGCCCATTAGAAACGAACTCTTAGGTTATACCTTAAAGGGCGCGGTAGATTATTTTACAAAATATTCAATGGCATTAATGGGTGCGGTTGCTGTGTCAGTGAGTGATGAGCAGGGCCAACCTGTAACGCTAACTCCGACTAATTTTGCGACGCTGGGTGCGCCTAGGGCCGATGGCTTAGTGAAGTATTTGTATCGCAGTGGCAGTATTAATATTCAAAAGTATCAGCAAAATAAAGGCGGTTATCCCCATTGGCATTCGGAGCAATTCCCGCAGAATGGCCACAATGAAGCTCTGCATCGCGTCGTGCTCTATATGTTTTATTTAAATGATGTGGAAGAGGGCGGCGAAACCGAATTTTATTATCAACAGCGTAAAATCTCCCCCAAAAAAGGCACTATGGTGATCGCGCCTGCGGGATTTACTCATTCACATCGGGGAAATAAACCTGTGAGTGGTGACAAATATATTGCCACTTCTTGGATCATGTTTAATCGAGCCGAACAGTTATATGCGGTGATTGCCTGATAGTATCCCAGTTTCTTACACTGGGATACGGATCCTAAAGAGCGCCCCTTCTAAGCGACTTTCTTCAATTTTTAAGCTGCCACCGTAGCTGTGAACGATTTCATCACAGACAGCTAATCCGATCCCTTGCCCTGGGGACTGAGTATCGGCACGCACGCCACGTTGGATAATCTTTTGTCTTAAGCTTTCTTCAACACCAGGGCCATCATCTTCGACAATAAGTTCAAACTCACCTTGTGAGTTAATTTTAGCCGATACATGCACTTGGCTGATACACAGGCGGAAAGCATTTTCCATAAGGTTGCCACACAGCTCCATTAAGTCACCCTTGTTGCCGGGGAACATCAAGGAAGGGGAGATGTTGGCCGAGAACTGTACTTGTTTTTCTCGATAAATTTTAAACAACATTTGTGCTAATTGATCGACTAAGGGCGCAATAACAGTTTGTTCTTGCTTCAGGCCTTGGCGACCCAACATAGCCCGTTTTAATTGGTATTTGACCAGCTGATCCATCTGGCTGACTTGTTCCATGATCTTTTCGCTTGCCGATTGTTTACTCAAACTGGCGTCATCTGTAATGGCATGCACGGCGGCTAAGCGGGTTTTAAGACTGTGTGCCAAGTCATTCATCGCATTTTGATAGCGCTGTTGTTGGGCACTCGATTGTTGCAACATCTGGTTGAGTGCTTGCGTTACGCCTTCAAGTTCAACAGGATAGCCCTCAGAAAGTGATTTACTCTTCCCTTGGTTAATTGATTGCAGTTCATTTTGCATCCGTACCAAGGGACGCATGCCCCAATAGGCGGCGCTGACCAATAGAATTAAGGCTAAGGCCAATACCATGGCTAAACGAATATAAGTACGTTTACTGAACTTACTGTATTCTTGCTCCAGTTTGGCGGCATCTTTCATGACAAGGAGGTTGTAATGCACACTGGCAATTTCTACCGCGAGCAAATAGACGAAATATCCTCTGTCGTCAGCCATGGTGAGGTAGTAGGGCGGGGAGTCGTTACGGATTTCGTTAAAACGCTCACAGGTATCAAATAAGCCACGATCTACTGCGAGGGATGAGGTCCAAACCTGCTTAAATTTGTCATCGCAGCTCGCTATTACATAACGCTCTTGTTTATTATTTTCTTCCAGCCAAGCACTGGTATCGGGGATAAGATCGTGCTCCCGTAATTCGGCGGCGACTTGGGGAATTTCGGCAATGAGTTGGGCAGTTTCTTCGTTATAACTATTTTGCGCATGCAGAATATTAACCATCCATGCGAGACCAAAACCCACTAAGGTAATAATTGATAGTGAGGTGAGAAACATCCGTGTCAGCAGACGTTTCTTGAATTTTAATCTTAATTGCATGGTAGGTTAAATTTATATCCTTGGCCGCGGATGGTCACTATGGGGTTATCGATACCATCTCGGGTCAGTTTTTTACGCAGGCGGCTGACCATGACTTCAATCGTATTGGGATCGCCTTCCTTATCACCATAAATCACATCGAGTAAACGTTGCTTGGCGACAACCTCATGACAATGGCGCATCAAATATTCGAGGATTAAATATTCAAAGGCAGTGACCTCCATGACTTCGTCACCCAGAGTGACTTGTTTGGCGGCGAGATCGAGTTTCAATTCTCCACTGCAAATCACGGGTTTAACAAAACCTGCGCTACGGCGCACTAAGGCATCAAGCCTTGCGACAAGCTCTTCTTTTTGAAAGGGTTTCACTAAATAGTCATCGGCTCCGGCGTTTAGGCCTTCAACTTTATCCTGCCAATTAACTCGTGCCGTGAGAATTAATATTGGTGCTTTAAGACCCGCTTCACGGAGTTGTTGAATTAAGCTAATACCATCTTGATCGGGTAGCCCTAAATCGACAATGGCGACATCGATGGGATAATTAGTGGCTTGATAAAAACCTTCTTTGGCAGTCAGTGCCACTTGAACTTGATTGCCGAGATCGCTTAATTGCACTTTTAAGTGGTGGGATAAAATAGGATCGTCTTCAACAACCAAAATTCTCATAATATAATGCCTTAAAGTGTATGAGCTAAGCTTTAGCAAACTAGTCTACGCAAAATCACACTGATAACCAAATAGAGGAACAGCATATCTTAGTTGAACTTAACCTTTGCTGACCGAGTTGAACTTGTGGTCAAAATAAGTACTAATTTATTGTTGAATAAGAAGGTTTTGCCGTTAAAGTGTTAGCGTATTGGGGAATTTCCCCAAGGCGATTTTTGTTTTCTGATCCGCAAAATGCCGTTGCCACACATAATCGCGCCTAAGGTAAATAACATCACCGCCATCATGATAAAAGATAATCTCAACCAAGGCATTTCTTGCGCTAATCGCAGATGTACCGCTTCAATGGTTGTGACGCCCCAGACGGCAAAGACACTTATAAATAATAAAATTTGTAATAAACGGAGTAAGTAAACTGAGTTAAAAAATAAGACTAAAGGCGCAAGTGCAAAAGGAATGGCAAAGTTAATTTGTTCGTAACGTACGAAGTGGGCACTCAATAGCCAGCATGCAATCAGGATCCAAAGACTTCTCCACCACATTTATAACCCTCCCATTAAACGTATTAAAATAGTAAACATAATGTATCTAAAAACAAACTTCCGTACTATTGGTGCGTTCACATTTTGCTAACAATAGACATGTTAACTGTATTGCGTTCAAACAAAAACGCCCAACACTGAAGCCGGGCGTCATTTTGGTCTTCCTGAGGTTTAGTTGGATTTATCTAAATGATGAACTTGCTCATCAAAACTTCTAGCAACCTTACCCGCTTGAGTGTTGTTAAACACTTGCTCGTTAAATTCGCCCTCTGATTTAGCAATAATTACAGTTGCTACGCAATCACCTGTGACGTTTACAGCAGTGCGTACCATGTCGAGTAAGCGATCGACACCGATAATCAGGGCAATCCCTTCCACTGGCAAGCCAACTTGATTTAACACCATGGCCAGCATGATAAGTCCGACACCTGGAACACCCGCTGTACCAATTGAGGCTAACGTGGCAGTCACAACAACAACGGCATAATCGGTTAGTGAGAGCTCAATGCCAAAAACCTGCGCAATAAACACAGTGGCAACGCCTTGCATGATTGCTGTGCCATCCATGTTAATCGTAGCGCCTAACGGTAGCGTAAAAGCGGCGATTTTATTATCGACACCTAATCTATGTTCAGACGCTTCTATGGTAATGGGTAAAGTGGCATTTGAACTGGCGGTTGAAAAAGCAAACAACTGCACATCACGCATTTTACGAATAAATATTAAGGGATTGAGGCCTGAGAAAAGTTTTAGAAGTGTAGGGTAAACAACAAACGCATGGATCAGTAATACACCTAAGACCACGAAGAAATATTGAACCACACTACCAAAGGTCTCTAAACCGAGTGTTAATGCAAGTTTTGCCATCAGCGCAAACACACCATAGGGCGCGAGTTGCATTATCAGTGTCACTACACGCATGATGACTTCATTTAAATCTTCAAACAACGCCGCAATACGTTTGCCGCGCTCACCAATATGGGCAATAGCAAAGCCAAAAATCACTGCAAAAATAATAATTTGCAGCATATTACCTTCGCTCAATGCCTGCATTGGATTGGTGGGCACTATGTTTATCAGCACATCAGCAAGACTTGGGGCTTCTTTTGCGACGTACTCCATTTTTTCTGACGCCAGTGAGGCGTTTCCAGGATGTATAAGGACTGCGCTGACAATCGCAATCACTAAGGCAATGGCGGTTGTGAATAAATAGAAGGCGAGGGTTTTCCCCCCTAAGCGGCCTAATTTTGAAGGTTCACTCAGTGAGCAAGTTCCGCAAACTAATGAAATAAAGACTAAAGGAACGACTAACATTTTTAAGCTGGAGATGAAGATAGTACCGATAACATGCAAGAAACCTTCGGTAATATAATCTTTTACTATATCGCTTTCTGGAAAGGCATTGCGGAGAAAGAGGCCTAAAGCAATACCTGTTCCCATACCGATCAGAATTTTACTTGTAAGGCCGAGTTTATTTTTTATAGAAATTGCCATAGAGAGTCCTGTGTGTTTTTTATACATTCTATTTTTTGGCGCTCACAAGACTAGCAAGAAAAGCGCGAAGATGAAATGACAATTAATGTTAAAGTATTTATCAGATTTGCGAAATAAAATAAGATAGTTATGGGAAAGTTGCGTGAAAATTGTGTAATGTTAGCCTATAAGTAATAAGCGTCTCGCTTAGGTATTATCATCAGAGTAACAGGGAGCCTGACAATGAAGTCAGCGTATAAGGTTTTTCTCGCAGGATTGTGTTCGCTTTTATTATTAGCATGTGGTGGTGGAGGCAGTATCTCTGATGATGGTTCCGGTACTCCGCCGACGCCAAGTGTCATTAGTGTCACTCTGAGTATTACTAATACGGATATTTCTGCTTTAGCACCTGCCACAGTATCAGCTAAAGTTGTTGATTCGAAACTCGGTTCCTTGGCTGGTGAATTAGTTACTTTTACTCTGAGTAATTCTAATATTGGGTCTTTTGATCCTAGTACGGCAACGGCATTAACGAATACCGAAGGTGTTGCTACTATTGTTTTAAATACAGCAACTATTGCGGGTGCAGGTACTGTCACTGGCAAAGTTGATACTGGGGAGTCTGGGAAAATCGGTTTTGTGATGAAAGGTGATGGCGGTGAAGCGGGTGGCGGTGCACAAGTTAATTTAGCCTTAACTGATATTACAGGTTTACCTATTCAAACTATCACATCCTTAAATCCAGGTAAGTTAACTGCTACTATCACCGGCATTAATAAACCCACGATAGTGACCTTTGACAATGATATTGGGGACCTTCCTATCAAAACTGCTGTAACAAATAGTCAGGGAAAGGCTAGTGTTGATATTTATGCTGGTAATACGTTAGGTGCAGGAACTATCGTTGCCTCTTTAGCTAGTGGTGAAAAAGGTAATACAGTAGTGGTGGTTGGTGCTACAAATGTAGTCATGGGTAGTGGAAGTCCTTTTGTTGCTGGTAAAGCAAGTGTTAGTTCAAGTGATTTAACTGCAGGTGGCACCGCGACTATTTCTGTCGTTATCCAGGACGATCAAGGTAAGCCTTTTACCCAACCTGTGGATGTTAAGTTTTCATCGGCCTGTTCAACTAAATCATCACCAGAAGCCATAATAAGTTCACCCGTACCCTCTGTGAATGGCGTAGCTACAACGACTTACCTTGCAAAGGGCTGCGTTGGAGATGATCCTATTAATGTTACTGCTAACGCAGGTGGATTAAATCTTTCAGCTACGGGCACTATTAAAGTACTTCCTGCTAACGTGGGAAGCATTATATTTATGTCTGCGACACCGCAAAATATCGCCATTTTAGGTACAGGTGGCTCAGAATCTTCTGAAGTTAAATTTAAGGTACTTGACACAAATAGTAATCCGGTAAGTAACCAGTTAGTTAACTTTAGTTTGAACACTACGACGGGAGGCATAGTGCTTGACCCATCAAGTGCAACGACTAACAATCAAGGCATTGTTCAGACAGTTGTAAGAACAGGGACTGTTGCTACTTCGGTAAGAGTAACAGGCACTATTGCTGGCTCTTCGCCAGTTATTTCAAGTCAATCAAGTCAGCTCATCATCTCGACAGGGATACCCGATCAAGACAGTTTTTCACTTTCTGCAACAGTACTCAATGCTGAAGGTTGGAACGTTGATGGCACCAAAGTGACCGTTACTGCACGCCTAGCCGATGCATTCAATAACCCTGTTCCAGATGGCACAACAGTATCTTTTACCACTGAAGGTGGCTCTATTGAAGATGCTTGTCAGACTGTTAAAGGTACATGTAGTGTTGTTTGGACGAGTCAGTTAACTAGGCCTGAAGGGCAGTCTCTTATTGACGCAACAGGCGCATTAATTCGCAATCCTATTGCGATACTTGCGCCTAATTTAGGTAATTATTATGGCCAGAAATATGGTGGTCGAGCAACTATTACTGCAACTGCGATTGGCGAAGAATCCTTCCCAGATCTTAATGGCAATGGTCGCTTTGATTCTTCTGAAGCAACAGCATTTTTAACTCAAAAGGATGTAAGTGGTAAGCCATTTGATTTGGATGATGCTTTCAATGATTATAATGAAGATGGCATTTTTAATCCTCAGCAAGTGGGTGGACAAATTGGTGGGGAATTAGAAGAGTTAATTGATTTTAATTCTAATGGTGTTTTTGATATAAAAGATAGTAAATATAACGGTGTACTCTGCTCTGAGCCTGCACATGCTGCTTGTGCTGATGGTATTACAGATTCAAAATCACTATATGTGAGAGGCAGTTTAGTGATTGTCATGTCAGGAAGTACTGCTTATGCGACTCCGATTGCTGATGTGCTTATCGACGATAGTTACAGCATCAGCAAAGACCAACGTATTGACTTAATAGGTAAAGATGCCGCTACTGTTTATTTCACTATATCTGACTTACATAACCAACAAATGCCTGCTGGTAGTATTGTTAGATTTAAAGCAAGCGCAGGTTCTGTTGCTAGTAGTGCTCAATATATTTGGCCAAGTAGTAACTATAACGCGGGACGTGAGTTTAGTGTGACACTGAAAGGTGAAGAGCAACCTAATGCAGGTACTCTTATTGTTGAGGTTGAAACCCCTAATGGCTCAGTGACTCAGGTTCTATCTATTCCGATTAGAATCAGCTAGTTTTAAGGACCTTATCCAAATAAAAAGAGCATCTAAGGTGCTCTTTTCTATTGTAGGTCTGTCGAATTTTATAATGATGTAGTTCCAGCGTTAGGAATAATTCCTAACGCTGGAACTGATAAACGCTACCTAGTTTCATGATCTGTGTCAGTTCATCTAGAGCTGTTCGAGATTCGATGATTAGCTGAGGGTCTGCAAGATCTTGGGTGGTTAATCTGTCACGATAATGTTTGTCTACCCAAAGGTTTAAACGATTAAATAAAGCATCATTCATCAGAGTGTGTTGATTTACCGCTGCGACTTCCACTTCATTCATGGCGACACGTAAACGAAGACAAGCAGGACCGCCACCGTTTTGCATGCTTTGTTTTACGTCGAAATAAAGCACTTGCTTAATCGGCGTGTTTAACGTGAGTAATTCGTTCAAATAGGCAAATACCGCGGGATTTTCTTGGCTATCTGTTGGGGCAATAATCGCCATTTCACCGGATGGCAACGTAATAATTTGAGTATTGAATAAATAGCTTTTGACTGCGTCGTTAATTGCTACTTTCGCGGTTGGCACTTCAATGAAATACAGCTCAGTGTCGAGTTTACGTTTAATTTCATCGATCTTATTCTGGGTATTTAAGAAGGCTTGTTCGTGGTAGAACAGGACATTTTGATTACCTACTGCGATAACATCGTTATGGAATACACCTTGATCAATCACATCAGGATTCTGTTGGATGAAGACGCAATTATCGTCTTCCAGCTGATGTAAGCGTGCGACTGCCATCGACGCTTCTAAGGTTTGTCTTGCTGGATATTTTTGCGGTTTAGGTGCGTTGGGATTGGTGGCTTCTTGTCCATAAACAAACAGCTCAACACCAGCATGGCCGTATTCATTGCAGAGACGAGTGTGGTTAGCGGCACCTTCATCACCGAAGCTATTATGCTCAGGTAAGTGACTATGGTGATGAAAATAGTGGGGATCACTGAAAGTTGCTGTTAATATGCGCCCCGTTGTCAAAGGCTCGATGCTGCGATGCAGTTTATCGACTAAATTTGCTGGGGTAAAATGCAGTTTGCCGTCACGAGTATCTGCACTTGGTGAGACTGTAGCGGCATTGGCTGTCCACATACTGGAAGCACTGCAACAGGCATTAAGTAATATGGGCGCTTCTTTTGCCGCTTGTTTTAATACATTAGCATCAGAGCCAGAAAATCCAATTCGGCGCAATGTATAGAGATCTGGGCGCTCTTGAGGAGCTAATATTCCTTGAACCATGCCCATATCGGCTAGTGCTTTGGCTTTTTGGAGTCCTTGTTTTGCTGCAGCTTTGGGGTTGGAAACTAAGGCGGCATTGCTAAGTGAGGCTACATTGCCAAAAGACAACCCTGCGTAATTGTGTGTTGGTCCAACGAGTCCATCAAAATTCGCTTCAAAGTGCTTCATTGCTTATCCTTGTGATAGGGAAAGTTATTATTTGTTCATATGGTCCCTGAGGGAACCCAGTATACTGAAGCTTTTCGAGTGCACAAGCGGACGGTTTTGTGCTCAAAGCGACTTTTTCACGATAAATGCATAACTATTTCTTGCTTGCTGGCAAATAATGAAATATTAGTTTTTAATTACGCATATTATATTTTTACATTTTTTCAACTTTGATTAAAAAGTGACTCGCTGGTACATATAAAAGAGGGATTAACTTGAAACTATCAGTACAACCCTCTATATATGGTGCCAATTTCCACCTTCTTGAGATTTTTTGGCGCAAATTAAACTATGGGTAAATCGCTAGTTATTGTCGAATCACCGGCCAAAGCTAAGACTATTAATAAATATCTTGGCAAAGAATTCATCGTTAAATCGAGCGTAGGTCACATCCGTGATCTGCCGACATCATCGACTTCAGAAGGCAATGAAAAGGTTAAATCCGCTGCCGAAGTTAAGAAGATGTCGCCAGAAGAAAAAGCTCAATATAAAAAGGTGAAAGATCAGCAAGCGCTAGTGTCTCGTATGGGCGTAAACCCTGAAAAGGGCTGGGCGGCTAAGTACCAAATTTTGCCGGGTAAAGAAAAAGTCGTTAAAGAGTTACAGGCACTTGCCGATTCTGCTGACCAAATCTATCTCGCAACCGACTTAGACCGTGAGGGAGAAGCTATCGCCTGGCATTTGCAAGAGGTGATTGGTGGTGATCCTTCACGGTATCAACGTGTTGTTTTCAACGAAATTACTAAGTCTGCGATTCAAGATGCTTTTAGTAAACCGTCGACACTCGACACTAACATGGTTAATGCCCAACAAGCGCGCCGCTTCTTAGACAGAGTTGTCGGTTTTATGGTGTCGCCTCTGCTGTGGAAAAAAGTCGCTCGTGGTTTATCCGCTGGGCGAGTGCAGTCGGTTGCCGTGCGTTTAGTGGTCGAACGCGAAAGCGAAATCAAAGCCTTTGTGCCTGAAGAATTTTGGGATGTACACGCAGAGCTCAATACGCCCGCTCAAGAAGCTTTGCGGATGGAAGTGGTTAAGCATTTAGATGCTGCCTTTAATCCTATCAATGAACAGCAAGCGATGGCTGCGGTTCAAGCGTTATCTGCGGCAAGTTTTACTGTGCTGGCCCGCGAAGATAAAGCGACTCAAAGTAAACCATCGGCTCCTTTTATTACGTCGACACTGCAACAGGCCGCGAGTACACGCTTAGGTTTTGGTGTGAAGAAGACCATGATGATGGCGCAGCGACTTTACGAAGCCGGTCATATCACTTATATGCGTACCGACTCGACCAATTTGAGTCAAGAAGCCGTTGAAAACTTGCGCGATATGATTGCCAAAGAATTTGGTGATAAGTATCTACCCGCCGAACCGATTCGATACGGATCAAAAGAAGGCGCACAAGAAGCTCACGAAGCGATTCGCCCATCAAACGTTCAAGTGCAAGCAGCGACCTTATCTGACATGGAGCGTGATGCTCAGCGCTTATATGAGCTTATTTGGCGCCAGTTTGTCTCATGTCAAATGACACCTGCACAATATGATGCCACTAAGTTGACCGTAAAAGCGGGTGATTATGAGCTCAAAGCCACGGGACGTACCTTACGTTTTGATGGTTGGACTCGCGTACAAACAGCGCTTAAGAAGAAAAACGAAGAAGACAATACTTTACCATTCGTGGCACAGGGCGATGTATTAGCATTAAAAGAATTGCTGCCTAAACAACATTTTACTAAGCCGCCAGCACGATACAGCGAAGCTTCTTTAGTAAAAGAATTAGAAAAACGCGGCATTGGCCGCCCATCAACTTACGCAACCATCATTTCAACGATTCAAGATCGTGGTTATGTAAAAGTTGAGAATCGTCGTTTCTATGCCGAAAAAATGGGTGAAATTGTCAGCGAACGATTGGTGAGCAGTTTTGCTGATTTGATGAGCTATGACTTTACCGCCAGCATGGAGCAAACATTAGATGATGTGGCTCGGGGCGAGTTAGACTGGAAAAAAGTACTCGATGGTTTCTATGCTGACTTTACTAAGCAATTAGAAAAAGCGGAGCTGGATCCCGAAGAAGGTGGCATGCGTCTTAACCAAATGGTGATGACGGATATCAAGTGCCCAACTTGTGGTCGTCCTATGGGGATCCGTACGGGAACGACTGGGGTTTTCCTTGGTTGCTCTGGTTATGAATTACCCCCTAAAGAACGCTGTAAGACGACGATGAACCTCACGCCTGGCGTTGAGGCGATTAGCGAAAACAGTGAAGATGCCGAAACAGATGCACTGCGTGCGAAGCACCGTTGTAGTATTTGTGGCACGGCAATGGACAGTTATCTGATCGATGAGAAGCGTAAGTTACACGTCTGCGGTAACAATCCAATCTGTGAAGGCTATGAAGTCGAAGAAGGCCAATTCAAGATCAAAGGCTATGAAGGTCCACTGATTGAGTGTGATCGCTGTGGTCACGATATGGAACTGAAAAATGGTCGTTTTGGTAAGTACTTTGGCTGTACCAATGAAGAGTGTAAGAATACCCGTAAATTACTGAAAAATGGTGAGGCGGCGCCGCCAAAAGAAGATCCTATTTATTTACCCGAACTGAAATGCAGTAAATCGGATGCCCATTTCGTATTACGTGATGGTGCTGCGGGTATCTTCTTAGCGGCCAGTACTTTCCCTAAATCACGTGAAACCCGTGCGCCTCTGGTTGAGGAGCTGGTTCAATACCGCGAGCTGCTGTGGCCTAAGTATCAGTATTTAGCGGATGCGCCAGTCACTGATGATGAAGGCAATAAGGCTGCGGTGAAGTTTAGCCGTAAGACGAAAGAGCAATACGTTGCAACTGAAGTCGATGGTAAAGCCACGGGTTGGTCTGCGCATTACGTCAATGGTAAGTGGGTGAGTGAATCTACCAAGAAGGCCAAGAAAGGCGCATAGCGACGGATTAAGCTAGCTTAACGCTAAGAGAACAACAAAAAGCCAAGTCATATTTGACTTGGCTTTTTTGTTTGCGTTTTTTCGATATTAATTTGTTGCTATAGATAATAATTCAAACATGTTGAGTACTTTACGTACAGATACAAACTGACTAACAATGACGCGATAGCATGAGTGGCAAATGTGTCGCTAATTCAACTTAACGGTAAGCAAATAGAGACTGATCACCATTTCTTTTTAGGTTGAAACAGCATATCGATATCATCTTCTTCATTTTTAGGTCTAGGCGCACTGGGCTCAGATTGTTTCTGTGCACCCATAATTTCATCAAGTAATTGTTTAGCCTCATCGACTTTACGCCCAATGAAGGGATCATTAGGCGTTTGTGCCTTAATGGCGTGTAATGTTGATAGGGCTTTGGTTACCATTTGTTTTGATGAGCCATATTGCTTCATAAAGCTGGCCGCGCGGGCACGAGAAAGCATAGAATCGACATTAATTCTGAGCTGTAAACTGTCGATGCGGCTTTCTTCTTGAGCAAAAATGCTCGGATCAACTTTACCTTTATTATGCTCGGCTCTGAGTATCGCCTTTAATTTTTTTAAGGTTTGAACAAGCGCTAAAATTTGTTTGTCATTATCGGGTAGTCTGAAATTCTCAATTGGAGGAGTTTGAGGTTGTCCAGACTGTAAGCTTGTTATTTGATTATTAATATCGGCTAAGCGGCGTTGGTAGTCTGACTGTTGTTGGCCATTACTGATCGCTGTTGCAGATTGCAAGGCATCTTGTACACGCCGGTACAAAACCAACACTATATTCGTGCTACAAGGCATCATTCCTGTGTTTGATAACACAGTTTCAGTTTCATCGATAATTGCTCTTTGACGGGCAAATTCAATGCGACGCTCAGCCTCTACACGTTCTTTTTGTTGCTGTAATACGTTAATTCCGATAACAAGCAGTAAAAGCGCACCGATGAGGATCAGAACCAAGGTGAATGACATAGATGTTCCATTATTTATCCAATTGAGCTAATGCTACAATAAATCAATAAACTAGCATAGTTATCTTAGCCTAGGTTATCATTTCTGTCGTATGAATCTGTAGACTTGTGCTCTATATTCCTATTTGCTTTAATTTTTACTATATACTATAACGATTGATTATAGCTGAGAGTGCTTTGAGGGCTCAGTTGTTAATGGCATTTTGCGTGTTTGAGACAAGGAAATAAGATGAAACTGCAACAACTCAGGTATATTGCTGAGGTCGTAAAACATAACCTCAATGTATCGGCGACAGCTGAAAACTTGTATACCTCTCAACCTGGGATCAGTAAACAAGTTCGTATGCTTGAAGATGAGTTGGGGATCCAAATATTTGGTCGTAGCGGTAAGCATTTAACCCATGTCACACCTGCGGGTTTGCAAGTGATCAGCATTGCCAATGATATTTTAGGTAAAGTTGAAAGTATCAAAAAAGTGTCTGAAGAATATACTAAGCCAGATCAAGGTGAGTTAAATATTTCCACAACAGATACTCAGGCACGCTATGCATTACCGACGATAATTCGTCAGTTTATTGATCGCTATCCTAAAGTGAACTTGCATATGCACCAAGGGACACCGTCGCAGATCAGCGAACAGGCGGCTCGCGGTGATGCAGATTTTGCCATTGCGACCGAAGCAATGCATTTATATTCAGATCTGATCATGTTGCCTTGTTACCACTGGAACCGCTCTATCGTTGTGCCCAAAGACCATCCTCTTGCGACCCGCAATCAAGGCAGCTTGATTAGTATCGAAGATTTAGCGCGTTTCCCCTTAGTGACCTATGTCTTTGGTTTTGACCGTGCTTCTGAAATTGAGAAAGCGTTCAATCGGGCCAATTTAGAGCCGCGTGTCGTCTTTAGTGCGACCAGTGCCGATGTGCTTAAAACCTATGTTCGTTTAGGATTAGGCGTGGGCGTCATCGCGTCTATGGCAATTGATCCAAATGTTGATAAAGATTTAGTCGCTATTGATGCTGGCCATTTGTTTGCCCACAGTACGACTAAAATTGGTTTTAGGAAGGGCAGTTTCTTGCGCAGTTATATGTATGATTTTATTCAGCACTTTGCGCCGCATTTAACCCGTGATGTGGTGGAGAAAGCCGTAGCATTACGGGATCAACAGCTCATAGATGAAATGTTTGCCGATAAAAATCTGCCAATGCGTTAACTTGGATGATTTACAAACATAAAAATGCCGCTAATAAAAGCGGCATTTTTATGGGTTTAGCGATTAAGATAAATCGACTTTATCCATCTCGAGTTGCGCAAGGGCAATAACTGCTTGAGTGCGGTTGCGAACGCCAAGTTTTCTAAATATGGCAGTCGCGTGCGCCTTGATGGTCGCCTCAGACACGCCAAGATCGTAGGCTATTTGTTTATTTAATAACCCTTCGGCAAACATCTGCAACACTTTATATTGTTGCGGCGTGAGATCGGATAACTTGCTGGCCATTTTATCAATGGCATCGTCATTGATAGCAATAATCTCAGTGCCTTTAGGTAACCAAATATCACCGAATAACACCGCACTTAGCGCCTCTTTTAGGGTTTCCATTGAAGCTGATTTAGGGATAAAACCACTGCTGCCATAATGAATCGCACGGCTAATGGTATTGATATCCTCGTGGGCTGAAATCACCACAACGGGTAACTCAGGATAATGTGAGCGTAGGTGGATAAGTGTGGAGTAGCCGTGGGACCCCGGCATCTGCAGATCTAACAGTACAAGATCGTAATCGACGCTTCGAACATCCAATACAGATTGCAGTGCGTCAGCACTGTCGGCTTCAAACCACTGTGCATGCTCGAAAGCGCTGGTCAGCGCTTGACGTAGTGCATTTCTGAACAATGGATGATCGTCTGCGATAATAATATTTAAGTTTTCTAGCTTCATGGCTTTTATGATTATGTTCGGTGCGCGTGAAGATTGAACTCAATGTAACAGAAAAGTAATCAAGGATCCTATTGCTTTATTCAGGAATAAGGACAAAATTTTGATATGTTTCTGGTTGTTAGACTTTGGTCGGTGTTTTACAGGGAAAAAGATGGACCGTATAGTTTCAATTGAAAGCCCGAAAGTACGGGCTAACCTATACTTTAAAATCGTCTAAAAACTACCCATATGTCCACACTTTTGTAGGATTTCGTTGTTCGTCAACCGCAACAAAGGTGAACACACCACGTATGGCATGCTCTCGATGGTCTTGATACATGTCTTCGACATAGATGTTGACTTCAACTTTTAATGACGTATTACCTACATGGATCACACGAGCGATGAGTTCGGCTAGTGTGCCTGCTGGGATAGGCTTTTTAAAATCAATTCTATCGGAACTCACTGTGACTAAGGTTTTACGGCAGAAACGAGTTGCCGCAATAAAGGCTGTTTCATCCATCCACGCTAAAGCTTCGCCACCAAATAACGTATTGTGATGGTTGGTGATTGAGGGGAATACTGCTTTAATCACGCGCGCTTCTGAGGAATCAATTCGAGTTTGAATCGCGTCAGGAAAGGGTGTTTCAGCGGCTTCGATTCGTGAGGTATTTTCGGTGTTTGTGGACATGGGGGTAAGCGACATACAGCAACCTAAGGTAATGCAGCAAAATAAGCTCGAATTATAAAGATTTATGGTGGTTAAAGATAGAAAACTACAGGCTTTAAGGTGCAGTAGGCATATGACTGAGGATAATGTCATGCTTCCAATAAAAAAACCGAAATGAGATCGGTTTTTTATTGGACGATTTATTTTACTTCAGATTTATTTGGTTAACAGTGCTTTTCTTTCGCGGGAAGCCGCTGCGAGCTTACGTAGCAGGATTTCAGAGTCATCCCAATGCAAGCAAGCGTCGGTGATACTTTGGCCATAACAGAGTGGCTGGCCTTCAACGACTTTTTGATTACCTTCTTGTAAGAAGCTTTCAGCCATAATACCTGCGATGGCAGTGCTGCCAGCACGCATTTGAGTCATAATTTCATCGGCGACCATCAGCTGTTTGAGATGGTTCTTCTCACTGTTTCCGTGGCTGAAATCGATAACCATACGTTGAGTTACCCCAACAGATGCAAGCTGTTGACGCGCTTCTTCGATATCTTGTGCGTGATAATTAGGTTTTTTACCACCACGTAGGATGATATGGCCAAACGGGTTGCCGTGGGTGCGATAGACCGCCATAGCGCCATCTTTATCTGGTGAATAGAAAACATGTGGCACTTGTGCGGCACGCACTGCATCAACGGCAATATTGATGTTCCCATCAGTACCATTTTTAAAACCAACCGGGCAGGACAGTGCTGAAGCCATTTCACGGTGGACTTGGCTTTCCGTAGTACGCGCACCAATCGCACCCCAAGTAATGAGATCCGCTATATACTGACCGTTCACCATATCTAAAAATTCGGTGGCGATAGGCAATTTTAATTCAGTGATTTGTTGCAGCAACTCGCGGGCAATGCGTAAACCTTTGTTTGGTTCGAAACTGCCATCGAGATCGGGATCTGAAATTAATCCTTTCCAACCGACAATTGTGCGGGGTTTTTCAAAATAGACGCGCATTAAGATACACAAGTCATCTTTCAATTCTTGGTGTAACGCGGCTAAGCGTTGAGCATAATCTAATGCCGCTTTAGTATCGTGGATTGAGCATGGGCCTATGATCACCAATAGACGTTGGTCTTCACCCATAATGATGGCTTCGACTTCACGACGTTGCTGAACCAGATAATCGGCTGCATCTTGAGTTAATGGGAACTCAGATGCCAGTTGCGCAGGTGAGATGACTTTTGCTAATAAGGAAGTGCGTAGTTCGTCTGTTTTTATGGTCATTCAAAATACCGAGCTTGCGTGCGGCGCTTTTCGCCAGATTGCCTCGGATTATAACGAATCGAACCGAGTTGCACAGTGCCAATTGCGTTAATTGTCGGCAACTGTGCAATGAATTTGATTTAAGTTAGTTTCTTTTAGACTAAATTCACTCGGTTTCTTTTGCTGATTTTGGCTTATTAGGCTTAGAACATATGCCGTTCTAGGCCCGTGACATCTAATATTTTAGTGGCAATTTCTTCCACGGAATGATTAGTGGTGTCTATGTAAGGAATGCGTTCTCGTTTAAACAGCATTTCAACTTCTTTGACTTCTAAGCGGCACTGTTTGAGCGATGAGTAGCGGCTATTCTCCATTCGACTCTGACGGATTTCATGTAAACGCACGGGATCAATCGTTAAACCAAACAGTTTTTTCTTATTGCGTTTCAGCGCTTCAGGTAACTTAAGGTTATCCATATCATCTTCGGTGAAAGGGTAGTTTGCCGCTTTTATGCCGAACTGCATTGATAAATACAGGCTCGATGGCGTTTTGCCACAGCGAGAGACCCCAAGTAAAACCAGATCGGCTTGATCCATATGTTTCATGGTCTGGCCATCATCGTTATCCATGGCGAAATTAATGGCATCAATACGCGCTTCATAGCCGTGATTCGCTTTTCCATGGGTTCTATGTACAACTGGAGAGGCAGAAACACCTAAATGTTGTTCGAGTGGGGCCACAAAAGTATTCAAAAAATCATAATCAACCCCTTCACTCGAGTAGATGATGTCGCGGATCTCGGCTTTTACGATGGAATGGAATACTAACGGCCGCTCACCTGTTGTAATAAAACAATCATTAATTTGTCGCTTAACTTGCTCCGCTTTCGTCAATGTTTCGACAAATGGAATCGTAAGTGACTCAAATTCTAATGGAAATTGCGAGAGAACCGCATGACCAAAAACTTCAGCTGTGATCGCTGTCCCGTCGGAGATATAGAATACTTTTGGTGCCATACTGACCTCTTGTAGTAATAAAATTACAAATAAAATTATAGATTTACGCGTGTTCGACAGGAGTGTAAAATGCCGCTGCCCTCGTGTGAAGGGGCCACTGAAATAAACTTGCGGAGATAGAACTGTGCAGCAATACGTACTCTGGTATCAAGAATTAGGCATGGGTGACGTCAACTTGGTTGGCGGTAAAAATGCTTCTCTAGGCGAGATGATCAGCAATCTGGCCAATGCCGGTGTTCAAGTACCTGGCGGATTTGCGACAACTTCCCATGCGTTCAACGAGTTCCTTGAACAAAGCGGAGTTAACCAGAAGATTTATGACATTCTAGCCACACTGGATGTAGATGATGTCAATGCGCTGGCTAAAGTAGGTGCACAGATCAGACAGTGGGTTATCGACACTCCATTTCAACCAGCATTAGAGCAAGCGATTCGTGAAGCTTACGATAAACTTGCCGCTGAAACTAGCGAAGCGTCATTCGCGGTACGTTCTTCTGCAACAGCTGAAGATATGCCAGATGCCTCTTTTGCGGGTCAGCAAGAAACCTTCTTAAACGTAAAAGGATTTGAATCCGTACTGACAGCGATCAAGCATGTGTACGCTTCACTCTTTAACGATCGCGCTATTTCCTACCGTGTGCATCAAGGTTATGAGCACCACGGTGTTGCCTTGTCTGCTGGCGTACAACGCATGGTTCGTTCAGATAAAGCGGCTTCAGGTGTGATGTTCACTATGGACACTGAATCTGGCAATAACGATGTGGTGTTTATCACTTCATCTTTTGGTCTGGGTGAAATGGTTGTTCAAGGCGCGGTAAACCCAGATGAATTTTATGTTCATAAACCTATTTTAGCCTTAGGTCACAAGGCTGTTGTGCGCCGTAATATCGGTAGCAAGCTCATCCAAATGGTGTATTCAGATGATGCTGCTCACGGCAAACAAGTCAAAATTGAAGACGTGACTGCTGACAAACGTCGTCAATTCTCTATCAATGACGCTGAAGTTGAAGAATTAGCCAAACAAGCCATGGTGATCGAAAAACATTACGGTCGTCCAATGGACATCGAATGGGCAAAAGACGGCAACGATGGCAAATTGTATATCGTTCAAGCGCGTCCAGAAACGGTTCGTAGCCGTGAAGATGTGCAATTGATTGAACGTTATCACTTAAAGAGCCGTGGCGCTGTGATCTGTGAAGGTCGCGCTATCGGTCATAAAGTGGGTACTGGTGTCGCCAAAGTATTAACCTCAATCGCCGATATGGATCAAATCCAACCTGGTGATGTGTTAGTGACAGACATGACAGATCCAGATTGGGAACCTATCATGAAGCGCGCAAGTGCTATCGTCACAAACCGTGGCGGTCGTACCTGTCATGCGGCGATTATCGCCCGCGAATTAGGTGTGCCAGCGGTGGTGGGTTGTGGTGACGTGACTGACCGTATCAAGAATGGTCAAATCGTGACTGTTTCTTGCGCCGAAGGTGACACTGGCTTTATCTACGAAGGTAAACAAGAGTTTGAAGTGATTTCAAACCGTGTTGACTCTCTGCCTGCATTGCCAATGAAAATCATGATGAACGTGGGTAACCCTGATCGTGCATTTGATTTTGCCCGTTTGCCAAACGAAGGTGTGGGTCTAGCGCGTTTAGAATTCATCATCAACCGTATGATCGGCATCCATCCAAAGGCACTGCTCGAATTCAATCAACAGGATGCAGCGCTGCAAACTGAAATCAACGAAATGATTGCTGGTTACGAATCACCTGTTGAGTTCTACATTGCCCGTCTGGTTGAAGGTATTGCGACTATCGGTTCAGCTTTCTATCCGAAGAAAGTGATCGTACGTATGTCAGACTTTAAGTCTAACGAATACGCAAACTTGGTTGGTGGTGACAGATACGAGCCAGAAGAAGAAAACCCAATGCTGGGCTTCCGCGGTGCGAGCCGTTATATCTCTGAATCCTTCCGTGACTGTTTTGCCCTTGAGTGTGAAGCGATCAAACGCGTTCGTAATGACATGGGTCTGAAAAACGTTGAAGTCATGATCCCATTCGTTCGCACAGTGAAAGAAGCTGAGCAAGTGGTCGGCCTGCTCAAAGAGCAAGGTTTAGAGCGCGGTAAAGACGGTTTACGTGTCATCATGATGTGTGAAGTGCCTTCAAACGCCCTGTTAGCAGACCAATTCCTTGAGCATTTCGATGGCTTCTCTATCGGCTCAAACGATTTAACTCAGCTGACACTCGGCCTTGACCGTGACTCAGGTATCATTAGCCATTTATTCGATGAGCGTGATGAAGCCGTTAAAATGCTACTTTCATTAGCCATTAAAGCGGCTAAAGCGAAGGGCGCTTACATAGGTATTTGTGGTCAAGGTCCTTCAGATCACGCTGATTTTGCAGCTTGGTTGGTAGAACAAGGCATAGATACAGTGTCATTAAACCCTGATACTGTGATTGATACTTGGTTGTATTTAGCCGAAGCGCACGGTTGATCTAGATAGTAATTTTATAAACTTGTTAAAAAAGCCGCTTTTTAGCGGCTTTTTTTTGTTTATAATGGCGCCATAACGATAATTGACAGAAGCCATCTATGCTACCCCTGCTATCACATCAACAAACATTAGAGCCAGTGTATTTGGCATACCTTGATGCACTGGAGCAAAGTGAGTATTCCGGTGATATAGACAAACGTTACAGCGCACGTTTAGTGCAAGCCACCGACAACTCTGTATATCAATTTTTGCCTCAAGCTGTGTTATATCCTAAAAATCAGCAGGATATTCAAATTGCATTGACGCTGGCTGCTACTGATGCATTTCGCAGCGTGACCTTCAGTGCGCGGGGCGGTGGTACGGGCACCAACGGACAATCACTGACCCATGGTTTGATTTTGGATGTGTCGCGTTACATGAACCGTGTGCTCGAAGTGAATGCTGAGCAAGGTTGGGTTCGAGTCGAAGCTGGCGTGATTAAAGATGCGCTGAACGATGCATTGCGTCCCTATGGATTCTTTTTTAGTCCCGATTTATCCACTTCAAACCGCGCCACTATTGGTGGCATGATTAATACCGATGCCTCGGGTGCGGGCTCACTGGTCTATGGTAAGACGTCAGATCACGTGCTGGCGCTGCGTAGCGTGTTGATCGATGGCAGTGTGCTGGATACGCATCCCCTAGATGCGGGACTACTGTGTAACCCCGATAATGTCAGTGATAATCCGCTGGGGCAGAAACTGATTTCTGCTGTGGCGGCGGTATGCCGCGAAAAGCGAACTCAGATAGAAAACCAATTTCCTAAGCTCAATCGTTTCCTCACTGGCTATGACTTAAAACATGTGTGGAACGACAACCTGACGCAATTCGATTTATCACGAATTCTGACAGGCTCAGAGGGCACGCTTGCGGTGATAACCGAAGCCAAACTTAATCTCACCCCGCTGCCGACTGAGCGCGCTATGGTGAACATTAAGTACGATTCGTTCCAATCGGCATTGCGTCATGCGCCATCCTTAGTTGCCGCGCGGGCGACTGTGGTCGAAACCGTCGATTCAAAAGTGCTTAACTTAGCCCGTGAAGATATTGTCTGGCATTCAGTGGCTGATCTTATCCAAGAAGTGCCAGGTAAAGTTATTGATGGCCTCAATATGGTCGAATTTGCAGGTGATACGGTCGAAGTTGAGCAAAAGCTCGCGAGTTTGGAAGCTGTGTTAACTGAGCAGATCAGCAAAGGCGAGTGCGGTGTATTGGGTTACCAAGTGACGCAAGATAAGCCGAGTATCGAAAAAATTTACGGCATGCGTAAAAAAGCCGTTGGCTTACTCGGCGCCACTAAAGGTCGCCGTAAGCCCATCGCCTTTGCTGAAGATACTGCGGTACCGCCCGAAAAACTCGCCGATTACATTATGGAGTTTCGCGCGTTACTCGACGGGCATAATCTGCAATACGGTATGTTCGGTCATGTGGATGCGGGCGTGTTGCATGTGCGACCCGCGCTCGATATGTGCGATGTTGAAGATGAAAAATTACTACGAGTCATTTCTGATCAAGTCGCGGCACTGACGCTTAAATACGGCGGCCTAATGTGGGGCGAGCACGGAAAAGGCGTGCGCGGTGAATACGGTCCAGCTGTCTTTGGTGATGAACTTTTTGGTGTGTTGCAAGATATTAAAGGTTTGTTTGACCCCGATAACCGACTCAATCCCGGCAAGTTGGTGGCGCCTAAAGATACAGGTGCCCTCTATTACGATGTCGACAGTGCTAAGCGCGGTAAGTTTGATCGACAAATCCCCGTTGATGTGCGTAATGCGTTCCCCGATGTGATGAATTGTAACGGTAATGGCCTGTGTTTTAATTACAGTAGCTATTCGCCCATGTGCCCATCGTTTAAGGTGACGGGTGACAGAGTGCAGTCACCTAAGGGGCGTGCTGGGCTCATGAGAGAGTGGCTAAGGCTACTTGAGGCTGAAGGGGTTGATGTTAATGCCCTCGCAAAAGCGAAACCTTTTGGTATATTGCAGCGCATACAAAATACCATCAATGCCAAACGTGATTATGATTACTCCCACGAAGTGATGGAATCGCTTAAGGGCTGTTTAGCCTGTAAAGCCTGCTCTGGACAATGTCCGGTTAAAGTGGATGTGCCTAAGTTTAGAGCGCAGTTCTTCAATATTTACTATCAACGCTATTTAAGACCCGCGAAAGACTATCTCGTTGCCGGGATTGAAGATAGCTTGCCATTGATGGCTGCGGCACCGCGTCTCACTAACTTTGTTGCACAAAATCCATTGAGCCAATGGGTGATTAAACAGGCGATTGGTTATGTGGATGCGCCTGCGTTATCTGTGCCGACTTTGAAGCAAAGACTCGATGGTCATGCAAGCCGTGGTTACGACTTAGCTGCGTTGCAAGCGATTCCTGAAGAGAAGCGCTCGCAGTTTGTGTTGGTGGTACAAGATCCTTTTAACAGTTTCTATGACTCAGGTCTTGTGCTGCGCTTTATCCAATTGATAGAAAAACTCGGCTTAAAGCCGGTGTTATTGCCCTACAAACCCAATGGTAAGCCAACACATATCAAGGGATTTTTAGATAAGTTTGCTAAAACGGCGCAGTCGAGTGCAGACTTTTTGAACCAAGTCCATAAACTGGGCATGCCCATGGTCGGTATCGATCCTGCCTTAGTCTTGTGTTATCGCGATGAATACCGTGAAGTCTTAGGGGCTAATCGCGGTAATTTTGAGGTCAAGTTAGCCAACGAATGGCTACTGAATGTCATCAAAGATTTACCTGCAAAAGCTGCGCAAGATAAGCAATATACTTGGTTTAGTCATTGTACCGAATCGACGGCCAAGCCAAATACCGCCAATGAGTGGACTAAAATCTTTGCCCATTTTGGCGCTAAGTTAACCGCAGTCAATTTAGGTTGTTGTGGTATGGCGGGAACTTATGGTCATGAGGCAGAAAACCTCGAGCGCTCTAAAGCCTTGTTTGATATGTCTTGGCAGCAAACGCTAGCGAAAATTGAGCAGCCGCAAGTGTTAGTGTCTGGCTATTCGTGCCGGAGCCAAGTAAAACGTTTTGCCGGTTACAAGCCAAAGCATCCACTTGAGGCCTTACTCGAGTTAGTAAATATCTAGTGGTGTTTATCGTTTTGATTGCGTTAGTCAGATCGTAATTATCCTCACTGGAATATCCCAGTATTGAATGTCACACTAAAGCCAGCTGCAAGGCTGGTTTTTTTATGGATGATGGAGGCCTAGATGGAAAAGATGACTGACAGTATTCAACACACGCTCAAACAATTCGCCGCCGATAGTAGGCTAACCTCGGTTGTGCCATTGTGCAGTGAAGCCCCATTGTTTGACATTAACGCCTTGGGTGATTGGACCTATCTAGGCACATCGCTACCAGCCAAGTTTGCTAAGTTGTTCGCCAGTATTTTGCATTGCATCGATGATGAGTATTTCTTAATTACCCCAGTGGAGAAGGTGCGAGTGCGGGTTGAAGATGCTCCCTTACTGATTGTCGATTTCAAGCGAGCGCAACCCCATTCGCTGCTCAATGTAAGAACCAGTATTGAAACACAGCACCATAAAGTCGATATAAAACAGATGAAGCTCACCGATGACAGTGTTTATTTGCCGCTTGAGCGCGGTTTATGGGGGAAATTAGGTCGGGCCTGTTACTATAATTTTGTGAATGAATTCAATTTATCTGATCTAGATGGGGAATGAGCTCGTAGGTTAATCGCATAATTTGCTGTGGTCTAAGCTAGTTTATTATGGGTTAAGTGGTAGTATTAAAACTAACTCTGGGTTCCTATGATGGCGTGCAGAGTAAGTGAAAACGCGTTAAACCTTTGCTGTAGGAGGTGCTGTTTGAATCGTCATGAAAGCTTAGGCTATCTTGTATCCCACTTAAATATCGAGCTGCAAAATGAGCTTGATCTGCATCTTAAGCGATATCAACTCGATATAAAACTGTGGCCTGTGCTGTTTGCTTTGTGGCAAGAAGAGGGCATAAGCCAAACTGAATTGTCTAAGCGTTGCGATGTGGCAAATTACACTATGACGCGCTTACTCGATCAGTTACAGGTGCAAGGTCTTATTACTCGCCATCAAGAAGTCGATAATCGGCGTGCTTTCCAAATCTTTTTGACCGATGAAGCCAAAGCATTAGAGCAAGATCTTATCTGCGAAGCTGAGCGGGTCAATGAAAAATTCCTGTCAAATCTAAGTGAAGATGAACAACAGACATTCATTTTACTATTAAATAAAATCAACCGTTTGGCTTGAAATTTTGAATCTAATGGGTATGGCGGAAAACTGTGGTTTAGCCGTTTTTACTTCTATCTGAATGTGGTTATCTAAATCATTTTCCCAGTTTAATCCCACCCACTATGCCTCACTTTGCGGGATTAAACTGGTTTGATTAATTCAAGTAAAGTGCAAAGACGCAAAGCAGACTTACGGCTATCACTGAGTGCTGTAAATAACGCCGGCTAGCTAATAAATTTTCTTTACCTTGTTTTAGGCTAGCGACGAGTCTATGTTGCTTATAAATTCGGCACATGAGCTCATCGGTTTGGGGATCGATAAGTAGTTCAAACTTGCAAGGCGCGCCGTCTTTAAGCTGAATGGTATGTTCGCTTTGAGGCTTAAAGTTAAGCTTGTGCGACACCATCTGGCCATTCACGAAGACCCGCTCTAAACCACTCCAATTGCTGGCTTGCAGTTCTACCACATCTTGGTTGAGATCGTACTTGAAACGGATCATAGCGCTATCCTGTGCTGGGACCTGATGGACTAATTCAAGCAGACAAATATGACGTTTTCCAGCGTGATTAAATGAATATTCTGTGTCGAAATTAAAAGCGCGGTTAAACCATGAGCTTAGTGATAGATTAAATTTTAGATAACAAAAAAGCGACCAGAGGTCGCTTTTTTCAATATTTGACGGGCATAAAAAATAATAAACGCGTAGAAAAATTACTGCTTAGCGGCTTCGATAATGGCTTTCGCCATTTCATCAGCCACGGCGCCGGTTGTACGGTTCTGCGCATCGGCTTGGCTGAATATTTTAAGCAGCGTGTTGTAAATTTCTTCTACTTTAGCCGTCGATTTTGCTGCGTCATAATCTTTTTCGAACGACACGTTGATAATGCCGCCTGCGTTAATTACATAGTCTGGCGCGTATAGTATGCCCATTTCTTTCAGTTGTTCACCGTGGCGTACTTCGGCTAATTGGTTGTTGGCACAGCCAGCAACAATTTTGGCTTTCAGTTGCGGTAAGGTCGCATCGTTTAAGGTTGCGCCAAGGGCACAAGGTGCATACACATCCACATCTTGCGCGTAGATTTCTTGAGGTGCGACAACAATGGCACCAAAGTCGGTAGCGACTTTGTCTAATGAGGCTTGATGAATGTCGGTAACAATCAGTTCAGCGCCTTCGTTATGCAAGTGTTTGCACAGATAATAGCCAACGTGACCGACGCCTTGAACGGCGATTTTAAGGCCTTTAAGGCTGTCTAAACCAAGTCTATGTTTAACCGCAGCTTTGATGCCTAAATAAGTGCCAAGGGCTGTGAACGGTGATGGATCGCCACTTTTGCCTTCAAGACCCGCCATATAAGGGGTTTCTTCATGGGCGATCATAATATCAGCCGTAGTAGTGCCAACATCTTCCGCTGAATAGTAGCGGCCACCTAGGCTGTTAATCAAACGGCCAAAAGCACGGAACAGCGCTTCGCGATCTTGTCTTTTCGGATCGGCAATGATCACGGATTTACCACCGCCCATGGTTAAACCTGCTAGGGCATTTTTATAAGTCATGCCACGAGAAAGGCGTAATACGTCAGTCAGGGCTTCATCATCCGATTGGTAGTTCCACATCCTACATCCACCCACGGCAGGACCAAGGTTAGTGTTATGGATGGCGACAATGGCCTTTAAGCCACTTTCTTTATCATGACAGAATACAACCTGTTCATGTTCGTCAAAGGATACATGATTAAATACAGCCACGTGAATTTCTCCGCTATACACAATGAAAAAGCCGACGAGGTGAGCCTCTATCGACTGCTTGTTATATTTATTGCAGAACCATAGCATTTAGCGATACTCTCAACCATGCATAATGACCGAATAAATACATTATTTGTGGCAATTTAGCTTTCCACTTTACGTAAACGTAAGCTTTACGATTAAGAATGGATTGTACTGAATTTAACGTAACGAATAGAATGAATCGCGCACTGATCCCAAGAATTAGGCTCGCGTTATAACAATAAGATAGGACGGAAGTATGACTGAACAAGCTGTCGACCAAACTCAACAAAATTTATCAGCTGAAGAAATAGAAAAGCTGCGTCAAGAGTGGGTCAGAACTCAATTTCAAAAAGCCAATCGTTTTCTCGCTGAAAAAGGCGTGATCCCAAGCAAAGTCCTAGCCGATGAAAGCCGGTATCTTGCGCCTTATATGGCGATTTGGAAGATGGAATCAAAGCGCCCAAGCAACAAAACCTATTGGGTGATGTCAGGTGATTTACCGTCGGATTTTGTCGATGTCAAAGTGGCGGCGACGGCCCGTGATGCCGTGCGTCATTTCTCTATGATGTGGCAAATGCAGGCGGAAAACTTAGTGCGTTCGGGTGCAACCCGTGATGCCACTCAGGCTAAATTTGCTCAACTATTAGTATCGCGTGCCGAGAGTTTATATCGTATGCACAACGACGATAAACTGTGGAATGCTTAAACTCAAATGAGTTGAGGATTGTATTTAGATAGTATTGAGTTAATACAGTCACTTGTGTTGATTGCTCAAAATAACGGCATAAATAATAAAAAGGCACTCAGTTGAGTGCCTTTTTTATACTGACTTTTATGTTGATTTCCTATGTTAAGAAAAAGGTCATCGAACAAAGTCGATAGGGCTTATTCTTCGCTGTCGCTCAAGTAGTAGAAACCCTGATTGATGAGTGTCAACAGTAGGGCTTGGACTTCTTCATGCTGACATATTTCAGTCGCTTCATCGGCGCTTAAGCTGACTTTATCGCTCAACTGTGCGATCACGTCTGCCGGTGTATTGGGCAGTTCATGCACGTCACCATTAATGAATAATCGCGGTGTGGCGTCATTTTCAAGACGCAATACTTTCAAACCGCCGATACGGCTCACGCCAGCACCTTGGGCGAAGGCATCTTGCAAATCTTCAATGCTGTAAGCTTCTTCGCCTTCACACAAATCAAGCTCGAAACGGTTTTGACTGAGCAGTTTACCTAACACGATTTGGTAGCTATTGGGATCTTGGCTCAGCTGACTCAAGAGTGACATTATGCCCACTTGATGATCTTGGCTGACGATACCGGCTGAACTCGGCTCAGTTTGCGACGTGAAACGCTGCTGACCTAAGTTATTGTCGAGCAAATAATCGGCGACTTCACTGACCAATTCTTGCTGGCTAGGAGCGCGGAAACCAATCGAGTAACTCATTGCCACAGTTAGGGTTTCGCCGCAGTGTGGGAAACCTGGTGGAATATAAAGCATGTCGCCTTTTTCTAACACTACATCGATAATGGGCGTAAAGTCCTCAACCAGCGGCGAGTTGGGATTGCCGCCACGGCGTTGTTGCGGGGTATTGTCACCCACAGTCCAGCGACGTTCACCTTCGCCTTGAATGATAAACACATCGTAGTTATCGACGTGCGGGCCGACACCACCACTTGGGGTTGCAAATGATGCCATCAAGTCATCGAAGCGCCAGTCAGGTAAAAAACGCAGCGCTTCAACTAATGGTTGCGAATCTGGGTACCAATGGTTGACGGCTTGCACTAATAATTGCCAATGGGTTTCGCCATAGCTGTCGTAATCTTCAAACGGACCTTGCACCACTTCCCAATCATTGTCTTTGGTGACGACGATGCGTGAAGAGATTTCTTCTTCACAGGCAAGGCCTGCTAGTTCATCGGCGCTGATAGGATCTTCAAATTGCGGAAATGCTTTTTTGATCAACAGGGGTTTCTTTTGCCAGTATTCACTAAGAAACTGGGCGATATCGAGATTGAGTGTATACATAGTGTTAAAAAAGGCGACCACATCGCGGTGATGTGGGTCGCCTTAATCCTTATTTCTGTTTAAGAAAGAGTATTGTCCGTCGCCAACTACAGTTAATAACTAATTTCAGTCAATAGCTTAATATTAGTTAATCGCCAATTTTAATTAATAACTTACTTCAGTTCGTCGACAAACGTTTCGGCGCGACCAATGTAATTGGCTGGCGTCATTTTCTTCAGTTCAGCTTTCACTGAGTCTGGTAATTCAAGTCCGTCAATAAACACTGACAGTTGCTGCGCGTCAATACGTTTACCGCGCGTCAGTTCTTTTAATTTTTCGTACGGCTTTTCAATACCATAACGACGCATTACCGTTTGTACGGGTTCTGCTAACACTTCCCAGTTGTGATCTAACTCATCACGTAGATGCGCTTCGTTAACTTCTAACTTGCTGATGCCTTTTAAGGTCGCTTGATACGCGATCAACGCATGGGCAATACCCACGCCTAAGTTACGCAGCACAGTTGAGTCAGTTAAGTCACGTTGCCATCTTGATAACGGCAGCTTAGACGCTAAATGTTGCATCAGCGCGTTAGCGATACCTAAGTTACCCTCAGAGTTTTCAAAATCGATGGGGTTAACTTTATGCGGCATAGTCGATGAACCGATTTCACCGGCGATAGTGCGTTGTTTGAAGTGACCTAGGGCAATGTAACCCCAAATATCACGGTCAAAGTCAATCAGCACAGTGTTGAAACGGGCAACCGCATCAAACAGTTCGGCAATATAATCGTGTGGCTCGATTTGCGTCGTGTAAGCGTTCCAGTGAAGGCCAAGGCTAGTCACAAAACGCTCAGACAGTTCATGCCAATTAACTTCAGGATAGGCTGACAGGTGAGCATTGTAGTTACCTACGGCACCGTTCAGTTTGCCCATGATTTCAACATTGGCGATTTGTTTGATTTGACGCTCAAGGCGCACTGCGACGTTCGCCATTTCTTTACCGAGCGTTGAAGGTGAAGCCGGTTGGCCATGGGTGCGTGACATTAACGGCACAGAGCGATATTCAATCGCCAGCTTTTTAATCGCAGTCAGTAACTCGTTGCAGTAGGGCAGTAATACTTGTTCACGGGCTTCAGTCAACATTAAACCGTGGCTTAAGTTATTGATATCTTCAGAGGTACAGGCAAAGTGAACAAACTCACCTACAGCGGCTAACTCGGCATTGTCGGCGATTTTTTCTTTGATGAAATATTCAACCGCTTTCACATCGTGGTTAGTGGTGCTTTCGATAGCCTTAACACGCAGCGCATCTTGTTCGTTGAAATTGTCTTTAATGCCATCGAGCACAGCGATAGCTGACGCGCTCAATGTTGGCACTTCGCTAATGTCTGAGCAGTCTGCTAACAGTTTTAGCCAATTGATTTCAACCTGAACACGGTACTTGGTAAGACCGAACTCGCTGAAAATCCCTCTCAATGACGCGGTTTTACTACCATAACGACCGTCTACCGGAGAGATAGCAGTTAGTGCGGAAAGATCCATGTGTAGCTCCTTGATGAACGCTAATTTTATTATAGGGTAAGACTTTTCTTGGCTGTATCGACTATGGCTTTGCGGGCGAAGACTAAGTGTCGACGTTTACCGCCCAACTGACGCCACAGTACTGCGCTGCGTATAGCGGCAAGCAGCAGAGCACGAATTTTATGTTGTACAATAGGGCGCTGCAAACACACAGGATTACCCGATATTTGGATTTTTGGCCCTAAATTACTGATGATGTCACTGTAAATGCTGGCAAGATTGGCAACAACTTGCTCATCTGTGATGGCAAAATGATGTAGTTGGCGATTCACTTGATTAATACGTTCAGCCAACATGCCTAAGCCACTGTTAGAGCGCACGAGTTTACGCTCTAGGGCAAGCACGCCCACTAAATAGCGGGTGATTTCAACATCTTTTTGACTGCTGTCACCGAGCTGGTTCAGGATCAGCTCATAGCCTTTTTGCAATACGATTTTATCTTGGTAGACATCGGCCGTATTGTCAGGATTGGTGACGAGAATGGTGTTTAAGCTCGCTGCGAGCTCGGCATTATCCAATTCGCCATGGCGCGCTAAATGTTGAACTTGGGCAATGGCTTGCAGTATGCCTGCAAACGCCATAGTCCGGTTAATGAGTTGCTCGTTCACGCGTTACCCTCGGATTAATTGATCTATGATGCCGCCACCTAGGCAGACTTCACCATCATAAAATACCGCAGACTGTCCAGGCGTTACAGCCGCTACAGGTTCATCGAAGACCACGCGCAAGGTGTGTTCATCTGTGTAGGTTAATGTGCAAGGCACATCTTGTTGGCGATAACGGGTTTTGACGGTGATATGACAACCATCGACAGGGCCAGTTCTATCCACCCAATGCAGTTGGTTAACTGTCATGCCGGTCGACATCAAACGGGGATGGTGTCCGCCTTGACCCACGATCAATACGTTACGCTCAAGATCTTTATCGACCACATACCAAGGATCGTCATTGCTGTTTTTCATGCCGCCAATGCCTAAGCCTTTACGTTGGCCTAAGGTGTGGTACATGAGTCCTTGGTGCGTGCCTATGACTTCGCCTTCTGGGGTTTCGATATTGCCAGGCTGCGCCGGTAAATAAGTCCCTAGAAATTCAGTGAACTTGCGCTCACCGATAAAGCAGATGCCAGTACTGTCTTTTTTGTCATGGGTGATTAAGCCCATTTCTTTCGCAATTTCACGAACTTGATATTTTTCGAGCTCACCGACAGGGAACAGGCTTCGGGCAACTTGCTCATGGCTAAGGGTGTAGAGGAAATAACTTTGATCTTTATTGCCATCGACGCCACGGAGCATTTGTGTACTGCCATCGCTATTATCACGGCGGCGCACATAGTGGCCCATGGCGATGTAATCGGCGTCGAGGATTTCGTCGGCAAATTCTAAAAATGCCTTAAATTTGATTTCTTTGTTGCACATGATATCGGGATTTGGCGTGCGGCCGGCTTTGTATTCGGCGAGGAAATACTCAAATACATTGTCCCAATATTCGGCAGCAAAGTTGACTGTATGTAGCTTGATCCCAAGCTTGTCGCACACGGCTTGGGCGTCTTTTAAATCTTCTGCGGCCGCGCAGTACTCGTTGTTGTCATCTTCTTCCCAGTTCTTCATGAAAAGGCCTTCAACCTGATAGCCTTGCTGCATAAGCAAATAGGCTGAAACAGATGAATCTACACCGCCGGACATGCCGACAATGACTTTTTTTCCTGTATGAGTGGGTTCGATTGATGTCATAAATCCTAAAAACCATTGAGTATGTGTGTTGGCTAGGTGGATGAATTTAAGCCGCGACATTGAGCGCGTAACAAAAATACCTAACCTAACTAAAAATATGGGCTAACTAAAAATCCAAGCTCACTTTAAATCCAAGCTAACTTTACATCTAGGTGCTGTGCTGCTGATTGCTAAATCAAACTTTGCCAGCGCTATCAAATAAAATGAGTCCGCAAACTGTCAGTAAACCTCGCATTTACGGCCAACTCTTTATTTGCTGTACAAGGCCTCTGCAGTAGCACACGCATTAAGCTTAGCCAGCCGTTTATGCGGGGCGGTATTCTATCACGCCTTGCTCGCTTGGGCTATCGTGAGGCGGTCACTATTGAGTAAGCTAAGGGGATAAGTTTGGCCATTTTGTGCCTGATTGAGATAGTCTTTTAAGCAATCGAGTACTAAGGGACTGCGCAGTAAAGATGGCATGGCTTCTATCTGCGCAAGACTTAACCAATGCGCACTATGGATCGCTTTATCCTGCGGCGCAGGTGAGGGCATATCATCTAACTGCACGAAAAAAGTAAAGCGCACAAAGGCTAAGTCTTCACTGGCGCTGAGTTGATAAATGCCGACGAGTCCTTGGGCTTTGAGTGATAACCCCGTTTCTTCAAACACTTCGCGCTCACAGGCTTGGATCAAGCTTTCATTCGCTTCTAAGTGACCCGCGGGTTGATTAAAGCGTTGCTCGCCTTCAATCCACTCTTCTACCATCAGATATTTGTCCTGTGAAGTTGCATGAACAATACAAGCGACGGTCACATTGGGTTTATATCTTTGACTCATGGAGCCTCCTTTGAGTGGATTTGAACGCAGAAATTAGGCTGAAATTTAGACTTCATCACCGAGACGGATGCATTTGTGCTCACCCGATGGCAAATTATCTAGACTCCATTGGCCTATTTTATAACGGATTAATCTTAAGGTCGGAAAACCGATATGCGCTGTCATGCGTCTGACTTGGCGGTTGCGGCCTTCATGAATTTGGATTTCTAGCCAAGTTGTTGGGATATTTTTGCGCTCTCTCACCGGTGGATTACGTGGCCAAACGTCGGGTGAATCCATAATTTTGACTTTAGCTGGCAGCGTTATACCATCATTTAATTCAACACCTTGTCGCAGTTTTGTCAGTACATCTTCCGTCGGAACGCCTTCTACTTGCACCCAATAGGTTTTAAAGGTTTTCTTTTTTGGCTCTGTCAGCCTTGCCTGTAATTGACCGTCATTGGTCAGCAGCAATAAGCCTTCACTGTCTCTATCTAAGCGGCCTGCGGCATACACGTCAGCAATCGGGATATAGTCTTTTAGGGTCTTGCGACCTTGCTCATCGGTAAACTGGCAAAGTACATCAAAAGGCTTATTAAACAGCACAATAATCGGTGCGAGCGTTTGGCTCTGCACCGGTTTTGCCGCCGCAATTGCGCGTCGATTAGGATTTTTAAAGGGTTCTTTCTTTAAACTGCCATTGGCATTTCGTGCTGGCGCTACTTTGCTATCTACGGCGGTAGCGCGGTTGGCAGGGCCTCTGCTGGCGGGCTTAGCGGGTTTAATCGGGCTCTTGGCTGGGGAACTTGCGCTGGCATTGGCACCTTTAGGTTGAAACTTGTTTTTGTTCATACTTTTGCTAACAGGAGGTTGAGACACGCTTACCTGACTTGATTGAGTCGTTAATGTGGTCATAGTGTACTTGGCATTCGCCGTTAGTGGAATTTGAATATTATTGCGAATGCTCTATGATGTCGGCCAGAAAATGTGATCTGTGCCTAAATGTTTATTAGGTTTTAATGAGTCGTTGTAACAAATTTTAGCTTGCGCGCAAAGACAGAAGGGCATTGAGAATTTGAAAGGTGAGGGCGTGGTCGATTGCCTTGATTGATATTTTCCCTGTGCTCAGATTTGTTCGCCATGCTATAAAATTATTATAAAAAATATTAAATTTTACAATAATGTAGGATGTAACATGAAAGATAACTCATCAACAATTATTTACACTGAAACAGACGAAGCGCCAGCACTGGCCACCCTCTCACTCTTACCTATTATCAGAACGTTTACCGACGCCGCGGGCGTTGCGGTTGAAACCCGTGATATCTCGTTATCGGGCCGTATTATTGCCAGTTTCCCTGAGCAACTGACCGAAGCACAAAAGATTGGCGATCATCTGACTGAGCTTGGCGAGTTAGCGAATCAGCCAGAAGCGAACATCATCAAGTTACCGAATATCAGTGCTTCGATTCCACAATTAAAAGCCTGTATCCTTGAACTGCAGCAAAAAGGTTACGACATCCCTCACTATCCGGATGAGCCAAAAACCGACGCTGAAAAGTCAATTAAAACACGTTACGACAAGATCAAAGGTAGTGCGGTAAACCCAGTACTGCGTGAAGGTAACTCAGATCGCCGTGCCCCATTATCGGTGAAAAACTTCGCCAAGAAAAACCCGCATTCAATGGGTAAATGGGCTACAGATTCTAAGTCTCACGTTGCTCACATGACCGACGGCGATTTTTACGGCAGCGAGCAGTCAGTGACTTTATCTGATGCGGGCAGCGTGAATATCGTGCTGACGCAAAAAGATGGCCAAGAAGTGGTGCTCAAGTCCGGTCTTAAGCTGCTGGCTGGCGAAATTATCGATGCTGCGGTATTGAGTAAAAAAGCCTTAGTGAGCTTCTATGAGCGTGAAATCGAAAACGCCAAAGCAGAAGATGTGCTGTTATCGCTGCATCTGAAAGCCACTATGATGAAAGTGTCTGATCCTATTATGTTTGGTCACGCTGTGAAGGTCTTCTTCAAGCCAGTATTTGACAAACATGCGGCGCTTTTCGCTGAATTAGGTGTAGATGTTAACAACGGTTTTGGTGATGTTTATGCCAAAATCGCGACATTACCTGCCGATAGCCGCGCCGAAGTTGAAGCTGATATCGCCGCCGTTTACGCTGCACGTCCCGCATTGGCTATGGTTGACTCTGACAAAGGTATCACCAACTTACACGTGCCAAGCGACATCATTATCGATGCGTCTATGCCTGCTGCGATTCGTTCATCTGGCCAAATGTGGGGACCAGACGGTCAACTGCATGACACTAAAGCTATGATCCCAGATCGTTGCTATGCCGGTATCTACCAAGAAACGATTGCCTTCTGTAAAGAGCACGGCGCTTTTGATCCTAAAACCATGGGCAGCGTGCCAAACGTGGGCTTGATGGCGCAAAAAGCCGAAGAGTACGGCAGCCACGATAAAACCTTTGAAATGCCAGCTGACGGTGTGGTTAACGTTGTCGATGCCAGCGGTAAGGTATTGATGAGCCACAATGTGGAAGCGGGCGATATCTGGAGAATGTGCCAAGTTAAAGACGCACCTATCCGTGATTGGGTCAAACTGGCCGTGCGCCGTGCCCGTTTAAGCAATACTCCTGCGGTATTCTGGTTAGATAGCAAACGCGCCCACGATGCGCAAATCATTGCAAAAGTGCAGCAGTACCTGCCAGAACATGATACTGATGGCTTAGAGATCAGCATTATGTCTCCAGAAGAAGCGACACGTTTGTCTTTGGCTCGCATCAAAGAAGGCAAAGATACCATTTCAGTTACGGGCAACGTTCTACGTGACTACCTGACTGACTTGTTCCCCATCCTAGAGCTAGGCACCAGTGCCAAAATGCTGTCAATCGTTCCGTTAATGAACGGTGGTGGTCTATTTGAAACTGGTGCGGGCGGTAGTGCACCTAAGCATGTGCAACAGGTTGAGAAAGAAGGTCACTTACGTTGGGATTCACTCGGTGAATTCTTGGCTCTGGCGGCGTCTCTTGAGCATTTAAGCCAAACTGTCGGTAATCCAAAAGCCCAAGTGTTAGCTGATACCTTAGATCAAGCCATTGGCCAATTCTTAGATAGCAACAAATCGCCATCAAGAAGAGTCGGTGAGTTAGATAACCGTGGCAGCCATTTCTACTTAGCCATGTACTGGGCACAAGCCTTAGCCGCGCAAACGGGCGATGAGCAGTTACAAGCCCACTTCATTCCGTTAGCGCATGCGTTGGCGGCGAATGAGCAAGTGATTGTGGCTGAATTAGCGACGGCACAAGGTGCACCAGTCGATTTAGGTGGTTACTACCGTTTAGATGCAGCTAAGGCTGAAAAAGCCATGCGCCCAAGCGAGACGTTGAACAAGCTGTTGATTGCTTAATCCCGCTCGTTATCACTTTTAGATGGCGTGCGCGTCAGTGTGGCCATCTAAGTTGATGTAAAGTTGTAAGTCATTAGACTGATTTTAAAAAAGGGTCTGCATTGCAGATCCTTTTTTATACCCTAAATTTGCTGTCGAGACCGATGATAAAATCTTTTTGCTGGGATGTAATGGGTGATGTGCGGCGATTGAACTTGAATTAAATTCATGCGAAATGATGATGAGCGATGCAGCATTAAGTGGTGAGAATTGATGAAACACGCAGCAATAAAAAGGCAGGGACAAGTCCCTGCCTTTTAGATCATTGGCCTCACCAAACGTTATTTTGTTGGTGAAATGGCTGAAGCGTGCATCCCTTTTGGACCGGCTTCTACTTCAAATTGAACGGGTTGGCCTGCTTTTAGAGTTCGATAGCCTTCCATTTCAATGGTAGAATAGTGTGCAAAAACGTCCTCACCACCTTGATCAGGGCAAATAAACCCGAATCCTTTGGCGTTGTTGAACCATTTAACAGTTCCGCTTGCCATACTTCCACTTCCTTCTGTTGTCTACTTACCAGTAAGATAGTAAAACCTGTATAGACGGGTATTCGTTCACCGTCTGCACAACAGAATGTAAGGAGTAAATGCGGAAGTCAAGCTAAAATTAACAAAGGGGTAACAACTGATTAATTTGAACGGATCAATTGGAAGAGGCCAACACGAGAGGCTAGTATTAAAAAATGGCAAAGATAGGAAATATTGAACACGTTGAAGAACGTGTCGAATCAGAGTTAATGCCGCCTTCGATGTATAAGGTGGTACTCAATAATGATGATTACACCCCAATGGATTTTGTGATTGAAGTTTTGCAGGTTTTCTTTCGCAAGAACGAGCAGGAAGCGACCGATATCATGTTGACGATCCATCACCAAGGAAAAGGGATTTGCGGTATTTTCCCGTTTGGGATTGCAGAAACTAAGGTGATACAAGTAAATCAATTTGCAAGACAAAACCAACATCCGTTACTGTGTTCGTTAGAGAAAGCATAAAACCGCTTTACTCTGTAGTCTGTTGTTAATTTTGGGGGTGCTTATGCTGAACAAAGATCTGGAAGTCACCTTAAATCTGGCGTTTCAGCAAGCCAGAGATGCGCGTCACGAGTATATGACAGTGGAACATCTGTTATTAGCTCTGATCGACAATCCTGCGGCTCAAGAAGCGTTAATCGCCTGTGGAGCGAATCTAGATAAACTCAGAGATGAAGTGGCAAGTTTTATCCAACAAACAACCCCAATCATTGCCGATATTGATGATGACAAAGAAACTCAGCCGACGCTTGGGTTCCAGCGAGTGCTGCAACGGGCAGTATTCCATGTGCAGTCATCGGGTCGCAATGAAGTGAACGGCGCTAACGTGTTAGTCGCCATTTTCAGTGAGCAAGAATCCCAAGCCGTGTATTTACTGCGCCGCTGCGACATTAGTCGCTTAGATGTAGTGAATTTTATTTCCCATGGTTTCGCCAAAAATGATGATGCTGAGTCACATCAAGATCAAGAACGTGTTGAAGATCAGGGCGAAGGCAGCGAAGAGCGCAGTATGTTGTCGCAATTTGCGTCCAACTTAAATCAACTTGCAAAGCAAGGGACCATCGACCCACTGATTGGTCGCGACCAAGAAATTGAGCGCGCGATTCAAACCCTGTGCCGTCGCCGTAAAAATAATCCACTGTTAGTGGGTGAGGCGGGTGTAGGTAAAACGGCGATTGCCGAAGGGTTGGCGTATCGTATCGTCAATAAACAAGTGCCCGATGTGATGCTTGAAGCCACAGTGTATTCCTTGGATTTAGGTTCACTGCTGGCGGGAACTAAGTATCGCGGCGACTTTGAAAAGCGCTTTAAGAACCTGTTAAAAGAACTGGCGGCTGATAAGCATGCCATCCTATTCATCGATGAGATCCATACCATTATCGGTGCGGGCGCGGCCTCTGGCGGCGTAATGGATGCCTCTAATCTGCTGAAACCTTTACTATCTAGCGGCAATTTGCGTTGCATGGGCTCGACGACTTTCCAAGAATATCAAAGTATTTTTGAGAAAGATCGCGCACTTGCACGTCGTTTCCAAAAGGTGGATATCAATGAGCCTTCAGTGGAAGAAACCACTAAGATTTTGATGGGGCTTAAGTCTAAATACGAAGAATATCATGGGGTTCGTTATACTCAGGCCGCGATCAGCAGCGCTGCAGTATTGTCGGCCAAGCACATCAACGACAGGCATTTGCCCGATAAAGCCATCGATGTGATTGATGAAGCGGGTGCGCGTATGGTGATGCTGCCTATGAGTAAACGTAAAAAGACCATAGGCCAGGCCGAGATTGAGTCGATTGTGGCGAAAATGGCACGTATCCCTGAGAAGTCGGTATCCGCTACTGATAAGGACTTACTGCGTAATCTTGAGCGTAACCTTAAGATGGTGGTCTTTGGCCAAGATAAGGCCATTGAGAGTCTGAGTTCGGCCATTCGCTTATCGCGCAGTGGCTTAGGTGCTGACCGAAAACCTGTGGGGAGCTTCTTATTCGCCGGTCCCACTGGTGTGGGTAAAACCGAAGTCACTAACCAACTGGCCAACTGCTTGGGGATGAAACTGGTGCGCTTTGACATGTCTGAGTACATGGAAAGCCATACAGTGTCACGCCTGATTGGTGCGCCTCCTGGTTATGTGGGTTATGACCAAGGTGGCTTGCTCACGGATGCTGTGATTAAAAATCCGCACTGTGTAGTGCTATTGGATGAAATTGAGAAGGCCCACCGTGATGTCTATAACCTGCTGTTGCAGGTGATGGATCACGGTACTTTGACCGATAATAATGGTCGTAAGGCTGACTTCAGACATGTGACTTTGGTGATGACTACTAACGCGGGTGTACAGGAGACTATTCGTAAGTCTATTGGCTTTACCCAGCAAGATCACACCCAAGATGCATTATCTGAAATTAATCGAGTATTTTCGCCAGAATTTCGAAATCGTCTCGATTCCATCATTTGGTTCAATCATTTGGATATGATGATTATCGCCAAAGTGGTCGATAAATTCTTGGTGGAATTGCAGGCTCAGTTGGATGCAAAACACGTTACTTTGGAAGTCAGCGACGAAGCCAGAACCTTGTTGGCCGAGAAAGGCTACGATAAGAACATGGGCGCACGTCCAATGGCTCGGGTCGTGACCGAATTGATCAAACGTCCATTGGCAGACGAGATCTTATTTGGTGTCTTAGAGTCAGGCGGTGTTGCGTATGTGGATGTGAAGGAGGGCGAGATTGTCATTCGTACCGAACGTCACGAAAAAGCGACAACAAAAGCTTAACGCTTGATTATCCATTAGTTTTAGACATAAAAATGGCTGCAATTGCAGCCATTTTTTTCATCTTTCGCAAACAAAAAAACCCGGCCTTGCCGGGTTTTTAAATCTAAGAGGCTATATCAGCGTGCGCGGAAGACAATGCGACCTTTGGTCAGATCATAAGGAGTCAGCTGGACGGTAACTTTATCGCCAGTGAGGATCCGGATGTAGTTTTTACGCATTTTGCCTGAAATGTGGGCTATCACCACATGACCATTTTCAAGCTCTACACGAAACATTGTGTTTGGCAAGGTTTCAAGGATAGTGCCTTGCATTTCAATGTTGTCTTCTTTCGCCATTAATTAATTATCCCATTAGCCTTCGAATATAAAAAACGGGCGTATCATGCCCCAAATTCCCCCCGCTGTAAAGGGGAAGTACTTAGCAAACTTGGGAATACTCCCAGCCCGTCGGTGTCAGAATTTGATATGGGCGATACAAACGCTTGTAAGACATCTTACGGTTTTCATCTATTTGATATCCGAGATAAACAAATTCTTTATTCATGAGTTTTGCCAGTCGACACTGAATTAAAATTAACAGTGCGCCGAGGGAGCGATGTTCTTCGTCGGGGTCAAAATAGCTGTAAATTGCCGAAAGACTATTGGGCAAGCTATCAGTGACCGCAACTGCCAATAATTTATTTCCATCATAGACTTCGATAAACGTTGGCGGTAACCAATGGCAAAAAAGAAAGTGATTATATTGATCTTCACTCGGGGGAAACATGGGGCCGTCAAAATGTCGCCCACGAATGTAATGTTCATATAGCGTATATTGCTCGGCGGTTTGCTCCGATGTAATTCGCCAAGTCAGATCTTGGTTTTTTGCTAAAGTGCGTTTTTGGCGTTTCGATGGGACAAATTCATGCGTTGGCACACGGATTGGTTGGCATGCACTGCATCTAGGGCAGCGTGGTTTGTAGATAGAGCTACCACTGCGACGAAAACCTACCGCGAGCAAACGCTCAAATAAAATGGGATCGAGCGTATCTTCTTGGATGACGAGTAGCTGCTCCTGCTGGCCATCAAGGTAGCTGCAGGGAAATATTTGACTGATACCGATAGCGATCGATGCTTTACTCGAGTTCAAGGATGACCTCTTTAGTGGCCCAAGTATTTGGGTCCACGGGATTGTTTCTCAGTTCGCTCAGTAACGTTATAAAATCAATGCGTTTAATAGCTTTAGCTCCCAAACTTTCTAGGTGGGGATTCATCACTTGTGCGTCGATGAGTTTGAATCCCATCTTGAGTAAATGTTGTTGCAGTGCGGCAACGGCGGCCTTGGACGCATTGGTTTTACGGTGAAACATGGATTCGCCGCAAAATACTTGGCCGATCGCTAAGCCGTAAAGCCCACCGATTAAACGTTCACCTTCCCACACTTCAATGGAGTGAGCATGACCTGTGTGATGCAATTCGCGATAGGCCATTTGAATTTCTTGGGTGATCCAAGTGCCGCTCTGTTTTTCTCTTGGCTGCGCGCATCCAGCCATCACATCGGTGAAAGCGTGATTGATTGTGATCCGCCAAGGTTGTTTTTTTAAGTATTTACGCAGGCTGGTGCTGATGTGAATTTCACCTGGAATAAACACGGCGCGGGGATCCGGTGACCACCATAGGATGGGATCGTCAGAATTAAACCAAGGAAAAATACCGTTGTAGTAAGCAGAGAGTAAACGTTCAGGACGTAAGTCGCCGCCGATAGCCAATAAACCATTAGGATCGGTTAAGGCGAGCTCGGGCGAAGGAAAAGCGTCAAATTCGTGATTCAGGAAAGACAGTGACTTCACAATTGAGTATGATTTAGTTATAGACCTTATTATTAAGTTAGCGGAAATTCAGATATGTGGAAACCTACTCTAGCAAGCTTTATGTTTATTTTTGCTTTTATCATCAGTCCCGCTAATGCTGGCTATGATCGCAATCAAGCCGTGCCAGTTGAGAAAGTACTCTATGGCGATATCACTTCGGTACGTAATATCACCGAAACCCAGTTAATTGAAGACCGTAATCAAGGTTGGAAAACCTTCGGCGGCGCCTTAGCGGGTGGGGTGATTGGTAATCAGTTTGGTGGCGGTTCGGGTCGAGATGTGGCGACGATTTTAGGTGCCTTGATTGGTGGGGGTATCGGTAACCGTTATGGCAGTGGTACTAGCGTGCAATCGTTTAAGCTGGTTGAACTGATGATCAATCAAGAAGATGGTACTCAGGTCATGGTGATCCAAGATTACGATGCTGGCATGACGTTTAACGCGGGTGACAGAGTTCGAGTGGTATACCTGCAAGGTGGCGTGCGTGTTGATATCGCGATGTAAGCGATGGTCTCATATTGGATAAATTCTCATCTTCAGTAAATGGTCATCTTGAGTAACGGACGGTAATGCAATGACACGGACAGAACTAAGCCAATATTTAGCCGATTTTTTACATGTGTCGGCCTTTAAGGATTACGCACCCAATGGGCTGCAGGTAGAAGGCAAGGATGAGATCCGCACCTTAGTCACGGGCGTGACAGCGTGTCAGGCCTTGATCGATGAAGCGATTCGATTAAACGCCGATGCGATATTGGTTCATCACGGCTTTTTTTGGAAGAATGAGCCTGAAGTGATCACAGGCATGAAACAACGCCGAATTAAGGCGCTGCTCAAGCATGATATTAGCTTGTTTGGATATCATTTACCCTTAGATGCCCACCCAATGCTCGGTAATAACGCGACTTTGGGGAGACAGCTTGGGATCATCGACGCAGAAGCCATCGAAGAGGTGGCTCAGGGGCTACTGTGGCGTGGAAAACTTGATCTTGCAGTCAGTGCTAGTGAATTTTCTCACACCCTTGAGAATGCGTTAGGCAGAGCCCCACTGCACATTGGTGATCGCGATGCTAAGATCCAACATGTAGCTTGGTGTACTGGTGGTGCACAGGACTATATTGATGTTGCGGCGAGTTTAGGTGTGGATGCGTTTATCAGTGGTGAAGTGTCCGAGCGAACGTTCCACAGTGCGGTAGAGCAGGGCATACATTATTTTGCGGCGGGGCACCATGCGACAGAACGTTTTGGCATTCAAGCCTTAGGCCGTCACCTCGCCCGCGAGTTTGATCTCGTGCACCATTTTGTGGATATCACCAATCCGGTCTAATCCATTCATAAAGCGGCTTATGATGACCATCTAACTGTTTTATTCCTAAACGAAAGGCGAGCATGGCTCGCCTTTTTTATTGTGGTTTTATTGTTACTTATCGTCACTCAAATCCGTTCCTCTAGCTGATTGTGCAATCAGCTCTTAGCCTTTAGCTGCTAGATTAGCTCCAAAGTGGACAATACAAAGATGCCTAAGGTGCACGTGATCAGCGAGCAGACTGTGGTTAGCGCAATAATATTGGCCGCAAGGGGCGCATTGCCACCCATGGCGCGCGCCATCACATAGCTTGCGGCTGCGGTGGGCGCAGAACTCATTAAAAAGACCATTGCTAACTCAATTCCTCGATAACCCAACAGCAAGGCCCCCACAGTGATAAAAAGCGGGGCAAAGATCAGTTTCAATGCGGTCGAGAACCAAGTTGTATGCTTTTCATGTTTGAGTGAACCAACATCGAGCGAACCGCCGGTACACAGTAGCGCTAATGGCAGGGTCATATTGGCAAAGTATTGTCCCGCATCGAGCACCATTTTCGGTACTGGAATAGCAAGCAAATAGAAAAAGATGCCTGCCATAATGGCAATGATCAACGGGTTTTTGGTGATGGTCTTGATGATCACGCCAAATGCACGTTGGCTGGATTCTTCGCCTTTAGGGCTTAGGCAAATAACCGCTTGAATGTTATATAGCAGCGTCATCGAGGCAACATAGACCGCGGCTAAGGCAACACCAGAACTCCCATAGGCGTTGGAAACATAAGCTAAGCCGATAATCGCGGTATTGGCTCTAAATCCCCCTTGAATGATCACACCTTGGTCTTTGTGCTTGGGAAATAGCCGCCCAGTTGCATAGGTGGAGAGTATAAAAAACAGGAAATTGGCCGCTAAACCATAGCCAATCAAGGGTGCACTGGAGGCGAGATCGTGATTGGAACTAATGATGCTAAGGAACAGCAAGGCTGGCAGCGTCACGTTAAAGACTAATCTTGATGCGACATCAATAAAGTTTTCATTGATGATTTGGGTGCGTTTTAGGATCACACCGAGCGCTAACATCAAACAGATGGGACCCGTAATCGAGGCAGAAAACAGCAACTGCTCAACGATATTTCCCATAACGACTCCTCGAGTTATTCATTTAGCACTGCGTCGATTTTAGACTTGTCACTGATATGAATGTCATATTGCCGTGAATCTCTTGTCGATAGAAATACGAGTTTTAACTCAGTCTCTTAAACCACTCAGTTAAAATTAAATGGCTTAAACTCAGTCTTTTAAAAGACGAAGTGACACTCGGCACCACGAATCGGCTCAAACAATCGATACCAACAAATAAGGCCACATAAAATGCGGCCTTATTGATTTTTCGAGCGTTATCTAGCGCAGATTACTTAACCCGCATGCCAGGCTGTGCGCCTTCATGGGGTTCTAAAATCCACAGATCGCTGCCACCAGGGCCAGCGGCCAAAACCATGCCTTCTGACATGCCAAAACGCATCTTACGTGGTGCTAAGTTAGCCACCATCACAGTTAGTTTGCCTTCAAGGTCTTCTGGCGAATAGGCCGATTTGATCCCAGCAAACACTTGGCGTGTTTCGCCACCGATGTCGAGCTGCAACTTCAGTAACTTGTCTGCGTCAGCAACATGCTCGGCTTTCACGATACGAGCGATACGCAGGTCGATTTTCGCAAAATCATCAAAGTTGATGGTTTCACTGATAGGATCGTTAACCAGAGGCTCACTGCTGACATTAGATGATTCAACCGTTTTTTCAGGCGCAGCCGTCTTTGGTGCATCGGCCGTGACTTGCAGGTTATCCTTAGAGTCGGCAACCATAGCATTGACTTTATCCAGCTCAACACGTTGCATCATGGCTTTGAATGGCGCGATTTCATGACCCGCTAAATCTTGGTTCAATGCACTCCAAGTGAGCGGCAGTTGGAAAAAGGCTTCCACATCTTGGGCTAAACGTGGCAATACAGGTTTGAGATACGTCACTAGAATACGGAACAGATTCAAGGCATTTGAACACACTTGATGGGCCGCTTCCTGTTGATCATCGTGTTTCACCATTTGCCAAGGTGCTGCATCGGCTACAAAACCGTTAGCAATATCCGCCAGTGCCATGATTTCGCGCATTGCTTTGCCGTATTCGCGGCCTTCGTAAAATTCGGCAATCACATCTTGCTTGGCTAGAAACGCTTCAGTCAGGGTGGTGTCGTGAATTTTCGCTAGCTTGCCATCGAAACGTTTAGTGATAAAACCTGCGGTGCGCGAGGCTAAGTTCACTAGCTTACCGACTAAGTCTGAATTCACGCGCTGGGCGAAATCTTCGAGATTTAAATCTAAATCGTCGATACGGCTGCTGAGTTTGGCGGCGTAGTAGTAACGTAAATATTCAGGATCTAAATGATCTAAATAAGTTCGCGCCTTGATGAAAGTACCTTTGGATTTTGACATCTTAGCGCCGTTGACCGTCACATAGCCGTGGGCATAGACGCTGTTTGGCTGGCGGTAACCTGAGCCGTGTAACATGGCTGGCCAAAACAGACTGTGGAAGTAGACTATGTCTTTACCGATGAAGTGATACACCTCGGCGGTTGAATCTTTGCCCCAGTATTCCTCAAAGCTCAGCTCAGGGCGTTTGTCACAGAGGTTTTTGAACGAACCCATATAACCGATAGGCGCATCGAGCCAAACGTAGAAATACTTACCTGGCGCATCGGGAATTTCGAAACCAAAATACGGTGCATCACGGGTGATATCCCATTGCTGCAGACCTTGCTCGAACCACTCGTCGAGTTTATTGGCCATCTCGACTTGCAGTGCGCCAGAGCGAGTCCACTCTTTTAGCATGCCTTCGAAGGCGGGCAGGTCGAAGAAAAAGTGCTCAGTGTCTTTCATCACTGGTGTCGCACCCGATACCGCTGATTTTGGATTGATGAGCTCAGTTGGGCTGTAAGTCGCGCCGCAGGCATCACAGTTATCGCCGTATTGGTCCGGTGACTTACACTTAGGACAAGTGCCTTTTACGAATCGGTCTGGCAGGAACATGGATTTCTCAGGATCGAACAGCTGAGAAATACTCTTGCTCTTGATATAGCCATTCGCACGTAGCTTGAGATAAATATCACTCGCCAGTACGCGGTTTTCATCGCTGTGGGTGCTGTGATAGTTATCGAAGGCGATATTGAAATCGGCAAAATCATGCTGATGTTCTTTGTTCACTTGGGCAATCATGTCTTCTGGCGCTATGCCTAATTGCTGTGCTTTAAGCATGATTGGCGTGCCATGGGCGTCATCGGCACAAATATAGTGGCACTCATGTCCACGAAGCTTTTGATAACGCGACCAGATATCTGTCTGTATGTATTCCAGCATGTGACCTAAATGTATCGGTCCGTTTGCATAGGGAAGTGCGCTGGTCACGAGAATTTTACGTTGTGAAGTTGCCATCTTGTCTCAAATATCGTGGTGGGCCAAAAATATTGGTAGAGATACTAACCGATTACAGGATGATTTTCATCAAAACCTGAGCCAATTGAGCTAAATCTGCGCTAATGTTTTCTGCATTATCTGGTACACTTGGGCAAATTTATTGGTGGGGGTAATTCTTTTGTCTTCAACTCAAACTGATTATCGTCTGAATGACGATCTTCTCGGGCCAGTTCTGGCTATTCTCGATTCATTTGTTGACCCGTATCTCGCGAAAGGGTTAGTGAGCGCAGGATGCGTAAATAAGCTGGCATTGGAAGGTAAGCGTTTGCAGCTTGGCTTAGTCTATCCATACCCTTGTATGACTCAGTATCGCGACACTGTTATGGCGCTGACGAATAAGTTAGCGGTGCTCGATGCTATTGATGAAGTCGAGTGTGAAATCGATTTTCAACCTAAAGCCTACTCAGCGTTATCTTCTATTGCGCCGATTGCCAATGTGAAGCAAGTGATTGCCGTAGCCTCAGGTAAGGGCGGCGTGGGTAAGTCAACCACAGCGGTGAACTTAGCTTTGGCATTAGCGGCCGAAGGTGCGCAGGTGGGTATTCTCGATGCGGATATTTACGGCCCGTCAGTGCCTATGATGTTAGGTATTCCTAATTTCAGACCGCTTTCCCCCGATGGCAAACATATGACAGCCGCCAGTGCCCATGGTATTGCCGCGCAGTCGATTGGTTTTATGCTCAGTGGTGATGAAGCTGCCGTGTGGCGTGGCCCAATGGCCGCGGGCGCGTTAGCCCAGTTACTGAATGAAACCCAATGGCCAGAACTGGATTATTTAGTCGTTGATATGCCACCAGGCACAGGGGATATTCAGCTCACATTATCGCAAAAAGTTCCTGTGAGCGGCGCCGTTATCGTGACTACACCGCAGGATATCGCGCTGGCCGATGCCAAGAAGGGCATCAATATGTTCCAGAAAGTGAACATTCCTGTGCTGGGTATTGTTGAGAACATGAGTTTCCATTTATGTCCTGAGTGTGGTCATAAAGAACATCCATTTGGAACTCACGGCGGCAGTAAAATCGCTGAACGCTATCAAGTTCCACTGTTAGGCGCTTTGCCGCTGCACATCAATATCCGTGAAGCCATGGATAATGGTGCGCCGACTGTCGTTGCCGATCCTGACAGTGAAGTCGCAGCTCTTTATCGGGAAATTGCCCGTAAAGTGGGCGCAGAATTGGCTTTAAAGCAAAGCCAGAAAACAGTTTCTATTAGTGTTTCAGATGACGAGTAAGGTTTAAGGGTATGAATTCTCAGCAGTGTGTCATTATTGCAATTGCTGGCGCGTCAGCATCGGGCAAAAGTTTAATTGCCAAAACGATTTTTGACGAATTGCGCCGCGATTTAGGCACAGATCAAATTGGGGTAATTAATGAAGACGCGTACTATCGCGATCAGAGTCATTTATCCATGGATGAACGGGTATTAACGAATTACGATCATCCAAAAGCGCTGGACCATCAACTGCTGTGCACGCATTTACAGTTGCTCAAGTCTGGCGAAGCTGTTGATATCCCTTGTTATAGCTATACAGAACATACACGCACTGCAGAAACCTTAAAGATGACACCGAAAAAGGTGATCATTTTAGAAGGTATCTTATTGCTGACCGATCCTAAGTTACGTGCGCTGATGGACGCGAGTGTGTTTATGGACACGCCGCTGGACATTTGTTTCCTACGCCGCTTAACTCGTGATGTGGCCGAGCGCGGCCGTACTATGGAGTCTGTGATTTCACAGTACAAGAAAACCGTGCGTCCTATGTTCTTACAGTTTATCGAACCATCGAAACAATACGCCGACATTATCGTTCCCCGTGGCGGCAAAAATCGTATTGCGACCGATATTTTAAAGACTCGTATCCAACATTTACTGGCAAAATAACGACATAAAAACTCAAGGAGTAATAGGCAAGATGCGCTTAACCGATATCGAAATTGAACAGGCCCTTGATAACGGCACTATCGTAATAGAACCTCGCCCAGGCATAGAAGCTATTTCAGGCGTCAGTGTTGATGTGCGCTTAGGTGGACAGTTTCGCGTCTTTAAAGATCATACCGCGCCTTTTATCGACTTGAGTGGTCCAAGTGCTGAGATGCAAGCGGCGCTCGATCGGGTGATGAGTGAGATTATCGAAATCCCCGATGGCGAAGCATTTTTCTTGCATCCTGGCGAATTGGCTTTGGCTGTGACTTACGAGAGCGTAACTTTACCTGCTGATATCGTCGGTTGGCTTGATGGCCGTTCGTCTCTAGCGCGTTTAGGCCTGATGGTACACGTAACGGCGCACCGTATCGATCCGGGTTGGCAAGGTAAAATTGTGCTCGAGTTTTATAACAGCGGCAAGTTACCTTTAGCTTTGCGTCCACGCATGACTATAGGTGCGCTTAACTTTGAACGCTTAAATCATGCGGTTGCACGTCCTTATAACACTCGTAAGAGTGCCAAGTACAAAGATCAGCAAGAAGCGGTGGCTAGCCGTATCAGTCAGGACTAATACGCGTGTTCTGGGTGAATGGCGCATCGCAGGCAAGTGTCGACCCTTCCGATCGAGGGCTTGCCTACGGTGATGGTCTGTTTGCAACGATGCGAACGGACGCTGAGGGGATTATGTTTTTTGAAGCCCATCAAGCCCGTTTAACCGCAGGCGCCGAAAGGCTTGGATTTCAATGGCAAATGAGTGAAGCATTGCAACAGCAACTGAATACCTTAGCCATTGAATATCCTCATCATTGCATTAAGTTAATCGTTTCCCGTGGTGCTGGTGGCCGTGGCTATACACCGCCAGAAACTGTTAATCCTACCGAAATCGTCTCAGTTCATACTATCCCCGGCCATTATGCTCAGTGGCAGCAACAGGGTATTAGCCTTAAAACTTCGTCGGTACGATTGGGTTTGCAGCCTCTGTTGGCAGGGATGAAGCATTTAAATCGACTCGAACAAGTTTTGATTAAATCACACTCTTTACCGCAGGGATTTGATGACTGGTTAGTCAAAGATATCGAGGAGAATGTGATTGAATCTTCGATGGCGAATGTGTTTTTTATCAAAGATAATCGCATTATCACGCCTTCATTAGCCCTGTGTGGCGTGGCGGGTGTGATGCGCGAACAGATAATGTTGGCCTTGCTTGAACAGAACATGAATATCGAATGTTTGCCCGTTGGCGCCGAGCGTTTAATCGAATTTGACTCAGCGTTTATCACTAACAGCGTTTTAGGGATTGTGGATGTACTGGCGATAGACTCGCTCAAGTTCACCCGTGCTCCGATTACCGCGCAACTTAGACAGACACTTTCACTCACTCTATGAAAAAAATCATTATTATCGCCAGTTCAACCCTGTTGACCTTGCTAACCTTAGTCTGTTTGGGTGCCTTTTGGGGCTATCAAACAGTTGTCGAATACAGTCAAACGCCGCTGAGTCTCAGCGAGCCTAAAGAGTTGAAGGTTGAACGTGGCACCAGTGTAAATCAACTGGCGCAGCAACTTGCCGATGACGGCGTTATTCAAGATACGTGGAAACTCAAGTGGCTACTTAAGTTCCGTCCTGAGCTTGCCAAAATTCGCACGGGACTTTATGAAATATCACCTTCACAAACGATTACTGATTTACTCAATGATTTGATCGCTGGGAAAGTAAAAACCTTCAGTTTGACCTTAGTTGAAGGTAAAACTATTGTGGAATGGGAACAACAGCTTACCAGTGCTCCGCATTTACAAATGTCACCAGAAGCATTTGCAGCGGTATTGATGGCACAAGGCGATGATTCTGGTTTGCCTGAAGGAAAATTCTTCCCCGACACTTATCATTATACCGCCGAGGCGGATGCTAAAGTCATGCTGACTCAAAGCTATAAAATGATGGAGCAGGAGCTTGCCAAAGCGTGGGCAGAACGGGCGCCAAATTTGCCGTTAAAATCGCCCTATGAAATGCTGATTTTGGCATCGATAGTTGAAAAGGAAACCGGCCAAGCCCATGAGCGTGAGCAAATCGCCGGTGTATTTGTTAATCGTCTTAACCTAGGTATGCGTCTGCAAACCGATCCGACCGTTATTTACGGCATGGGTGATCGCTATAAGGGTAATATCACCCGCAAAGATTTAGTCGAAGAGACGCCTTTTAATACTTATCGTATCTTTGGATTGCCGCCAACGCCGATAGCTGCACCGAGTAAAGCCTCATTGATGGCCGTGTCTAAGCCCGCCAGTGTGAGTTACCTTTATTTTGTATCGCGCAACGATGGCACCCATGTGTTTTCAACCACGCTTGAAGAACACAATCATGCTGTAGACGTCTATCAGCGTAAGACAAAACCAGCGACGCCAGAAAAATCACCAAAGTAAAAATGCAGAGAAAGAAAATCCAATGTCAGTTTTTGCAAAATTTATCGTTATTGAAGGCTTAGAAGGCGCAGGTAAGTCGAGTGCGATTAACCTTATTCGCGACTTTATTGAAAAGCATACGGGTAAAGCACCGATTTGCACCCGCGAACCGGGCGGTACACCATTGGCTGAACGTATCCGTGATTTAGTTAAGATTGCCGATGCGAACGATCCCCTGTGTGATGAGGCCGAGTGTTTACTCATTTATGCTGCCAGAGCTCAGTTAGTTGCCAATGTAATAAAGCCCGCGCTTGCGCAAGGGCAATGGGTATTGGGTGATAGACACAATCTATCGTCATTAGCTTATCAAGGTGGTGGACGAGGGTTAATGCCGTTAGTGGAAGCAGTGAGCACTGCAACACTAAAGGGATTTAAACCCGATCTTACTTTGTACTTAGATTTAGATCCTAAGCTTGGGCTTACCCGCGCAGCTAAACGTGGTGAGCTTGATAGAATTGAGCAACAAGCGATTGATTTCTTTGAGCGCGCACGCGCTACATATCTCAAACTTGCCAGCGAAGATGACAGTATTGTGGTTATAGACGCGAGCCAAACTATGGCCGAAGTGCACAAAGATATCTTAGCCGTGCTTCAGGCGATGGTATGGTAGCCGAGTCCGAATTTACGGCTGAGCAATTACCTTGGCTCGAAGGGCCAAGACAGGCATTTTTAGCTCAATTAGCGCGTCAAAAAATACCTCACGCACAACTCGTGGGCATTGATTCAGCCTATGGCGGTGAGTTGCTGAGTGTGTTTATGGCGCGCGCTGCTATGTGTTTGCAGCCAACGCCTGTGGGCGCGTGCGGTTTTTGTAAGTCTTGTCAGCTCTATGATGCTGGCAATCATCCTGATTTTTATCATATCGCCGCCGATGGCAATCAAATTAAAGTCGATCAAATTCGTGAGCTGTGTACGCGTCTGACAGCCACCGCACAGCAAAGTGGCAGGCGTGTAGCGATTATCCACCACAGCGAGCGTCTTAACTCCGCTGCTGCGAACGCACTCCTTAAAACCCTTGAGGAGCCTGGTAAAGACACCTTACTGATTTTGCAGTCGGATACGCCTGCACGTTTGATGGCGACGGTTAGCAGTCGTTGTCAACGCATTCCTTTTGTCGTTCCTAGTCGAGAGGTCATCAAAAACTGGCTTGCCCAGCGATGCGGTATTCAAGAGGATGTAACTTGGTGTTTGAGTGTGGTGGGTGGGCCGTTAAAGTTGGCTGAGAGCTTGCAGTCTGAGGGTAGCCAACAGAGTCGGTATCAATCCTTGCTACAATTTCGCAAAGATTGGGCACAAAGTTTGTCGTCTGGTCATCTGTGTGCTAGTTTGTTAATAATAAGTGAACAACAAATAATTGATGTTCTTAAGGTTTTGTACCTACTTATACGACAGGTTTTACTGAAAAATAGCCATCAAGATGCGTTTGTTCATGCGCAGCTCGGGAATTTGGCGGCTAAGATCATGGGAATGTGTCATAGCTTAAGCACAATGCCGAGCGTCAATTATCTGGCCCTGTGTCAAAGTTATGTCTTAGAATATAGAGAGATAACAAATAAGTAATATGCCATGGTAGATCTCGTCGTTAATTTTGATACCTTACATCAGTTATATCGTGCCTATATGCCTTTTATTAAGCCGGCAGGATTATTTATTGCGACCAGTGAAAGTCATTATCTTGGCCAACCGCTGACGATTGCGTATCGTTTACCCGGCGCAACTCTCACTAATGAATTTCGTGGTGTTGTGGTGTGGATTAATCCCTTAGGAGCGTCGGGTGGCCGCCCTGTGGGGATTGGCATTAAAATTATTTCTGAGCCAGATAGCCATAAACACCATATCGAAAAGTTACTGTCCCGCGAACTCGCTTCTGGCGATCTAACCTGCACTATGTAAGTTGGCCCGCATTATTGCTCTGGTTTAAACGTTTGCTCACTGTTTAAACTGGCTATTTACTTCTGTTGAATTTGACCTCGATCTCTTGGCTGGGTATCCTTGTCGTCCTTTGTTACTCTGCTTGGAAATCCTTGTGCTTATTGATTCACACTGCCATCTCGATCGCCTCAAAGCGGCGCCTGATCAACAAACCTTAGAACAGATTCTTGCTAATGCTAAAGCCCGTGGCGTGGACTATATGTTGTGCGTCAACGTGCGCCAGCAAGGATTTGAATTGATGCGAGATAAAGTTGCAGCCTTCGAACAGGTATTTTTGTCATCGGGTGTGCATCCATTAGACGTTAAAGAAGGCCTCGATGTTGAGCAAATCCGCCGCTTTGCCACCGATCCTAAAGTGGTCGCGATTGGTGAAACGGGGTTAGATTATTTTTATGCCGACGACACTAAGCTGTTGCAACAGCAATGTTTTGAGCAGCAGATTGCCCTTGCTGTAGAAGTGAATAAACCTTTAATTGTCCATACCCGTGATGCACGTGAAGATACGATCAATATGCTTAAGCAGGGTAATGCGGATAACGTCGGAGGCGTGCTGCATTGCTTTACCGAGAACTGGGAGATGGCGAAAGCGGCGATTGATCTCGGCTTTTATATTTCGGTTTCTGGCATAGTCACTTTTAAAAATGCGGGTGATCTGCGAACCGTTATTCGCAAAGTGCCTCAGGATCGTCTGCTAGTTGAAACTGATTCGCCTTATTTGGCGCCGATCCCACACCGTGGACAAGAGAATCAGCCTGCCTATGTGCGCGATGTGGCTGAGTTTGTGGCAGAGCTTAGAGGTGAGCGCTACGAAGATCTTGCGGAGTACACCAGCAATAACTTTTTTAATTTATTCAAAGATGCAGCGCGTTTAGTTGGCCGTTAGCTGCAAGTGTTTTGACCCTGAGTATGCTATTGCGTGATTGTCAATACTGTGGCCAAAAGACTCAGGCATAAAGGCACTGGCTCAAAGATATTGGCATAAAAAAAGGCCCAAAACGATTAAAGCTGTTTGGGCCTAGGGGAATGGCTCATTGAAGAGCCGTGCGCTACAGGTGAAAGCGCCATGCAGTGCGCTTTACAATAGACTCAGTGTAGTCGAGCTTTTGTCTTATAGTCGCGCTCACTTTCTTCTTTTTTAGGTTATTTATCGCTAAAAAACAGCGAAATTATAACGATTTTGTCTGTTCTGGTAGCAGTAACACTTTATCTTTCACTAAGTCTCTGGGTAGATTGTTTTTTAACTTATTGCCTAAATGTTTCGCCATGCCTAATGGTGCTCCGCCATAACAGACGATCACTTCACCTTGAGCTTTCACTGCGGTGTTTAGGGCAATATCTCGCCCCATCAAATATTCTTTCGCTTCAACATCGCTCACATCGACCGTTTTTGCGGTTGGGCTGAGCTGTTTTCCTGCTAATGCAATAATCGCTTCATGGCGGACTTTAAAGCCGTGTTTACTGTTATCGGCGAGTTTAATGCCAATACGCTGAAAGCGCATACGGCCGATAAAAGCGTTGAATTCATGCGGAAATAGCCAGAATTCATCATCGCGAACCATGATGAGTTCGTCCGGTAAGCTGATGCCTAAATCCTGCTGAAAATAGTCTTTGATCCCTTGGGCTTGTTTCGCTGATGCGGGCGTGAAGGGGAAGTTTTTCTGCAGTTTAGGCTCAGGCTGTAAACGCGGCACTGAGGCGGTTTTTGTCAATTTAGCGACAAAGAAACCTTCACTGTCGTAAATCTGTGGCCAGACATGTAAGAAGCCTTCGGGCGTTGTAGCTAGATTTGCACCATCAAATAAATCGCTTAAGGATTCAAATTGCACCGCATCGCCGTAGACTTGCTTTAAATACTCGCACACGCCTTGGTTTTCGAGGCGGTTTAAGGTGCAGGTTGAGTAGACCAAACTGCCACCGGGTTTCAGGGCGAGAAACGCCGATTCGATTAAGGCTTTTTGGGTTTCGCTAATCGCCAGCACATCGTCTAGGTTCCAGTGTTTTAGCGCATCGGCGTCTTTACGCACTGTGCCTTCACCGCCACAGGGCGCATCGATAAGCACTGCATCAAAACTTTCGTACAGGTATTCGCCAAATACACGGCCATCGAAATGGGTGAGGGCGCAGTGGCTCGCGCCCATGCGCAACACATTGGCGTGCAATACTTTCACGCGGCTCGCCGAATACTCATTAGCCACTAATAAGCCTTGGTTTTGCATTAATGCGGCCATTTGCGTGGTTTTTGAACCGGGTGCGGAGGCGAGATCGAGTACGCACTGCCAATGTGCATTCGGTGTAAAAAGTGCGGTCGGCGGCAACATAGAGCTGGCTTCTTGAATGTAGAATAGACCCTGAATGTGCTCTAAGGCATTGCCGAGCTGTTCTTCTTCGTCGTAACTGATCCAAAATCCGTCTTCACACCAAGGAATAGGATCGAACGTCCAGCCTTTAGGTTGCATCAAGGTCTTAAAGTCGTCGCTGCTCATTTTTAAGGTATTGACCCGAATTGAACGTCTAAGCGGCCTGTCGCAGGCGGCAATAAACTCGTCCATGGATAAATGGGCGGGGAGTTCTTGGGTGATTGTATCGATAAAATTTTGATTTAATTGGACCATTGATTTCATTGAACCATAGGAAAATAGACTGTGTATCAACTGGCGCGAGTATATCATAATCCCTTATTGGGTCTGAGATTTTATCCCGAGCCGCCAAGGTTACTATTGTGATTTAATGTTTATGCTTTGACGATTTCAGCGATATTGGAATGAGTCGCCATAAAGCTAGCACTCAGTAGCCATGAGCTAATAGAATAAAAACAAATAAAAATAAGGGGATTAGCGTGCTGAATCGCGTGTGGTTGGCTTTTTTTATCACAGCATTGCTTGCAATAGCGGTGCAACTGTTCAATGGGCACATAGAAGTCCTATCGGCTTCGGTCGCCGCATTATTTGCGAGTGCTAAGCTTGCTGCTGAAATTTCCCTTGGGCTGATTGGCGTGCTTTCTCTGTGGATGGGATTGATGCAGGTAGGAGAGAAGGCTGGCGTTGTCGGCGCTATTGCCTTTGTGTTTGAGCCATTACTGCGCCGTTTGATGCCTGAAGTGCCCAAGGGGCATCCCGCCTTTGGCAGTATCACGATGAATTTAACAGCGAATATCTTTGGGTTAGATAATGCCGCCACGCCACTTGGTTTAAAGGCGATGCATGATTTACAGAGTTTAAATCCGCTAAAAACCGTGGCGACCAATGCGCAAATCTTATTTTTAGTACTCAATACTTCCTCTGTGACCTTAGTGCCTGTGACGGTATTCCTTTATCGTGCCCAGCAAGGTGCCGCTGCGCCTGCGGATATTTTCTTGCCGATTTTACTGGCTACTTCGGCATCGACATTGGCGGGCTTGCTGGTTGTGGCGTTAGTGCAGCGAATTTCATTATTAAACTCAGTGGTGCTCGGTTATGGCGCCTTGATGCTCTCAGGATTAGTGGCGAGTGGTTTTTATCTGATGACTTTAAGTGCTGAGGCCATTGGCACTGTGTCGACGGCAATGGGCAATGGTATTTTGCTGTTATTGGTATTTACCTTCGTGATTGTTGCGGGCATTCGCAAGGTGGCAGTTTATGATGAGTTTATTGAAGGGGCGAAGGCGGGTTTTGCTCAATCTATCCAGTTGATCCCTTATTTGCTCGCCATGTTATTAGCGATTGGTTTACTGCGAGCATCCGGCGCCTTGGATTATCTGTTGCACTTGATTGCCACTGGTGTGCGGATATTGGGTTTTGATACGCGTTTTGTCGATGCAATGCCGACCGCACTGATGAAACCTTTTAGTGGCTCAGGCGCCAGAGCTATGATGCTTGAGACAATGGATCACCACGGAGTAGATTCCTTTGCGGGCCGATTAGCGGCGATTTTTCAGGGTAGCACTGAAACCACTTTCTATGTTCTTGCTGTGTATTTTGGTTCAGTGGGTATTCGCCATGGACGCCACGCCTTAGCCTGCGGGTTAACTGCGGACTTTGCGGGGATCAGTGCCGCGATTGCCGTTTGTTATTGGTTCTATGGATAAGTGGGCTCGCGACCTAGAATGTGTCAATAACATTGCGAGAAGCTAAAAATAAATCAGGCGCATTATGCGCCTGATTTATTTATAAGAGCTTTAATATTAGTGCGTTGGTGTAAGTATTTTGATGAAAAAAATTACTGGGCTGGTGCCCATTGCTGCCATTCGTTTTCGGCTTTGTGTTGTAATCTTAATACTGTGCCAGTCGCTAAACGATTATCCCCTTGAGTCGTGTCCTTAGTCGCCACATTGATGCCGCCAGCGAGTAAGGTTTCCAGCGAGCCCGCTTCGATTTGTGCACCTGAAAAGAGGCCTACATCGACTTTAATCCCTGAGGCATCCCAGAACTGACTGCTTTGATTCACTAAGTGACTGTACTGTGCCTCGATATGGGCCTGCATCAATACACTATTACCCTGTGTCGATAGGCTATAACCGTCGATTTGACCGACTTTAATCCCTCGGAAGAAGATAGGTGTGCCGACTTTCATTGAGCCTAGGCTAGTATCTTCTAGAATGAATTTCAGCGCATCTTCGGCAACATTGGCATAGCTGCTGGCAGCGAGGTTGGCAACAAACTGGGTCGATTTTTGACTGCTTGTACCCGGCAGTACACCGATATAAGGGCCAGTGATCAAGGTTTCTGGCGCTTTAATTCCTGCTAGAGAAATTTGCGCATCCACTAGATGATATTCACAGTCGCTGCGGCTGAAATGTTCAGCGTATTCGCCGTAGAGATAGGCCGTTGCAGTGAGTGTATTGAGATCGGCATTGAGCTTCACCTGCGACACTTCACCCACTTGATGACCTTGATAGCGAATCGCTGCCTTGGCCGCCAGTTTGCTTGAGGCGGGTAGGGTGAGGCGAATTGCCTGCGCCTGAGTTAATGCCAGCTGCTTGCTCTCATAGAGTTTTAAGTTAGCTGCATTGCTGGCTTTGTCATTGCTATCAAGCAGTCCCAGACTGATGCTGCCCTTTAATGCTCCTTGAAGCGGCGCGACCGCAACATCAATACCGGCAAGACTGGCACTGATATCCACGGCGCTGTTACGCCAGAACACATTCGGCTTTTTCAGCAAGGGTTGAAACTGTTTGTCTATGGCGAGCTTGATAGCAAAGTCTTCGGTTTTGCTTTGCCAGTTCACTGAGTCAACTGTGCCAATTTGCATTTTTTTATAATAAATCGGTGAGCCTTGGCTGACATCGGCGCCATCTTGACTGATTAATGTTAAATGCACTTGCTGCTGACGATCATAAAAAGCTGTCGCGGCATCCACAGAGCTAAAGAGGGTTAGAGCGCTGTTAGCAGCTAAAGGTGTGTCGCTGTGACCTTGGATCAAGCTAACTGCACCTTGAGTGAGCGTTGTAAAATCCCTTGCTTTGACTGAGACACCGTCTAACGATGCGTTTACCGTTAATGCTGACTCAGGCACAAAATAGCTGTCGTTGCGTATTAGACTGGCAAACTCAGGTTGTAGCTCGAGTTGGTATTCCACCGCCGATAAATCTTTGGTTAACTTAACTGCAAGCACTGAACCAATGGGAATTTGCTTGAAGCGAACTTGAGCGCCCGCTGAAATGCCCATGTTTTCGGCTGAGGTTAAGGTCAAGAAACGCTTCTTCGATTGCAGTAAATCAGGCGCTTTGGCTTGTAAGGCAAAGCTGCTTGGTACCGCGCTTTTGGTGTTGATGCCTGGCAGGAAGTTGATCACGCTACCTGTCAGTAAGCGTTCTGGATTCTTAATGCCTGAGAGGGAAATATCAGCACCTTCAAGCCAAAACACGCCGTCGTTAGTTAACAGTGAACCGTATTGAGGTTCAAATTTAGCCACTGCTGTAACACCATTGGAAGTGAGTTGTTTACTTAAAATACTGCCAATGCTCATGCCGCGATAAACGATGCGGGTACCTTTGTCGACACCGTTAGCGTCAGCCATGGTTAGGTTTATTTCTATGCCGCCAAGGGCGGTGGTTTCTGAATCATAAAGCGAAAAAACGTCACCGTTTTTAGCTATGTCTGCTTTATCGTCAGAGCTGAAACTCACGCCGCCAGCCAGAATGGACGCCAAACTCTCTGAACTGACTTTAACCCCAGTTAGTGAAGCATCAATTTTGACGCCAGAAACATTCCAAAAGTGAGAATTTTTCTTCACTAACCGCGCATATTGCTCTTGAATGAAAGCGCTGATAATGACCCTTTGATTGCCATCTAAACGATAGCTGACCACGCTACCCACGGGGATTTGGCGGAAAAATATTGGCGAGCCAACATCGAGCGAACCGAGTTTATCGGAGGTCAATTCGACCATCACACCTTCTGAGCCGATTTGCATCGGCGGCGGTTGGCGTTCTGCCTCGAAGAAGGTTGATGCATTGCCTTTACCGGGTTGAATAGCAATGTAGTTACCGGAAAACAGCGCATCTAAGCCTTCAACACCTGTAATACTTGCTTTAGGTGTGACAAGCCAGAAGAGGGTTTCTTTATTCAAGAAAGGCTTAGCGCGGTAGTCCATCATGACCTTGACGTTCACGCCTTTGAGATCGTCATCTATGCCAATGTCTTTAACTTTACCGACAGTCAAACCCTGGTATTTGACTAAGGTTTTACCCACATCAATCCCTGTGGCGCTCGGAAAGTGAATTTGAATTTCAACCCCCGATTCTTTAATGCTCTTAATGCCCAGCCAAGCACCTAATGCCAACGCGACAATAGGAAGCAGCCAAATGGGCGAAAAGAGTTTTTTCTTTACAACTTTCGGCGATTCAATTTGTGTCATCTTGAGGTTCCAATCGATCCCAGAGTAAACGAGTGTCTAAAACTTTTGCGGCTAACTGAGTTAACAGAATAACCAAGGCAAATGCGGTAGCCGCAGGCGCGGGTTTCGCGTCGAGTAATTGTCCCATGTTCACTAATGCCACTGTGATTGAGATGACAAATAAATCGAGCATTGACCAGCGGCCAATCCATTCGATGATGTGAAAACCCACCATCAATTTCTTTTTTGAAATCGGAATGTCAAAGCTGATCGCACACAGATAAATGGATAAGCCGATGATTTTAATCCATGGTACTAAAATACTGGCGGTAAACACTATGATGGCAATAGGCAGCATATCTGAATGCACTAAATGCAAAATGCCTGAAAAAATCGTGTCGTGCCGCACTTGGCCTTGGTTGGTCAGCATAGTGATAGGGTAAATGTTGGCTGGCACCAGCAAGATGGCAGCGGTAATCAACAAAGCCCAACTTTTTTGCAGGCTGGAATAGTCTCTGACGTGCAACTCGGTTTCACAGCGCTGACAGTGCGTGAGTTCACTGCTGTTGAGTTGGCTACACACTTTACAGAGACATAGGCCGATATCTTTACCTTGTTGTTTCATATCAGCTATGACCTTCCAATAACGTCCACATATGTTCTAAGTCGTATTCTCTTTGTAGAAACAAGGTCACGAGAAACAGCATAGTGAAGCAAAATGTGCCCATACCAAAATAAATGTCCGAAAAATCAGATAGCTGAAATGATGAAACTAAGAAGCTGATCACATAAATTTCCAGCATAGTGAGCTGCGATAAGACGCCATGAAATTTTAACAACTGCTTCAATGAGTTACGCCAAAAAAGGCTACTTAATCCCCATTTCACAATTAAAATCTGTGTCAATATCGATAACAGTAGTAAGCCAGGGCCTATCACAGCGGCGGCAAGTACGGCTACACCTACAACCCAATAGCCTTGGTCAAATACTGCAAATGCCCCTTGGAAAACCGTGGTAGTACGAATACTACCGAAAAAGTGGATCTCGAGTACGGGTAAAAAATTAGCAGGGAAATAAAACACTAATGCCGAAATACATAGGGCTAACATACCATTCACAGAGCAGTATGGCGTGTCATAAAGTGCAGTGCTGCAACGAGGACAGATTGCTCTAACGCCGCTAGGCAAGGCACGTTTGCGGACTGCTAAATCGCAGGAGCGGCATAGGGTTACTGAATTTTCTGCTGCGTTTTCATGCATATAAAAATATATATTAGCCTAATAGGAGTCATAACAGCGAGATCGGTGCAAAGTGTCGTGCTAGTTAGCTGTTAAGCCACGTCTAGCGCTTTATAATCTTGGCAACGAAAGTACGCTAATAATATCAGATTAATCAGAACACTTGCATCACAAGTTCAATCTATGTCACTCTAGTTACTGTATATAAAAACAGTGCGAGGGCAGTCATGGCAGTAATAACACAGTTTGTCGTGGTCAGAGAAGGGGTTGAAAAGATGACATTCACATCTAAGAAGGAGGCTGATGCCTACGATAAGATGCTCGATATCGCCGATAACCTTATCCCCTTCATTCAAAAAGCTGATTTGGGTATAGATGAAAGTGTGGGCGAAAAGCTCGCATTCTATTTTGCTAACAATAAAGATGAGCTGACGAACTTGCTTAAAGGCGCCGTTCAGGTTAATAGTACGCCAACGAATCCGCCTGCAGCGAAAAAAGCGGCTAAAAAGACCGAAGCAGCAGAATAAAATTGTTAGGAAATGTAATGAAATCGAAATTTTATGAGTCACTTAACCGTCAAGCCTTGGCCTTGTTGGAAGGGGAAGACGACCTTGTTGCGGCGATGGCGAATTTTTCAGCCTTGCTCAATGATAATTTGACTGAGCTGAACTGGGTGGGATTCTACGTTATGCGTGGCGAACAACTAGTATTAGGCCCGTTTCAAGGTAAAGTGGCTTGTACACGCATTCCGTTAGGAAAAGGTGTGTGTGGTACAGCAGCATTCACTAATCAAACTCAGCGAGTGGCTGATGTCCATCAATTTGATGGTCATATTGCCTGTGATTCTGCCAGTAATTCTGAAATCGTTGTGCCAGTTCGTGCGCAAGGTAACGTGGTTGCCGTGCTCGATATTGACAGTCCTATCTTCGATCGTTTCGATGAAGAAGACCAAAAGGGGCTGGAATTACTGGTTAAAAGTTTTGAAAACTGCCTATTTGATTAATTTGCGTACAATAACGCATAATTCATAGTCGCAATCGGTGGCGTGCGCCTTATAATATGCGCCTGCACGCATTAAGCTGGTTTGATTGGCATGCAATGAATAAGCTTAGTGTTTTGAGCTGTCAAAATTTGTTAAGGTATATTTTTTAACTTTAGTAAACGCGGCTAGGATGCTAATTTGTACGTTGACTCAATATTGAGTTTAACGAAGATAAACGACATGTAAGAAGCTGATATATATCACCTCGAATCGATGTCCCTTTTTGACTGTGGAAGTAATGATGGAATCAACAGAAAAGTTGACCGACACCAATGCAATTTTGGCGTATTTGTATGAAACATTTCCTTTGTGCTTTATTGCTGAAGGTGAAACTAAGCCATTAAAAATCGGATTGTTTCAAGATTTGGCTGAAAGGTTGGCTGATGATTCTAAAGTCAGTAAAACTCAGCTCAGAGTTGCCTTGAGACGTTACACCAGCAGCTGGCGCTATTTAAAGTGCGTTAAAGCAGGCGCACAACGCGTAAATCTGGATGGCGAACCTTGCGGCGAGTTAGAGCAAGAGCACATTGATCATGCTCAAGCCATGTTGAAAGAGAGTCAGGATAAGGCCAAAGCGAAACGTGCAGCACTTGCACCTAAGCCCGCGGCGAAGAAAGCACCTAAAAAGGTGGCCGTTCCTCAGCGTCCTAAAACTGAGCGTCCTGCTAAGCCTGCACCAAAAGCTGCAGCGCCAGTCGTCAATTATGTTCAAGCACAATTGACTGATTTAACGAAAAAACAACGCGTCAATGTTAAATTAGGTATGACACCCGTAGCCGGTGTGATTACTGACATTAACAAGGAAGATATTCATGTTCAGCTTGATAGTGGCCTAACGATTAAAGTTAGAGCAGAACATATCCTGCTGTAATCATTTATTAAAACGGAGTAACTTGTTGATGCGAAAACTCACTTTGGCTACCTCGATCGCCACTGTTTTTGTCGGATTCTCGGCTTGGGCCGTACCACCCACGATTCAAATCAGCGAGTTACCCACTCTCAAGCAGGAAGCGCAACATAAGGTTGCGAGCAAAAGGGTAACGGACTTATACACTCGTTCGCACTATCATAGATTCAATCTCGATGACGCCTTTTCTGCGCAAATTTTTGATCGTTATCTGCAGCAGTTGGACTATCGCCGCAATGTGTTAACCCAAGCGGATGTCGATAGTTTTAAACCTTATGCAACCCAATTCGATGACATGCTTAGTTCTGGTGAACTTGAGCCTGCCTATAAAATGTTTGATATCGTCCAAAAGCGCCGCTATGAAGGCTTTGTCTATGCTTTATCTCTATTAGATAAAGAGATGGATTTTTCTGCGCCCGGTGATGCCTATGAGTACGACCGCGATGAGGCCGCATGGCCAAAAGACCAGACAGAAATTAATGAGTTATGGCGTCAACGTGTTAAATACGATGCACTAAATCTTAAACTCACAGGTAAGCAATGGCCTGAGATTGTTGATATCCTCCAAAAGCGTTACAACAACGCTATTAAACGGTTGATTCAAACTAACAGTGAAGACGTGTTCCAAGGCGTGATGAATGCCTTCTCGCGTAGCATTGAGCCACATACAAGTTACCTTTCACCACGCAATGCTGAACGTTTCCAAATGGAAATGAACTTGAGCCTTGAAGGCATTGGTGCTCAACTGCAACTTGAAGACGATTACACTGTCATTAAAAGTTTAATTACTGGCGGCCCTGCTGCGGGCAGTGAAAAACTGTCGCCGGAAGACAAGATTGTCGGTGTCGGTCAAGAAGGCGGTGAAATTGTTGATGTAATCGGCTGGCGTTTAGACGACGTGGTCGACCTGATCAAAGGGCCTAAGGGCAGTAAAGTTGTTCTGCAAATTTTACCGAAGAAAGGCGGTTCGAATGCGAAGCCATTCGACGTTACCTTAGTTCGCGACAAAATTCGTCTTGAAGACAGAGCTGCAACCTCTAAGGTGATTGAACCTAAAGACGGTGAGTATGCTAATCGCAAAGTCGGCGTGATCCAAATTCCTGGTTTTTATATGAATTTGTCGCAGGACGTTGAAAAAGAGCTCGTGAAGTTAAACGACGCCAAAGTAGAAGGCATAGTCATCGACCTTAGAGGTAACGGTGGGGGTGCATTAACGGAAGCCGTGCTACTGACGGGACTCTTTATCGATATGGGCCCTGTAGTGCAAATTCGTGATGCCGATGGACGAGTGTCTGCGCATCGTGATAACGACGGTAAAACCAGTTATGCAGGACCATTGACTGTGATGGTTGACCGTTACAGTGCTTCAGCCTCTGAAATTTTTGCTGCCGCATTGCAAGATTATGACCGTGCACTGATCGTCGGTGAGTCGAGTTTTGGGAAAGGCACAGTACAGCAGCATAAGAGCCTAGGCCGTATCTACGACATGTATGAGAAGCCAATTGGCCATGTGCAGTATACGATTCAAAAGTTCTACCGTATTAATGGTGGTAGTACACAGATTAAAGGTGTGACCCCCAACATTGCTTACCCAAGTGCGTTGGAGCCGGGCGAGTACGGTGAAGCTGAAGAGAAAAATGCTTTACCTTGGGATAAAGTGCCTATGGCGCAATATGGCACGCTTAATGATGTTACGCCTGAGTTAGTGACTGGCCTTGAATCTAAGCACCTTAACCGTATAAAAAACAGCGTAGAGTTTGCCTATATCAATCAAGATATTGCCGACTTTAAAAAGCATCACAAAGAGAAAACTGTATCTCTGGTTGAAAGTGAGCGTATTGCTTCCCGCGAAGCCGATGAGAAAAAAGTCCTCGACAGAACAAACGAGCGTCGAGTCGCCAATGGTTTAGCACCGGTTAAATCAATGGAAGACATTAAAGACGACGCTGAATTGCCAGATGCATTTTTAGACGAAACCGCTTATATCACCTTAGATATGGCTGATGTGCAAAAAATGGCTAAAACTAGTGCTAAGTAGGCACTAGTCGAGTCGATTTATCCGATATCAAAACGCGCTTATGGCGCGTTTTTTTCTTATTTAGATCAGCGTTAAAGGGATCGAAATGACACAAGCTCAAGCAAAATACTTAAAAGATTATCAAGCGCCACTTTTTACGATAGAGACTATCGATTTAGCGTTTAATTTGGCTGGCAATGAAACCCAAGTGCAGGCGATCAGTCGTATAAAACGCACTTCAAAACATGCACAAGCCTTAGTGTTGGATGGCGAAGATTTGACCGTTGTTTCGCTGACTGTTAATGGTGATGCTGTGCCTTACCATGTTAGTGCAGGTCAATTAGTTCTAGAAACTGAGCTTGATGAGTTTGAGCTGAACATTATCACTAAGCTCGATCCTGAAGCTAATTCGAGTCTTGAAGGGCTCTATATGTCCGATGGTGCCTACTGCACGCAATGCGAGGCAGAGGGCTTTCGACGTATCACTTATTTCCTTGATCGCCCTGATGTATTAGCTAAATACACTGTTCGTATCGAAGCCGATAGCGCCGCATTCCCGTTTTTACTGAGTAACGGTAATTTGATTGATCAAGGTGAGTTAGATGGCGGACGCCATTATGTTTGCTGGCAAGATCCATTTCCAAAACCAGCGTATTTATTTGCCTTAGTCGCTGGCGATTTTGATCTATTGCAAGATGAGTTCATTACTCGCAGTCGCCGTAAAGTGATCCTGCAAGTGTTCGTTGATAAAGGTAATTTACATAAAGCACACCATGCGATGGCATCACTTAAGAAATCCATGGCATGGGATGAGAGCCGTTTTGATCTTGAGTATGATTTAGATATTTACATGATAGTGGCCGTCGACTTTTTCAATATGGGGGCGATGGAAAACAAAGGCTTAAATATCTTTAACACTAAATATGTGCTTGCAGATACCTTAACGGCCACCGACGAGGATTATCACGGCATTGAATCGGTTGTAGGCCATGAGTATTTTCATAATTGGACAGGAAACCGCGTAACGTGCCGCGATTGGTTCCAATTAAGTTTAAAAGAAGGCTTAACGGTTTTTCGCGATCAAGAATTTAGCTCAGATTTAGGCTCTCGTGCTGTGAATCGAATTCATGCAATTAAAGTGATCAAGAATCAGCAATTTGCAGAAGATTCTGGCCCTATGTCCCATCCTATTCGTCCAGAATCTGTCATTGAGATGAATAATTTCTACACTGTGACTGTGTATAACAAGGGCGCTGAAGTCATCCGCATGATGCACACTTTGCTCGGCGAAGAAAAGTTTCAGGCGGGAATGAAACTGTATTTTAAACGCCACGACGGCCAAGCTGTCACCTGTGATGATTTTGTGGCGGCAATGGAAGATGCCAGCGGAGTGGATTTAACCCAATTCCGTTTATGGTATAGCCAAGCCGGTACGCCGATTGTGACTGCGATGGACAGTTTTGATGCGCAAACGGGCGTTTATCAATTGACCCTTAAACAAAGTCTAGTGAACTGTGCATCACCGCTGCATATTCCGTTTAGCTTAGAGCTCTTAGATGCGAAGGGCCATTCTTTAGTGAATGAGATCCTCGATTTTACTCAAACTGAACAAGTGTTTAGCTTTGATGGACTCACTCATAAACCCGTCGCTTCGTTACTGCAAAACTTTTCCGCTCCCGTCAAATTACAATATCGATTCAATGTGGATCAACTCGTTCACTTGATGCGTTTTGCTAGCAGCGAAGTGGCGCGTTGGGAAGCTTCTGTGACCTTAGTGAGCCAAGCTATTTGGCAAAATGTGGCGAGTTTACAACAGCAACAAGCTATGGCTCTCGATCCCCGTGTGCGCGATAGTTTTAAAGGTGTGTTGTTAGACACTGAGCTTGATCCGGCATTGATTGCCGAAATATTAGCGATACCTACGGCTTCGGCTTTGATTGAGCAAACAGAGAATGTTGATCTAGATGCGTTAGCTTTAGCACGTGAATTTGTACTAATAGAGCTCGCTTCACATAGTGAAGATGAATTGATTGCGCTATATCGTTCTTTAGTCGCAGTAGAGAGTACGCAGGCAAGAGCCCTTAAAAATCAGTGTTTAACTTGGTTAGCTCGGGTGTCGGATGAGGCTGAGGGGTTAGTGATTTCTCAGTTCGATAACGCCAGTAATATGACGGATTCTCTTGGTGCGTTGACGGCAGCCAATGTTGGGAATTTACCTTGTCGTGATGAACTGATGACGACATTTGAGCTACGTTGGCAGGATACACCATTGGTGATGGATAAATGGTTTATGTTGCAAGCGACCCGTGATGCAGATGATGTGATTGAGTGTTTGCGTCAGTTGCAGCAACACAAGTGCTTTAGTATGAGCAATCCAAACCGAGTGCGTGCTTTAGTGGGCAGTTTTGCTGCCGGTAATATTTATCAATTCCACCATAGAGACGGTAAGGGTTATGCTTTCTTAACCGAATGCTTAATGACCCTTAATAAGCTCAATCCGCAGGTTGCGGCCCGTATGGTGACGCCATTGATCCAGTATCATAAATTCGACTTAGGCCGCCAAACCTTGATAAAAGCCTGTTTAGGGCAACTTTTGGCTTTGCCTGACTTATCTAAGGATATGTACGAAAAAGTCTCTAAAGCATTGGCAAAATAGCAGTTTGTAGGAGGAGGGCAGCAGTCTGTGCTGCCCTGATATTATGGAACTGTATTTCAAACTATCGATCAGCTATCGAGATTTCTTACCTTATTATCAAGGGCTTGCCGATAAAGTCGAGGTTCGTGAAACTCAAGGGCGGATTTTGTGGATTAATGGCCGTCATTTTAGGCGTTTTTTAACCGAAAATGGCATTCAAGGCTATTTCAAATTGGTTTTAGATGACAAGGGACAATTTGTTTCATTAAATCGAGTTTAGTCTTAATTTGTTTATCTTTACTTAGAGCAATTACTTTAAACGGTCGGCTGATTACTAAGCTCGCTTTGTGATATTTTATTTTTAAATATGTTAATGAATTATATGATTTTTTAATGTGTTTTTATGTTTCATTCCTATTCTGCTTTTCGCTAATTTAAATCTCTCCTTTTTAGTTATCGGTACAAATGTACCTACATGCTTAATTCTTTAGAAAATTTTCTCTAACTGCGCCTTGCTCAAGGGGATTAATTGCTGTAACAATGATGTTACCTGTGAGCTAACAAGATGTTGGTTGTAATTCCTAAAACAAAGAATCCAGCAGGGTACGGAGAGCTAAAATGAAAATTGTTAAAAATAGTTTTAACAAATCGGCGCTTGCTTTGGGGGTGGCGTCGGCATTGAGTTTGTTAATGATCCCAAGCGTTAATGCAGTATCTTTTAATTGGGGAGAGGTTGAGGGCACATTTGACTCAACTTGGACTGCTGGTGCGAGCTGGCGTGTAGGGGAGCGCGATTGGGAAGGTCAAATTGGTAAGGTTAATCAACCCCAATTCGATTGGTCTAATTACAGCGCATTTGGCAATACTAAATACACTTCTGCTGAGATTTGGGCCCAGCCCGGATCGTATTCCAGTAACAATGACTTAAGTAATTTACTTTATTCTCAAGGCGATACTACGTCCGAAATCGTTAAAGGTTTGCATGAATTGTCATTGAAATACAAAAACTACGGTTTATTCGCTCGTGGTATGTATTTCTATGATCGTAAACTCAATGACGGTAATTATGATTTTAATGATCCGATAACGGGCAAAGAGTTTGACCCTTGCGAAGATAACCGTGCTTCAGAAGTTCAATGTAAAGATATTCGCTTACTCGATGCGTTTGTGTATGGCAACTTTGACCTCAACGATGGCGCTAATCCATTATCTATTCGTGTAGGTAATCAAGTGGTGTCATGGGGTGAAAGTACACTGATTGCCCATGGGATCAGTGAAATCAACGCCGTTGACTTGAACATACTTAACGCGCCTGGTGCTGAACTCAAAGAAGCGTTCAGACCGCAAGGTATGGTGTGGGCTTCCCTTGGTTTGACGGATTCATTAACGGTAGAAGCATTCTATCAATATGATTGGCAACCTATTTGGGTACCAACGCCGGGTTCTATTTTTGCGACTAACGATTTTGCGGGTTTCGGTGGTTACGCTCAAAACGCTCAGCTTGGGTTTAATGCTAACCCTGACATCAATTTAGACTTCGTAATGCAAGAATACGAGCGTTTAGCGGGCATGATTGCCAGCGGCCAATCTATTCCGACACAGCAATTGGTTTCTATGGCCTTAGCCTACCCAACAAAAGTGACGCTAGTGCAGGATGAGGCAGAGCCAAGCAATGATGGCCAATATGGTATTAAGCTGGGTTATTACGCGCCTTCACTGGGTGAAACCGAATTTGGTTTTTATTTCATGAATTACCATAGCCGTCGTCCTCTTATCAGTGGTACTGCCGCCGATTTTAGCACGGGTGCACTTTTGTCTGATCTGGCGACCATAGGTCAAAACTCGGGTAATATTGATCGTGAATTGCTGCTCAATTTGAAGAGTTTCTCCAAGGCGCAAATCGTTTATCCAGAGGATATCAAGCTTTACGGTTTCAGTTTCAATACCTTGGTTGGTGATACCTCTGTCGCGGCTGAAATTGCCCATCGTCAGGATGAACCACTGCAAATCGATGACGTAGAATTGTTGTTTGCCGGTATGCCACAGCAGTTAGCTAACGCTGGTCTTCGTCCAGATCTCGATGGTATTTCACAGATTAAAGATGTTAAGCCGGGTGAAACCGTGGATGGCTTTATCCGTCTTGATACCACTCAGGCGCAGATGACTTTCACCCATTTATTTGGTCCAACGTTAGGTTTAGATAACTTGACTATGTTGGCCGAAGTGGGTGGCGTGTGGATCCATGATATGCCAGGTTTTGATGAGCTACGTCTCAATGGCCCAGGTACGTCACGTTCTGGCGGCAACCCAGATATGCCCGGCATCATTCAAGCCTTGCACAATGGTCCTGAAACGAACCCGTTCCCAACCGACTTTGCTTGGGGATACCGTTTAGTTGGAAAGGCGGATTTCAACAACGTATTTGCTGGGGTCAATATGTCTCCACGGGTGATTTTCTCCCATGACGTTGATGGTATTACACCTGATCCTATGTTCCTGTTCACGGAAGGACGTAAGTCTGTCGCGCTAGGCGTTAACTTCGACTATCAAAACCGTTGGGGTGCAGATATCTCCTATAACAATTTCTTTGGCGGTGTCGGTACGACGAATGCGATGGCAGATCGTGATTATGTTTCATTCAATATCAAGTATTCGATCTAAAAGGACTCAAACAATGAAGAAACTGACGATATTGGCGAGTGCAGTCATGCTGGCGTTCGCAGCGCCAGTCGCTATGGCTAAGATATCAGAAGCTGATGCGGCAAAACTTGGCAATGAACTTACCCCTTTAGGTGCTGAAAAAGCAGGTAATGCTGATGGTTCTATTCCTGCGTGGGATGGTGGTATCACTCAGCCTGTGGCGGGTTATACCAAAGGGATGCATCACCCAGATCCTTTCCCTGAGGATAAGATTGAATTTACTATTACCAATGCTAACAAAGCGCAATATAAAGATTTTTTAACGCCGGGTCAGATGAAGTTGTTCGAACTTTACCCTGATACCTACAAGATGAATGTGTATAAGACTCGCCGTAGCGCCTCTGTACCACAGTTCGTTTACGATGCGACTAAAGTTAACGCGACTCGTGCTGAACTGATTGCACTGGGCAATGGTATTTCTGGCGCGGCTATTGGTATTCCATTCCCGATCCCTGCAAATGGTTTAGAAGCAATTTGGAACCACATTTTGCGTTTTCGTGGTATCGATATCGAAACTTCCCGTAGCCAAGCTGCACCGACAGCCGATGGTAGCTATAGCTTAGTGGAAACGGCTGAGGAAATTCGTTTCGAATATTCTCGTCCAGAAATTACCTTAGATCAGCTTAAAGCCAGCAATACGCTGTTCTACTTTAAGCAAGTGGTGACTCAGCCTGCGCGTTTAGCAGGTACAGCCTTATTGGTTAAAGAAACCATGGATCAAGAGGCGCTTCCCCGCCAAGCTTGGACCTATAACACAGGTCAACGTCGAGTACGTAAAGCGCCGAACGTGGCTTTTGATACACCGGGTACAGTGTCAGATGGTCTGCGTACGACAGATGATTTCGATATGTTTAACGGCTCTCCAGTGCGTTACAACTGGGAACTGGTTGGCAAAAAAGAAATTTATATCCCGTACAACGATTACAAACTGCATTCAGATAAGCTGAAATATGACCAAATATTGAAACCTGGTCATGTGAATCCTGAGTACGTTCGTTGGGAAAAACACCGCGTATGGCAAGTGAGGGCGACGCTGAAAGACGGTATGCGCCACATTTATAAAGTGCGCGATATGTACCTTGATGAAGATTCATGGCAAGTGTCAATCGCCGATCTCTACGACAACCGTGATCAGTTGTATCGTGTGGCCGTTGCACATGGCTTGAATTATTACGAAGTACCTGCACAGTGGGATACTTTAGAAGTCTTCCATGATTTGCAATCCCGTCGTTATCTCGCCATGGGCTTAGACAACCAAAGTGGCATGTATAACTTCGATGCCAAACTGACTGAAGCTAACTTTACCCCCGATGCATTGCGTCGTGAAGGTATCCGTTAATAGGCCACGTACAAAGGGGCGCTTAGCGCCCCTCATTAGTTAAGGAAGTTTGTATGTCGTTTCGCATCCTTCAGTGTGTCGCTGTATTAAGTTTCGGTGGCGCTTTTTTTCCTTCTACGTTATCTGCAACGCCCTCTGATCCGATTTTTTCTCAAGTTCAACCTCTTGCTGTTTCATCTTTGATTTTAGATATTGCCAACGTAGGCGCAGGTTTAGTGGCTGTGGGTGAACGTGGTCATGCTCTGGTGTATGACGGCAGTTGGCATCAAGTGGTAACGCCCGTGAGTTCACAGCTGACCAAAGTCTTTTTCCTCAATGAAAAACGCGGTTGGGCTGTAGGTCATGATGCAACCATTTTACATACTCAGGATGGCGGTCAAACTTGGCAGTTACAAATGCATTCGCCCGAGATTGAAAAGCCTTTCCTCGATGTGGTGTTTTTAGACGAAAACAATGGTATTGCCATTGGCGCTTACGGTTTGTTTTATCGCACTAATGATGGCGGTGCCCAATGGCGCGAGGAGTTCCATGAGGAGCTTTTAGCTGAAGAAGATGTGGCTTATTTGGCTGAGTTAAAAGGCAGCGATCAATCGGCCTATTTGAGTGCGCGCGCTTCATTATTGCCGCACTTTAATCGTATTTTAACCTTAACCGATGGACGTTTATTATTGGTTGGCGAGCTGGGCTTAGTCGCTGTTTCTGGCGATCAAGGTAAAACATTTACGCGTACCAATTTTGATTACGATGGTTCTATGTTTAACGCCGTAGAAACGAAAAATGCTGTGTATGTGATGGGCCTTCGCGGTCATATATTCAAAGCTGATGTGAGTTTAAGCCAATGGAATCAAATAGAACTGCCGGTGCAATCCTCAATCAACGGTGCCATGGTTGTTTCTGACGACGCGCTATATTTAGTGGGAAATGCGGGGATAGTGATCAAGCTAAATGAGGATGACACTAGCAGTATCGTGACTCGTCGCCAAGGGGAAAACTTAGTGTCTATTGCGAAGGATAATCAAGGGAATATGTGGTTATCCGGCAGCCAAGGGCTGTTTATTCTTAAGCCATAAAATTTTAAAACTACAATAAATAACAGGGCCGAGAAGATGTTAGAAAAACTGGTCAACGGATTTGAGTCATTTTTGTTTCGCAATCGCGCATGGGTCGTCGGCATTTTTGTGTTTTTGACGTTGTTTTTTGGCTATCAGGCCAGTCAACTCAAAATGGATGCGGCTTTTATCAAAAATATTCCACTGCAGCACAGTTATATGCAGACCTACCTGAAACACCAAAAAGATTTTGGTGGTGCCAACAGCATCATGGTGGCGGTTGAGGATACCAGCGGTAATATTTTTAATGCTAACTATTTTGATACCTTAAAAAACGTGCATGATCAGCTGTTTTTTATTCCAGGGGTTGACCGTGCGCAGGTGAAATCAATTTTTTCGCCTTCCACTCGTTTTACTGAAGTCGTTGAGGATGGTTTTGCTGGCGGGCCAGTTATTCCAGCGGATTTTTCAACTTCAGTGTCTGGGTTAGAAACGGTTCGCGATAATATTGAAAAAGCAGGGATTGTCGGCCGATTAATTGCCAACGATTACAGTGCGGCTATGGTGTCGGCTCAATTAATGGATTTTGATCCACAGACGGGTAAACCGCTTGATACCATTGCTTTTGCTGCACAATTAGAAAAAGAGCTTAGGGGCAAGTTCGAAACCGATAAGGTTAAAATTCACATCATAGGTTTCGCCAAAATGGCGGGGGATGTGGCTGATGGTGCTAAGGGTGTATTGCTGTTCTTCGTGATCGCGATTTTGGTCACCGCCATCATGGTTTACCTCTTTTCTAAATCCATCATCTTGACCATGCTGCCACTGGTCTGCAGTTTAACGGCTGTGGTCTGGCAGCTTGGTTTATTGACTGTGATAGGTTTCGGTCTCGATCCTATGTCGATTCTGGTACCGTTTTTAGTCTTCGCCATCGGTGTGAGCCACGGGGTGCAGATCATCAATGCTGTACGGCGTCGAGTGCTCGACGGGCAAACGACAAAAGCGGCTTCGGCGTCGGCATTTCGTAGTTTATTAGTGCCGGGTGGTGTGGCATTACTGTCCGATACTGTTGGTTTTATTACCCTGTTATTTATCGATATTGGGATTATTCGCGAGCTGGCGATTTCTGCCTCGCTCGGTGTGGGCGTGATCATTTTCACTAACCTTATCCTATTGCCTTTGGTGATTTCTTTTACTGAAATCAAAGTCAATAAACATGCAGAACCAACGGCTGAAGAAGTGCGAACTGAGGCTATTTGGCGCTTCATGGCGCGTTTTGCAACGCCTAAATATGCTGTGGTAGTCATTATTGCCACTGTGGTGTTGTATTTTGTGGGTCTGCAACAAGCCAATCAGATGAAGATTGGTGATCTACAGGGCGGCGCGCCAGCGTTACATCAAGATTCGCGTTATAACCTCGATACCTTCTTCATCACAGATCATTTCTCTATCACCACAGATGTGATGACTGTGATTGTTGAGGCAGCACCTGAAGCCTGTACTTACCACGATGTGCTCACTCAAATTGATCAGTTTGAGTGGTTAGTACGCAATACCCCAGGGGTGGAGTCGACTGTAAGTCTGGCGTCTGTCGCTAAAAAAGTGAATGCAGGCTTCAACGAAGGTAATCCAAGATGGGAAGTGTTGCCGCGTACAACGGCGAGCTTAGTACAGGCCATTGGCCAAATTCCCACGACTTCAGGTTTATTAAATGGCGATTGTTCTGTCATGCCTGTGTATCTGTTTATGAAAGATCACAAGGCCGAAACCATAGAAACTGTGGTCGCTAAGGTCAAAGCCGTCGCCGCGAAAATGGACAACGAGAAGTTGCAGTTTAAACTGGCGTCGGGCCCTGTGGGTGTAATGGCAGCGACTAACGAAGCGGTGGCTGAGGCACAGTTACCTATGATGATATACGTCTATGGTGCAGTGTTTGTACTCTGCTTAATCAGCTTTAAATCTTTTAAAGCCACTGTGGCGGTCATTATTCCGTTATATGTCGTGTCGACACTGGCACAGGCTTTGATGACTCAGCTCGATATTGGCTTAGCTGTCAGTACCTTACCTGTCATCGCGCTGGGGGTTGGTATTGGTGTGGACTATGGTATTTATATCCTCTCGACTATGTCGTCTAAGCTATCAAATGGTATGCCAGTGCAACAGGCTTACTATGAGGCGTTGGTCGAACGGGGCAGTGCGGTGATCTTTACGGGCCTGACTTTAGCGATTGGTGTCAGTACTTGGTTCTTCTCGGCGCTTAAATTCCAAATGGACATGGGAATATTGTTAACATTCATGTTTGTGGTAAATATGCTCGGTGCCATAATTATCCTACCTGCATTGGCCGCCATTTTCTGGCGCCAGCCTAAGTAGAGTCTACAAATGGGGAGCTAAGCTCCCCATTTACTTTTGAATACTTAGTCTGCTTTATCGATTGTTTGGTCATTTGTCATTCCTTGTTTACGCCAACACTGGATTTCAAGAGGATGTACCACTAAAATTTTCCTCGAAATACAGCGGTTTTAGTAATAAACTTCGCGCGACGATCTAGATCACATTAATTTATCTGCGATTGTTAAGCCGAAGCATCCAAATAATGAAAAAAGCGCTGCCATAGACGCTTAAGGAAACAGCAACATGGCCTTGAAAGATGCAATGCCTTCAGTACTACTTGAAAATGTAGTCAGTTTAATTCACGCTAAAGTCCCTAATTCACAAGCCAAGCAAGTTGAACAGTTCGCCACCTGCCTTTATGCCCACATGTCGAAAGACGATCTCAATGCGCGTAATGACAGTGATTTATACGGTGCGGTTCTCAGTTTATGGAACGCCCTGAACAAAACACCAAAAGGTAACACTCATCTGAGAGTGTTCAATCCTAGCCAAGCCAAACACGGCTGGCAATCTACTCACTCGATCATTGAAGTTATCCAACCTGACATGCCATTCTTGGTCGATTCAGTTGGTATGGCATTGAATCGTATGGGTATTACTGCTCACATGATGTTGCACACTCCACTGGCCATTGAGCGTTCAGAAAGTGGTGTGACGAATGTCACTTATCTTAATCAGAGCCCTGAAAGCACTGAGCATGTCGCCGTATTTTTGATTGAAATTGACCGTCAAAGCAGCACGGTTGATATCAAAGCATTAGAGCGCGAAATTCAGTCTGTGCTTGCCGATGTCGCTTCATCAGTCAACGACTGGGAAGTCATGTCTGCCAAGTTGGCTGAGATGATCAAGGAATTGCCAAAACGTCCGTTCCCGGGCGATAAGCAAGAGTTAGAAGAAGCGATTAACTTCCTGACTTACTTGAATAATCATCACTTTACGCTATTAGGTTACCGTCAATACGATTTGAAACGTGTCGAAGGTGACGTTGAGTTAGTGCCTAATATCGCCTCTAGTTTAGGTTTGATGAACAAGCACACTAAAGCGCAACCTGAGCAAGGTTTGTTGTTATCTAGCTTCTCCGATAGTGCCCGCAAAGAAGCCTTAGATCACAGCTTACTGATCCTCACTAAGAGCAGCGCTAAGAGCCGCGTGCATCGCCCAGCTTATGTCGATTATATCGGTATTAAGCGTTTCGATAAGAAAGGCAATGTGATTGGCGAAGATAGATTTATCGGTTTATATGCGTCAAACCTGTATAACCGCAGTCCACGTGAAATCCCACTGCTGAATGAAAAAGTGCAGCGTGTGTTAGATCGTTCAGGCTTGACCCCACGTTCACACGACTATAAAGCCCTGCTAAACATCCTTGAGAATTTACCTCGTGACGAGCTAATTCAAGCCAATGTTGATGATTTATCGCACATGGCCCATGGCGTGTTAGAAATGCAAGACAGAGACAAGCTGAAACTCTTTGTACGCAAAGATGGCTTTGGCCGTTTTTTATCCTGTTTAGTGTACGTTTCTAAGGATCGTTACAACACTAAACTCCGCCAAGATACTCAACGTATTCTGGCCCAGCACTTTAACAGCAAAGAAGATGTAGAGTTTACGACTTATTTCTCCGAGTCGACGCTAGCCCGCACTCACTACATAGTCAAAGTTGATAACAATAATATGGATGTAGATGTGGCTGCCATAGAGAACAACTTAATAGAAGCGGCACGTTCGTGGGAAGATAAGTTAAGCACTGCGCTTAACAGTGCACTCGGCGAAGAAGCTGGCACTCATCTGACTAAGCGTTATTTCAATGCGTTTGAACAAAGCTATAAAGAAGACGTATTGCCAAGTTCTGCCGTCGTTGACATGCAACAGCTCGAAGCACTGGATGATGAACACAAGCTCGGCATGTTGTTCTATCAACCGCAGGAAGCGGCGCTGAACGACAACAAAGTGCGTTTAAAGCTATTCCATAAAGATGAGCCTATTCATCTATCTGACGTGTTGCCAATGCTCGAAAACTTTGGTCTGCGCGTGATCAACGAGCGTCCATATGAAGTCACGACTTCAGACGGTTCTACCTTCTGGATCTTAGACTTCTTGATGACAGTTAAAGTCGTCAACACAGATAACATCGCTGATAGCCAAGATAGATTCCAAACTGCACTGTCACAAGTGTGGCAAAAGAAGTTAGAAGATGATGGCTTCAACCGCATTATTCTGGCATCTGGTTTAACCGGCCGTGAAGTCTCTGTATTGCGCGCTTATGCGAAATACATGCGTCAAATCGATGCAACTTTCAGTCAGTCATATATTGAAGAAACCTTCGGTCGTTACCCACAAATCGCTGATTTGTTGGTGAAGATGTTCATCCGTAAATTTAACCCTAAACTGAAAACCCGTACTCTGGGTAAGTTTTTGGAGCAGATCAATTTACGTTTAGACGAAGTGTCTAGCTTAGATGATGACCGTATTATTCGTCGTTATTTAGACTTGATTAACGCCACTCTGCGTACCAACTTCTACCAACTGGATGCCAAAGGCGAATCTAAGAGTTATATCTCGTTTAAATTCATGCCTTCACTGATCCCTGAAATGCCACGCCCACTGCCGAAATTCGAAATATTCGTTTATTCGCCACGGGTTGAAGGTGTGCATTTACGTTACGGTAAAGTGGCTCGTGGTGGTCTGCGTTGGTCAGATCGCCGTGAAGACTTCCGTACCGAAGTATTAGGTTTGGTAAAAGCACAGCAAGTGAAAAACACTGTGATTGTGCCTGTGGGTGCTAAAGGTGGCTTTGTTTGTAAACAATTGCCAACTGAAGGCGGCCGTGAAGCTTTCTTCACCGAAGGTCAAGAATGCTACCGCATCTTTATCCGTGCATTGCTCGATATTACCGATAACATTTTGAACGGTGAAATCGTTCATCCATTGGATGTGGTTCGTCACGATGAAGATGACCCTTATTTAGTGGTAGCAGCCGATAAAGGCACTGCGACATTCTCTGATATCGCGAACTCGATTTCCCTCGAATACCGCTTCTGGCTCGGTGATGCATTCGCATCGGGTGGCAGTAACGGTTATGACCATAAGAAAATGGGTATCACGGCCAAAGGCGGCTGGGAATCGGTTAAGCGTCATTTCCGCGAAGTTGGTATTGATTGCCAAACCACAGACTTTACCTGTTTAGGTATAGGTGACATGGCGGGCGACGTATTCGGTAACGGTATGTTGTTGTCTAAGCACACTAAACTGGTTGCAGCCTTTAACCACATGCATATCTTTATCGATCCAAATCCTGATACGGCATTAAGTTATGATGAACGGGCGCGTTTATTCGCTCTGCCACGTTCAAGCTGGGAAGACTACAGCAGCAAGTTGATTTCTAAAGGTGGCGGTATTTTCCTCCGTTCATCTAAATCCATTCCATTATCGGCAGAGATGAAGCAAATGTTGGCCACAGAGAAAACCTCTATGACCCCAACTGAGCTGATGAAAGAACTGTTGAAAATGCCAGTGGATTTGATCTGGAACGGCGGTATCGGTACGTATGTGAAATCTTCACGGGAAACCCACGCTGAAGTCGGCGATCGTGCCAACGATGCTCTACGTGTCAACGGTGGCGAACTACGCGCTAAGATAGTCGGTGAGGGCGGTAACTTAGGTTGTACTCAGTTAGGTCGTATTGAATATGCGTCTAATGGCGGCCGTATCAACACTGACTTCGTGGATAACGTTGGTGGTGTGGACTGTTCAGACAACGAAGTGAACATCAAGATTTTGCTGAACGCTATGGTGACTGAAGGTGAACTGACGCTTAAGCAGCGTAACCGTTTACTGGAAGAAATGACTGAAGAAGTCGGCCAAATCGTACTACAAGACTGTAAAGATCAAACTCGTACTATCTCTGTGACTCAAGTGCGCGGTGCTGAGCAGTTAAAAGAGCAGATCCGCTTTATCCAGTACCTGGAAAAAGAAGGCAAGTTAGACAGAGCGTTAGAGTTCTTACCGTCTGACGATGAGCTAGCTGAACGTTTAGCCAGTGGTCGTGCATTAACGCGCCCAGAGCTATCAGTATTGGTTGCTTATGCGAAAATGGTGCTGAAAGAGCAATTAGTGACGCCAGAAATCACTGAAGATACTCTGTTAAGCCAACTGCTTATCGCGTATTTCCCGAAAAAACTTCAGGAAAAATACAGCGACAAAATGGCAACCCATCCACTGCGTGGCGAAATCATTGCGACCTCACTCGCCAATGAACTCGTCAACGACATGGGCTTGAATTTTGTTCAACGTATGCAAGATGAGACTGGTGCCTCAGTTGCCGACGCGGCAATTTGCTACACTATGGCCCGCGAAGTATTTGGTTTAGCTGAATTAACTAAATCGATCACTGACTTAAACGGCATAGTTCCGGCTGTGGTTCAAGGTGAAATGCTGCATCAGTTACGCCGCAATATGCGTCGTGCTAGCCGCTGGTTCCTACGTCACCGTAACCGCTCTTGGAGCATCGAACAAACCGTTGCTTTCTTCAAACCGGTATTTGAACAAATTAAAGATAATGTTCATTTATATTTGGTCGAAGAAGAAGCGAAAGGTATTCAATCTGAGATCAATGCCTTGGTCAAAGAAAACGTACCACAAGCTGTGGCAACGATTGTGGCTAACATGAGCACCTTGTTCTCTGCCTTAGACATTGCCCAAATTGCGCAAACAGAAGATAAGACAGTGGCATTAGTGGCTGAAACTTACTTCAAACTCGGCGCCCGCGTTGAGCTGCATTGGTTCTTAGAACAGATCAGCGCTCAACCTGTAGCGAACCATTGGCAAGCACTGGCTCGTGCCGCCTTTAGGGAAGAGTTAGATTGGCAACAACGTGCATTGAGTTCAGTGGTCTTAAGAACCTGCAGTGCAACCTGTGATGCCGAAAGTGTGATTTCTCAGTGGATTGAGATAAATCAAGGCTTATTGGAAAGATGGTTCCACATGCTAGCTGACTTTAAAACGTCGCAAATCCATGAGTTTGCTAAGTTCTCTGTCGCCCTACGTGAACTTAACCTTCTGATCCTTCATTGCGAAGGCCAAAAGTAAACTTATTATAACAATCAGAAGCCCTGGCGATCGCCGGGGCTTTTTTTAGGTCGAGGAAAGTACATGTTTTATAAAATCGCACAGAAAGTCATGTTTCAGATGGATCCTGAGCGAGCTCACCATCTTGCTATAGGCAGTTTAAAAATGACCGCCAATAGCCCGTTAACGTGTCTATATGGACAAACGATTGCACCTGCTCCTGTCAGCTTTATGGGGTTGACCTTTCCTAATCCAGTGGGACTTGCTGCCGGTATGGACAAGGATGGCGAATCGATTGATGCCTTTCATGCGATGGGATTTGGTCATATTGAAGTGGGTACAGTTACCCCAAGACCACAGCCTGGTAACGATTTACCCCGTCTATTTAGATTAAAGCCTGCCAAAGGCATCATTAATCGCATGGGGTTTAATAATAAGGGTGTCGATAATCTGGTCAAAAATTTGATCGCTAAAAAGACCAATATCATGGTTGGCGTCAATATTGGCAAAAATAAAGACACGCCAGTAGAACAAGGTAAAGACGATTATTTGATCTGCATGGATAAAGTTTATCTCCATGCGGCTTATATTGCGGTGAATATTTCATCACCCAATACCCCAGGATTACGATCGCTACAATATGGCGATCTATTAGATGAATTATTAAGCGCAATTAAAACTAAGCAACTTGAGCTGGCCGAAAAGCATAAAAAATACGTGCCCATCGCGCTTAAAATTGCTCCAGATTTAACCATCGAAGAAATTGAAAATATCGCACAAGCTTTGATTAAAAACAAATTTGATGGCGCAATTGCGACCAATACTACTTTAACGCGTGATGGTGTTAGCGGTCTTGCCAACGCCAATGAAAGCGGCGGCTTGAGCGGCAAACCCTTAACTGAGCTGTCTACTAAAGTGATTAAGCAATTGGCAATTTGTTTGAAAGGGCAGATCCCGATCATAGGTGTGGGCGGTATTAATAGCGCTGAAGATGCCTTAGCTAAATTCGATGCGGGCGCCACTATGGTTCAGATTTATTCAGGTTTTATCTATCAAGGTCCGAAGTTAATTAAAGAAATAGTGAATGCATACCGCTTGAAATAATGATCTTAAGATCAATATAGCGATCTAAAATAAGATCTTATTCTTTAACAGCGATCTAAAATGATCCTTAGATCGCTGTTAAGATCTTACAATAGATCGACTAAGTAACTGTTAAATAATTTGTATTTTATTATTTTTATTTTGATATTGGATAAAATATCTACTATTATGTCCCAGTGTTCAAATATTGGGTCACCGTTATGTTATTAATGCCGCAAAAAGATTGGCAATGGAAATATAACGATTCGTATGGTGTATTAGGCGTATCGTTAGGTTCCGAGATAGAATTTCTGACGTCTTATAAAGCAAAATTACTCATTCCAGATGCCTTATCAAGCATGGAATTTAATATTGCGCACGCCAAATTCTATATGAACTTACTCGATAGATTGCCTAAAACCCTGTCTTTGTCCGATGCTGCTATTGTGCAAATCGCCCTCAATGCCACCGCCGCCCATTTTATGCTGACACCACAAATGCCTAAATCATGGTTTTTTGATACCAGTGATGTCTGTGTTTATAGCGATGTAGGTAAAGTATTTGAGCTAAAATGCCAAAAGCAAAGAGTACTCGCCCTCGTGGTTGAAAATACCCTTCAGTCCGCGCTAGTGATGTTATTGTCACCCGAATGTGTCTTGTCAGGCGCTAAAACCATGGTGCAGTTTGAAACCATTAAAGTGATGCATAATCGATTACACCCACTGCGTGCACAGCGCCACGTGGTTGCGGCATAATGTGTTTGCAGATCAATAGTCATTATGGTTTTTTTGATATCTATTATTAGCCGATAATTCGCTTAAATCTCCATAGCATTAGTGCGCTATCCGTACTCTTTTCTGCTAAGAAAGCTTTTTTCTAAAATTAGTCACGTGACTCTTCAACACCTTTCTATCGAATGCTACCCAACGATAATTCGTGAGTCTTATTACTCTAAACTCGGCTCAGCTTTTTCTATCAAATAGAAGGAGAGTGACGAGGCCAAGAAGTATGCAGAGCAGTTTGGTGAGCCAAATATTCCGTCATGGATTGCCAGCATCATAAAGTGAACTGATTCCTTACTGATAATAAGCTCACTTGATCCACATAGATAGGTTTGCCATGGTATTCACTCGTCGACTCGCAGCGAGTCCATCCGTGGATGCTCGACCGCCCCGTCCATGGGTCGGACGGTCGTCTCGCCAATCACCATGGCGCACCTTTTAGCATTTGCGTAGTCTGTTGATTCAAAGGCGAGAGTTATCATTTAACTATGGTTGGCACTATTTTCTGTATTGTTTGCGCAGCGCTAAAAGCAAAAAAATTGGGGGGTGTCCGGTCTTTTTGTATGAAAAACCACTACCCCAAAAAAGCAAATTCCTATAGCATCATTTACACCAATTTACATGGATGTGGTGGTGGCCAAGTCCAACAAACGATTTATGCTCTGCAAACAGCGCTGCGCATAAATATTAAGATGTTATACGTCAGCCAAACTTGGGTCTTATATAAATGGTAGATAAGTCTAAAAAAGAAAATATTAATGATGTACAAAAAAATCCAGAAGAGTTTTGCAAAGCAATAATTAAGGGATTCAAAGACAAATCAACTCACAACAAGAACGAATCCATGTTGTGCTTTTGGCTTTCGATGGGAGGTGCTCTAGCAGCACCAATTTTCGTTACACTAGGCGAAGATATAGCAAAACTGTTTGGTGAGTATGGGTCAGTTTTTGTATTTTCAAAGCTGGTGCCTACTTTGCTTTCAGTTGCCGTGGCGTTTTCAACGGCATGGTTGCAGTTGCGGAAACCACAGCAGCTCTGGGCTTTATACAGGACTTCACAAAGAGAGCTAGAAGATAATCTCTATAAGTATCAATATCGGGTCGCTAAATATTCTGATCACCCTGATCCAGGAAAACTTCTAGTTGAAAATGTCGCTCAGATAGCATTGAACGCTCATTATTCATGGGTCCCGATGGTTCCAAATCCAGAAGATATTAGGTCTGCGCCACAAAATACGCCGAAGGAAAATGAATAATGGGTTGTTATCAAGTTGAAAAAACTCACATTAAAACTAAATTTGGAGAGTTCGATTTTTATTGCTTTAACTGGGGGGAACACGAAGAAGACAATATACTTGTCCTTGTTAATCCTAATTATGAAGCAGTGCCATTAGTTAGGGTCCAAAGCGCTTGTTATACAGCAGAAATATTTAGAAGCCTAGACTGTGATTGCCACGCCCAGTTAAGCGAAAGCCAGAAGAGGATCGCAGTAGAAGGGGGTTATTTAATCTACATGCTCTGTGATGGAAGAGGTGCGGGGTTGCTAAACAAAGTTAAAGGTATGCAGCTTGGTTTGACACACGGCTTAGATACATCTGACGCTTATCGCCATTTAGGTGTTGATCAAGATCCTAGAGAATACGTAAGAGCGGTTCAGATATTAGAGAAATTCTCTGTTACTGAAATACGTTTGCTAACAAACAACCCCCGTAAAGTTG
>NZ_BJBV01000003.1:0-238464 GCF_036245925.1 Shewanella sp. M-Br
TTATATAAGGGGTTTTTGTTGTGCAGAAAAAAGTCTATGCTGGAAGCCTATTTAACGTTTCGCTTGAGGGCAAGTTATGTGGATTAGGGGACAAGTGATAGAACGTATTGATTGGAGTGATAAGTTATTCTCATTGCGCATTGCTGCCGAGTTAGCTCCATTTATTCCTGGTCAGTTTATCAAGTTAAGTCAAATGCAAGATGATAAGCGTGTGGCTAGAGCCTACTCCTTAGTCAATTCTCCCGATAAACCCTATGCCGAGGTGCTCGCCGTTGCGGTAGAGGATGGCCTGTTATCGCCTCAATTACACAACCTTGCAATAGGCGATGAAATTGAAATTACCTCAACCGCGACCGGTTTTATGACCTTAGCTGAAATTCCTAAGGGTGAACTCCAAGGGAAGCATTTGTGGTTTTTAGCCACAGGAACAGCAGTAGGGCCATTTTTGTCTATGCTCGACACCGATGAACCTTGGGAGCGTTTTGAAAAAGTCGTGCTTGTGTATGGCGTGCGCGAGGCACAGGATTTGGCATATCTTGATAAGCTGCGTAATTTAGAACGCAAATACCCTGAACAATTTACATTAGTCTTGAGTGTGACCCGTAAACCCTTTGCCGATGCTTTGCAGTGCCGCATTCCCGAGGGAATAGTCTCGGGTGAAATCGAAAAAAAGGCAGGATTAACCTTAAACGCAGCTGACTCTCAAGTTATGATCTGCGGCAATCCGGGTATGATTAATGGTGCGCAAGCCGCTTTACTCGATAAAGGGTTAGTGAAGAATTTACGCCGTGCTCCTGGGCAAATTACCGTTGAAAAATACTGGTAATCTCAATTTTACATAGAAGGCGAGAGTAAACTTGTTTCCGTTCTTGCCCCTAAAAAGCCATAGCGTTTAATGCAAACAAAAGGAAATTTTTGATGAAGTTGTTAAGTTCTCAAGCTTCGCCCTATGCCCGTTGTGTAAGAGCCTTAATCCAGTATCTAGGGATTAACAATATTGAAGAGCAGTTAGTTAATCCCTTTGAAAACAGCGCAGAATTACTCGATGCTAACCCGTTAGGACAGATCCCATGTCTTATTACCAACGATGGTGTAGCACTATTCGATAGTGAAGTGATCATGCGTTACCTAGATGCAGAGCTTGGCGATCGTAAGATGTTTGGGATCTCAAATAATAACTGGGTGCTGGAGTGTCAGTATTCTTTAGTCAAAGGCTTAATCGATAGCGCGGTGAAATTACGCCAAGAGCAAATGCGTGAAGAAGAAGGCGTGAGATCAGTATTTTGGACTGCACGTTTTGAACAAGCACTGCTGCGCGGCCTTATGCAGATTGAGCTTCAAACTGTGATCACCCAAACCACGATTCAAGCACCGCAATTAGCTTTGATTTGCTTACTCGATTATGTGGATTTTAGACATCCAGAGCTAGATTGGCGTAAGGTTGCACCTGCGACAGCACTTTGGTTCAGTGAAATGCGTGATTTACCTGCATTTATTCAAACTCGTCCCCAATAATCCGCAGAGGATGCTCAACCGTCGGTTGCGCGTCTTCCTTTTGGCCTATCACGGCGATTTTGTTCACCAAAAGCGCCGAATAACTCACGAGTAACCCCATATTCTACTCTGCGATCATTGCCTAGTTGGCGCCTGTCTTCATGGTGTTGATAGCGGCATTGGCAGTTTGCCATAGTGCATTCTTCCATCGGAATTTCGGGCGCATCTTTCGATAAAAATCGTTTTCCAGAAAGCGCTTCAATTTGCTCACAGCAACTGCCGTTATTCACAATGCTCACACTGTGAAAACTGTGAGTCTTATTAATGCTGGGATCAGCAGCTTGAGAAGAGTGTTTATGTCTTTTGGGACGACTATTGAGTTTGAATAAGCAAAATAGCGCAATTGCGGCTACGCCTAGCAGCAAAACAGTTAACATAACGCCTCCTGAAAGCATTTTAATCGAATTAAGGTTCAGTTTAGTTTGATTTGAGATAATCTCAAATTTTCAGATTAATGCCATTAAAAACATAAAGTTAATTAGCTGCTTGCTCTCGAGTTCCGTATCTATTACTCTTGCGAAACTGATAAGCATTATCATTAATGCGTTAGTGTTCTAATTTTGCTGAACACGTCATCACTTTGGGGAGAATTCGGTAATGAAATGGGTAACTTGCGCGGCTATTGTTGGGTTAATGTCGGTTGGGCATTCAGCGAATGCAGATGATAAATTAACCGTTTATTCTTATCGCCAAGCTTTCTTGGTGGAGCCTATCCTGACGCGTTTCACCGAAGAAACTGGCATAGGTGTGAATTTGGTATTTGCTAAAGACGGTATTGCCGAGCGTCTCGTCCGTGAAGGCCGTTTATCCCCAGCAGATCTTGTGCTGACGTCTGATTTTTCACGTTTAGTTGAATTAGTGGATAAAGATCTAACCTCTCCAGTCAAAAATCCCCTCCTAGAGAGCAATATTCCTGCGCAGTATCGCGATCCCGATGGCCAGTGGTATGCCCTGACTATGCGGGTGCGAAATCTCTATACAGCCAAGGATCGTTTAGGCCAGCAGCAATTGACCTATGAAGAATTAGCCGAACCCAAATATAAAGGAAAGATTTGTACTCGCAGTGGTAAGCATCCATACAACATAGCGTTAGTCGCATCTATGATTGCTCATCACGGTGAAGCTGAGGCAAAAACTTGGTTACAAGGCGTGAAAACTAATTTAGCCCGCAAACCTCAGGGGAACGACAGGGGGCAAATTGCCGCAGTAAAAGAAGGTGTGTGTGAGATCGCCATTGGTAATAGCTACTATTACGGCAATATGTTGCAGGATCCTGAGCAAAAGGCGATTGCCGAAGCTGTGACGCTCAACTTCCCGAACCAAGCTGACCGCGGTGCCCATGTGAATGTGTCTGGTATGGTACTCACTCGCCATGCGCCTAATAAAGCCAATGCGATCAAATTGATGGAGTTCTTATCCGCCGATGTTGCTCAGAAGGCCTATGCCGATGTGAATATGGAATATCCAGTGAAAGCCGATGTGGCACCTTCATCTTTAGTGGCTTCATGGGGTAAGTTTAAGTCAGATCAATTGCCCATTTTTAAGTTGGCAGAATATCACCAAGCGGCGGTTAAGCTATTAGATGAAGTGCAGTTTGATCTCTAGCTCCAGTGCTAGCGACAAAATGCAGATTTAGGTTATCAGCGCCAGTGATTGGCGCTGTGACGTTTTAAGGATTGACATGATTTTAGGATTAGCCAGAAGCTGGTCGCTTGCTGGTTATGCCGTGGCCGCCTTGCTGGTATTGCCACTATTTGCGTTGATATTTCAAGCTTTTCAGCCTGACGAAGCCGTGTTTGGGCACTTGATGGCAACGGTTCTGCCGACATATATCATTAACAGTTTATTGCTGATTTTCTGGGTGAGTCTGGGGGCGTTATTACTCGCGTTACCTTGCGCTTGGTTGATGGCTCGTTGTGACTTTGTCGGCAGGCGATATTTGCAATGGGCGCTATTATTGCCCCTCGCTATGCCTGCGTATATTGTTGCCTACGTCTATACCGATTTACTCGATTATGCGGGGCCAGTGCAGCGCGGTCTTCGTTCGATATTTGGCTGGGACTCACCGCAGGATTATTTCTTCCCCGATATTCGTACCTTAGGCGGCGCGGCGTGTATGTTGTCGCTGGTATTGTTTCCCTATATTTATCTCTTGACGCGTACCGCTTTTATGGAGCAATCCTTAAGTTTGGCCCATGCTTCGCGCATTATGGGCTGTTCACCGTGGCAAAGTTTTTGGCGTTTATCTTTGCCTATGGCAAGGCCTGCGCTCGCCGTTGGGGTGGCTTTAGTGGCGATGGAGACGGCCGCTGATTTTGCAACGGTTAACTATTTTGCCGTGCCTACCTTAACGACAGCCGTGTACGACACTTGGTTGGGTTATGGCAATTTGACCGCCGCCGCTAAGTTATCGGCGATTATCTTGCTGGTGGTATTTAGTCTGATTGGATTTGAGCGTTTTGCCCGTCGTAAACAGCAGTTATTCCAAAAACAATCACGTATACAAGTCACTGACTTGTATCGACTCTCGATGACTCAAACCTTGGTAGCACTCAGCTTTTGCGGCATGCTATTGCTATTAGCCTTTCTGTTACCTTTCGGGATTTTATTATCCTATGCCATTGGTTACTTTGAACAAAGCTGGGATAAGAGTTTTTGGCAATTGAGTCTTAACAGCCTCAGTCTTGCGCTGATCACCAGTTTACTCTGTTGCTTAATCGCCTTACTGCTTATGTTCGTTCGCCGGATAAGCCCAAGACAGAGTGATGCTTTGCCCTCACGGTTAGCTTCGACGGGCTATGCCTTACCAGGCACTGTGCTGGCTATTGGGGTATTAGTGCCTTTAACTATGCTAGATTTTGCGATTAACGATCTGGCGGATCTTTTCGGTATAGCAGGCCCTGGTCTTATCCTTACAGGCAGTGTGATGGCATTGATTTTTGCTTTTTGTGTGCGTTTCGTGGCAATTGCGATTGGCAGTGTTGAAAGCAGTTATAAACGCATCTCGCCATCGCTAGACATGGTGAGCCTGACCATGGGGCAAACTCCTAGGCAACTTTTGCGGCGGGTGCATTTGCCTTTACTTGCCAAGGGATTATTTGCGGGCGCTTTATTGGTGTTTATCGAAAGCATGAAGGAACTGCCCGCTGCGTTATTGCTGCGGCCTATCGGCTTTGAGAATCTTGCAACTTATGTATTCCAGTTTGCGTCCGATGAAAAACTCGAGCACGGCGCATTAGCTGCTATTGTGATTGTACTGGTGGGTTTAGTGCCGCTTATTTATTTAAACCGTTCATTGGAGCACCACAGCTGATGACAAGTACGCTCAAGCTTAAGCAAATTCATAGCGATTATCAGGGCCAGCAAGTACTTAAGGGTTTGAGTTTAACGCTCGCCCAAGGGGAAATCCTGGCGTTGTTAGGCCCAAGCGGTTGTGGCAAGACGACCTTATTGCGTGCAGTTGCTGGATTACAGGCCATAAGCCAAGGTGAAATCCAGATTAATGGTCGCATAGTGAGTGGCGATAGCCAGTTTGTACCTAGCGAGCAGCGCGGCATCGGCATGATTTTTCAAGACTATGCGCTTTTCCCTCATTTGACTGTGGCGGAAAATATCCTCTTTGGGGTGGCTAGATTGTCGGGCGCAGAGCGTCAGGCACGTTTGGATGAAATGCTAGCCTTGGTCAAACTTGAAGGGTTGGCACAGCGTTATCCCCATGAATTATCTGGCGGTCAGCAGCAGCGAGTTTCGATTGCGCGGGCACTTGCCTATGAGCCGCAATTATTGCTGCTTGATGAGCCTTTTTCTAATATTGATGCCCAAGTGCGTTACGAGATGATGGCGGAAATTCGCAGCATCTTAAAACAGCGTAATGTCAGCGCGGTGTTTGTTACTCATAGCAAGGATGAAGCCTTTGTATTTGCAGATACTTTAGCCATCTTTAATCAAGGCATCATAGTGCAGCATGGTAGTGCCGAAGCCTTATATGCCGCCCCAAACAGCCGCTATGTGGCGGACTTTTTAGGTAGCGGTAATTACTTACCTGCAGCAGTGTTTGATGGGCACAGTGTTGTCACTCCCATAGGTCATTTAACCAGCCTCACGCCATTAAATTTGCCGAGCGAGTTCAGCGGAACAGTATTCTTGCGACCACAGCAATTGACGCTCAGCGCCGATGAACAGGGCGTTGGTACTATCACTGAGCGACGTTTCTTAGGCGCCTTTTGTCATTATTGGGTCAAAATTGAAGCCGCTTCCCATGCTTATTATGTGGAGGTGCGTAGCCAAATGATGCAGCTCACTATCGGCCAAAAAGTTGGGGTAACGACTGAGCCGCATTCGCTCGTGTTGTTTGAATCTTCAGCATATTCAAACTGTGGGGACCCAATCTAAGCGATGAGTATTTATTCAATGCTGATATAGCATAGCCAACTAAAGTACGACATTTTTGCTTACGTTTAACTTGGGTCTATGCGGTATTGGTTGGTGATATTTTCGACCATCCTTGCTACTTTTATCCTCCGGTTTTGGAGGAATTATGATAAAAACAATAAATTCAATTTGCACCCTCGTTATTGTAGCAACGGCAATATCGTCTTCAGGAGTGATGGCCATGGATAGGATCACAGGTAAAGCCTTCGCAACGCGATCAGAAGTGTATGCAACCCAAGGGATGGCGGCGACCAGTCAGCCTTTAGCCACGCAAGTCGCTATTGATATACTCAAGCAGGGCGGCAGTGCGGTCGATGCAGCGATTGCCGCTAACGCTATGTTAGGATTAGTCGAGCCAACGGGCTCGGGTGTCGGGGGGGACTTATTTGCTATCGTTTGGAGCGCAAAAGATAAACGCCTCTATGGTCTTAATGCATCGGGGCGCAGTCCCAAATCCTTAAGTTTAGAAAAGCTTAAATCCCTCGGATTAGACTATTTACCGCCGCTTGGACCTTTGCCGGTTTCTGTGCCCGGCGCAGTGGATGGTTGGTATGAACTGCATAGTAAGTTCGGCAAATTAGCTATGGCCGATAACCTCGCGCCTGCCATTCATTACGCCCGTGATGGTTTCCCTGTGTCAGAGTTGATTGCCTATTACCTTGATGGTAGTGGTAAAAAACTGGCTAAATTCCCCGGTTTTAAAGAAACCTATATGCCTAATGGTAAGATGCCTACCGTAGGGGAAATCTTTAAAAATCCCGCGCTTGCTAACACCTATGAGAAAATTGCCAAGGGCGGCCGCGATGCTTTCTATAAAGGTGATATCGCCAAAAGTATCGATAAGTACATGAAATCCCAAGGTGGTTATTTAAGTTATGATGACTTAGCGAGCCATACTAGCGACTGGATAGATCCCGTTTCGGTGAACTACCGTGGTTACGATGTGTGGGAACTGCCACCTAATGGTCAAGGCATTGCGGCGCTACAAATCTTAAAAACTATGGAGCCCTTTAATGTGGCTGCCATGGGCTTTAATAGTCCTGAATATGTTCATTTATTTGTCGAAGCAAAGAAACTCGCCTTTGCCGACAGAGCTAAGTTTTATGCCGACATGGCCTTTAATAAAGTGCCCGTTACTGAGCTTATCTCACAGAAATATAACTATGATCGCGCTAAGTTGATTGACCCTACAAAAGCCGCCAAAAGTGTCGATGCGGGTAATCCAGCGTTGCAACATGGCGATACTGTGTACCTGACTACTGCCGACAAAGATGGCAACATGGTGTCACTCATTCAGAGTAATTACCGTGGTATGGGGTCAGGGATGACACCGCCGGATCTCGGCTTTGTGCTGCAAGACCGCGGGCAAATGTTTGATTTAACGGAAGGGCGTTTTAATACCTACGCACCGGGCAAGCGTCCATTCCATACCATTATTCCGGCTTTTGTGACCAAAGACGGTAAACCTTGGCTGAGCTTTGGGGTGATGGGCGGCGCGACTCAGCCACAAATGCACGCGCAGATTGTAATGAATCTGATTGATTTTAAAATGAACTTGCAAGAAGCGGGCGATGCCCCCAGAATTTTGCATATGGGGTCAACCGAGCCCACAGGCGAAGTGATGAATGATGGCGGCTATGTTAGTCTGGAATCAGGTTTTCCGGTAGAAACCCGTCGTGAGTTGATTAAGAAAGGCCATGTGCTGCGTGATGGACTTGGGGAGTTTGGTGGCTATCAAGCCATTGGATTTAATGCCGAAACCGGCGTATATCGTGCGGCCTCTGAGAGTCGCAAGGATGGTCACGCCGCAGGCTATTAACACTAAGATAAATGCTAAGGTAAGCTCAACACTGAGTGAACCTGACGTCATTGATTCGATTTAACTGATTGGCGAGACTTTAATGGTCTCGTCAATTTTTATGTTTAAGGGTCTGGGGTGGGATAATGCTCCGCAATTGGCATTATCATAAACAGATCAGAGCAAACTGTGCGTTAGTTAATGTCATTTTTAGGTAAAGTTGCGGATAATATTGCCGAAAATGAATTTAGAAAAAGGGTGATAACCAAATGGATATTCAAAATATGCCGCGTGAACAGTTGGGTGTGTGTGCAGAGGGGAACTTACACAGTGTCTATTTGATGTTTAATGCCAATGACAATGTCGAGTCGCAATTACGTCCCTGTCTTGCCAACGTTGCGCAGTATATTTATGAGCTGACAGATCAATATTCCGACAGTGCATTCAATGGTTTTGTTGGTATTGGTGCTAATTATTGGGATAGCCTCTATCCTACTGCTCGCCCAGAACTGCTCAAACCTTTCCCTGCGATGCAAGTGGGCAGTCGTGAAGCGCCTGCAATTGAATATGATTTATTCGTGCATATTCGCAGTGATCGTTACGATATTCTGCATTTAGTGGCGAATGAAATCAGCCAAATGTTTGAAGATTTAGTGGAGTTAGTTGAAGAAGAGCGTGGCTTTCGATTTATGGATAGCCGCGATTTAACCGGCTTTGTCGATGGCACCGAAAATCCTAAGGGGCGTCACCGTCAGGAAGTCGCTCTGGTTGGTGATGAAGATCCTGAGTTTAGGGGCGGCAGCTATATTCACGTGCAAAAGTATGCCCATAACTTGAGTAAATGGCATAGATTGCCGGTTAAAAAACAAGAAGATATTATCGGTCGCACTAAGCAAGATAATATCGAGTATGAGTCAGAAGATAAGCCACTGACCAGCCATATCAAGCGGGTGAATCTTAAAGATGCGAATGGTCAGTCGATGGAAATCCTGCGCCAGAGCATGCCCTATGGGTCGCTGAAGGAGCAGGGATTAATGTTTATCTCTAACTGCCGCACGCCAGAACATTTTGAAAAGATGCTGCATAGCATGATGTTTGGTGATGGCGCAGGCAATCATGATCACTTGATGCATTTTACTAAGGCGATGACAGGTTCATCTTTCTTTGCCCCCGCACTGGATTTTATGCTGCAGTTCGACGAATAAGCTTTCTATAATCAAGCCGAATTAGCATCAATCGAGACGCACTTAAGCTAACGCCTAAGTGCGTTTTTTATGCTAATGCGCGGGAACCCATTTTTTGATATCGAGCTGCCATTGCAGGGCGGTGAAATCGATAAAAGCGCGCACTAGATTTTGCTGATAACTGCGGGACAAATATACCGCCCACAGGGTTTGGCCTGGTGTCGTAAATTCGGATAGGACTTCTTTGAGCTGACCACTGGCAAGGTATTGGTTAGCTAAGTCACAGGGTAAACGCACTATGCCATGTCCACGTAGCGCCGCACTGACCAACACTCCCATATCGTTAGCCCTAAGATTCCCTGTAACTTTGACGTGCTCGGCTTGCAGTTCTTTTAGAAAAGGCCAGTTTTGTTGCGCTGAGTGTATGAGGCAGTTGTGGGCCAGCAGATCAATGGGTTCGAGGAGTGGCGTTGCGCTATCAAGATAGCTCGGCGCCGCGCAAAGTACCGCATCTATGGTCATCAAACGCCGAGCTATGAGATTCTCATCGGGTTGCTCGGTATAACGTAGCGCCACGTCGACTCGCTCATCTACCAATTGCGCAAAACTGTCCGACATCACCAGTTGAATGTTGACCTTAGGATGAATTTTAATAAAGCGATCGACGACATCAAACAGACTGTGCTGCCCTAGGCCAATAGGCGTAGCGATACGAATACTGCCTACCAGTTCACTGTTATGGCTGTGGGCACGGCTCTCCATGGCCGCAACTTCACTTAAGATCCGCTGGCAAAATTGTAGCGCTTCCTCACCCTGCAAAGTCAAGCTGGCGCTGCGCGTGGTGCGGTGTAATAAGCGTAAACTCAACCACTGCTCCACTTCTTGAATATGACGGGAAACCTGCAGGCGGCTGAGGTCTAAATGTTCGGCAGCTTTGGTAAAGCTGCCACAGTTTGCGACTTCGACGAAACTGCGTATTGCGGCAATTTTATCCACATTAGTACCCTATATTGAAACAATCATGCTCAATTATTGATGTTTATTAGGTGAAAAACTGCAAGTAAACTGGATCCAATGTAAATCATCTGAGTGAGACAATGAAATGAAAATCGCAATTTTAGGTGCAACGGGTTGGATCGGTGGTGCAATTTTAAAAGAAGCACAGAGTCGTGGACATCAAGTGACAGCGTTAGTGCGTGATCCAAGCAAGTTATCCGTGGCTGATGTGGCAGTACGTGCCGTGGATTTAGAGCAGCCATTGGTCGCCGATACCTTTGCTGGCGTAGATGTCGTGATTGCCGCCGTTGGTGGCCGCGCCCAACAAAATCATGGTCTAGTGGCGAGTACGGTTCAGCGTTTACTGGATGTGCTGCCTAACGCTAACGTGCCACGTTTATTGTGGGTCGGTGGTGCTGGGAGTTTAGAAGTGGCGCCGGGTGTGACGCTGGTCTCTAGCCCAGATTTCCCCGCAGTATATAAAGATGAGGCGTTAGCTCAGGGTGAAGCCTTGAAGGTATTCCGTGCGGCGCAAACGGCAATCAATTGGACCTTTGTGAGCCCAGCTGCTGAGATTTATCCCGGTGAGAGTGAAAGCCCGTACCGTCTTGGTGGCGACAGCTTCTTTACCGATGCTAATGGTCAAAGCCGTATCTCTGTAACTGATTACGCAAAAGCCATGGTAGATGAAGCCGAAAAGGGCGCTCACCCAAACCAGCGCATCAGTGTGGCTTACTGATATCGTTATAGTTGAGTTAGATATTGTGAGTTAGATATTGTGAGTTAGATATTGTGAGTTAGATATTGTGAGTTAGATATTGTGCTGGAATGTGTAACGTAATCGGGACAATGGCCAAATAACCAGCGCGGTATAGTACTTCAAAATGTACAGGTAAAATAGAACAGGTCAGCTCACTGACCTGTTTTTTTATTCTGCGTAATTGAATAAAGATTTGATGGTTTCTAAGGTATCGGCGATATCTTGGATGCTCGATGGGCAAATAAAGATAGTGTCATCACCGGCAATCGTACCCAAAATGCCTTCTGGTTTACCGATAGAATCCAACAAGCGGGCAATAAGCTGCGCGGCACCTGGGCTAGTTCGCACGACGATCATAGCTTGGTTGTGATCGACGTCGAGTACCAAATTCTTCAGTGGGCTACCCGCGGTGGGTACGCCTAATTCGGCTGGTAAGCAATACACCATCTCTTGCTTAGCGTTGCGAGTCCGCACTGCGCCGAACTTGCTGAGCATGCGTGACACTTTTGATTGGTTAATATTACCAAAGCCTTCAGCTTGCAAGGCGGTGACGATTTCACTCTGAGAGCCAAAGCGCTCTTCTTTTAAAATCGACTTAAAAATTCTAACAAGGTCATCCTGATTCTTGGTCGTTTGCATAATATTATTATTCGTTATTCAAAAAAACAGGCCCATTTTGAATATTTTTAGAAAAATTGTCAACAAATAACCAGATTGGTTGAATAAAAATTCACTAAGCCCCAGTGGTTAAGCGTTTGCTGGGGGCGTAAAAATCCCAATTTGAGTAATTGTTCTACATTGCTTCTGCGTTATTCCGGAATTCTTTTGTCCCACGACTAAGGGATAATTGAAATTGTTGTGACATTCCAGTAATGTGACGCCAACGCAAATTAGATCCATGTCACACATATCCGAGAAATAACGGAGATAACTATGAAAGTTGCTGTACTTGGTGCTGCTGGTGGTATCGGCCAGGCTCTTGCCCTACTGTTAAAAACTCAATTGCCTGCGGGTTCTCAATTGTCTCTATATGATATCGCACCGGTAACTCCGGGTGTTGCGGTTGACTTGAGCCACATTCCAACTGCTGTTGAAATCAAAGGTTTTGCTGGTGAAGATCCAACGCCTGCCCTAGTGGGTGCTGACGTTGTTCTAATTTCTGCTGGTGTTGCACGTAAGCCTGGTATGGATCGTTCAGATCTGTTCAATATCAATGCGGGTATCGTTCGCAACCTGATCGAAAAAGTAGCGGCAACTTGCCCTACGGCTTTGGTTGGCATTATCACTAACCCAGTCAACACGACTGTGGCTATCGCTGCAGAAGTGATGAAAAAAGCGGGTGTTTATGATAAGAACCGTCTGTTCGGTATCACGACTCTAGACGTGATCCGTTCTGAAACTTTCATCGCCGAATTAAAAGGCCTGAACGTTGCTGACGTTAAAGTGAATGTGATCGGCGGCCACAGCGGCGTGACCATTCTGCCATTACTGTCTCAAGTTGAAGGCGCGACTTTCACTGACGAAGAAGTGGCAAGTCTGACGACTCGCATCCAAAACGCGGGTACCGAAGTGGTTGAAGCTAAAGCCGGTGGCGGAAGCGCGACTCTGTCTATGGGTCAAGCGGCTTGCCGTTTCGGTCTGTCTCTGGTTCGTGGTCTGCAAGGCGAAGCTAACATCGTTGAATGCGCCTATGTTGACGGCGGCAGCGAGCATGCTGAATTCTTCGCACAACCTGTGCTGTTAGGCAAAAACGGTATTGAAAAAGTACTGCCTTACGGTGAAGTGAGTGCATTCGAAGCTAACGCTCGTGATTCTATGTTAGATACGCTGAAAGGCGATATCAAACTAGGCGTTGATTTCGTTAAATAATCTTTCGGATAATCTTTTTAGATTATGACGAATTAAAAACGGAGCCATTGAGCTCCGTTTTTTTATGCCTAGGTTTTACACTTTACTAAGCTAATTCAGTCGATCAGCGGCGCTTAGTGGGCAGTTGGCAATTATCGTCGCAGCGGGCTTTGCCCGTCAGTAAATAGGAGATGCGATATCTGTGTTTTGCAAATCTGAGATAGCACCAATCGGCGACAGTTTTAATCACGGGCAGGCGTAATAGTTGGATCCAAGCGCGTGTTCCTGTCAGTGCCCACGCTTTACAAGTGACATCTAACCCGAGTAACACTTCGCCTGTTGCGGTTTCGCCATGGAGAATCGTATTGGCGTAGTCTCTATCGATATGGCTGAAGCGCTCACTAAAGTCTGGCGCATTTAAATCCTCAAGCGCAATCAAGTTCTTCGGATCGCGCGCTTTCAGTTGACGCATTTCGGCGCTACATAATGGACAATTCCCATCGTAAAAAATCCGCAGTTCCATCGGTATTACCTCTGATGACTTGATCACAATACTTGGTCTAAGCTCTTGGCTTGAGTACTTAAGCTTGGTTTTCTTCTACCCTATACGCAGAATAAAGGGTTTTAGATCGAAGCGATTGTAGAACGGATCAGCATCTCATTTGGCTTTTTGTTAGGTTAAATTCAAATGAGTGCAGTAACATCTTGGTTATTAATCAGTTTAACTTGATTGCTGATTTTTAAGTGAACAAGGTAAAGCCTGACAAATAACGACTCAAAAGGATAGGTATGACATCTCCCATCATTATCACAGGCGTGGGTAAACGCATAGGTTACGCCTTAGCCAAACATTTTCTCGCCCAAGGTCAGCGCGTGATTGGTACTTATCGCAGCCATTACGCTAGTATTGATGAGCTTACCACCTTAGGTGCGACTCTGTATCCCTGCGATTTTTATGACGATGCCCAAGTGCGATCCTTAATTGCTGAGTTAGCTAAATTGCCGCAAATTCGCGCCATTATTCACAATGCCTCTGACTGGCTGCCTGATCCTGTGCTTACAAAGAATGAATCTTTAAAGAGTACCACTTTTGCGCCGAGCCAAGTGCTGCAGCGGATGATGCAAGTGCATGTGAGTGTGCCCTATCAGTTGAACTTGGCCTTAGAGGCGCAGCTACGTGCGGGTGCTGGCGATGAAATCGGCGGCAGTGATGTGATTCATATTACTGACTATGTGGCAGAGAAGGGCAGTCAGAAGCATATCGCCTATGCCGCCAGTAAAGCTGCGCTGCACAATATGACGCTATCCTTTGCCGCCAAGTTTGCGCCCGAGGTCAAAGTGAATTCGATTGCGCCAGCGATGATCCTATTTAATGCGGGTGATGATGCTGCCTATCAGCAAAAAACCTTAGCCAAAGCGCTGTTGCCGAAAGAGGCGGGGAATGAGGAAATTATCGACTTAGTGGAATATCTGCTGAATAGCCGCTACGTCACCGGTCGTTGCCATAATGTTGATGGTGGCCGGCATTTAAGGTAGAGAAGGCTCTAGAACGCCACGGCATGGCTCTAGTTTCTAGTTTCTCGATCCTTCTTTTTCAAAATGTCAGTACCCGACTTGGGGTGATGATGAACGGTAAAGGCACATCCCAATACTCGCAGGGTAAACTCGTCACTTGCTGACAGTCGTGGGCGTAACCCATAGGCAAAGGTTTACCTTTAAGCTGCCAGTTTGCCAGCGTCCTATCGTAATAGCCGCCGCCCATGCCCATACGATTTCCCATTAAATCAAAAGCCACTAATGGTGTGATAACAACATCTAACTCTGTCACTGGGATAATGGCGCGCACATCTAATTTAGGTTCTAAGATGCCGAATTGATTGGGTTGCATGGGGGTATCTACGGTGTAATGCAGGAATAATAATTGTCCGGCATTGAAGGGATGTAACCTAGGCAGATAGGTGTTTATGCCCATTTGCCACAGCGCAGCGATCAGCGGTGGCGTGGCGAGTTCGCCATCGTGGGTGAGATATAATGCCACATGTTGCGCTTTGTTGGCCTGCAATGCATCGAGCATTCGCTGGCAGGCGTTTAAGCTTGCTTGGGTTTGCTCTATTTCGGAGAGGGATTTACGGGCGGTGCGAATGGCTTTGCGTAACAGATTGCGGCTTTCTTTTGTATGGAGTGCGATATTTGCCGCATAGTTTGTGACATCTACGGCATCAGCGACTTCTACGGCAAGTTGCGCCGTGTCGCTTTGGGGATTCAAATGAGAAAGTTTGGAAGATGTAGACATAGAATTAAGATGCTCCCCAGAATGCCGCTACCGGTGTAGCCCTTGAACCGTAGGTTCAAGGCGGGTAAATGATTACCTCCTAAGGCTTCTCGGTACAAGCCGAGCATGCACAATGTCAGTAAAGCATTCACCCTGAGATAAAAATTATCGGCACAGGGACATTACCAGTTGGCATGCATCCCAGGGAGCAAAACGGTATTGAATCGCTAAAGCATTGGTTTATTTAAATAAGCCAGTTTAGCCATTCACTGTGCGTCAGTTGGTTTAACTCAATGAGTGTTAAATCACTAAGGTGCACAGTTTAAATCTATTTAGTTGAACGCTCAACTAAGGCACTTTCGAGGGTCGACTGCAGCAAGCTGATCCTGTCGTCCATCTGTTGCATGTAGTGCTTATTTTTTTGCTTTTCTTGGAACAACTCGTGTCCAATATTCAGCGCCGCCATGATCGCAATTTCTTCACGGCTTAGGCTATTGGTTCGGGTTTTTAACGCACTGAGTTGTTGTTCAACTCCCAACGCTACCGTACGTAAGGCATCCTCTTGACCTTTCGGGCAAGCGATAGAGTAGGTGCGCCCAAGTAGGGTAATTTCAACAGCACTGTTACTCATGTCGCGGGTGATCCTTTCGTTAGCCTCTTAGGGCGGACTATATAGGGCTGATCTTAAAAGTGCAAGGTAAGCCGCAAATGGATTGGTCTTTGACGGTTTTGTTTGCTGTTTGTGTGAGCAGTTGGATAGTTTTTTATCAGGGCGTGGCCGATTTCGCCATTATTGGGATTCAGTATTGGTTCAAGTCTTTATCTCTGCTAGCATTGCTGCTGGAAAAATCTTATTGGGATCTGATATGGCAACCCCTCCTTCGTTACGTATCGACAGCTTAAAACTCGCCTTAGATGCGGCTGAAATCGGCCAGCATCCGGTAGAAGTTCACGGTGCTTTAGTCGGTTTAATCTGCGGTGGTGTAGAGCAAACTGGCGACACTTGGATCAAGCCTTTATTCGACCTGATGAACGATGGTCAACCTTTGCCAGCGCAGTTGCACCAATTAGTGTGTGATTTGTTTAACGATTCAGTGACGCGTTTAGTGGATTTTGAATTTGGTTTCATGCCGCTGTTGCCCGAAGAAGAAGAGCCGCTCAGCCAACGTGTTGAAGCCTTGTCTCTGTGGACCCAGAGTTTTTTGACTGGCATGGCGATTATTCAGCCGAAACTGAATCAAGCCTCGGCAGAAGTACGTGAAGTGATCAAAGACTTGGCGGAAATTGCCCAAGTGGAATTTGATGTTGCCGACGATGAAGAATCCGAAGCCGCTTACACTGAATTACTCGAGTTTGTACGTATTGCAGCCATCATGTGTTACTCGGAGTTTGGTCCTGAGCTTCCCCATGGCGAGGCTGACGATACTGCGGTGGTGCATTAATTTACCGCGGTTGTTTAATGTTCAATAAGTTAACACAGTAGTGGCTTCATTAGATGTCAAAGGTGGGCAAACCTGCCTTTGAGTCCATAGCACTGGTGTTTTTGAGTGCATAGCATTGATGTTTACATCTTTTATGTTTACATGCCTTAGTGTTATGCCAAAGCTTGAATGAGATCCCCATGACGGCCACAAATCACATGGATACTTCAGTTCAACACGTCGACATCGCAATTGTAGGCGGTGCGATGGCGGGGGCGACCCTAGCGTTAGCTCTCGCGCGTCTTTCTCTATCCGCAGCTCGGCCACTTTCTATCGCCTTAATCGAAGCGCACCTTCCCGATAAGCAACACCCCGGGTTCGATGCCCGCTCTATTGCTATCGCCCACGGTTCTATTTTCGAATTATCCCGTTTAGGTTTATGGCAAAAGCTCGCCCATTTGGGCACGGCGATTGAAAATATCCATGTGTCGGATCGCGGCCACTTTGGCATGACAGAACTCAATGCGGCGCAGTTTCATTTAGATGCCCTAGGCCAAGTGGTTGAGCTTGAACGGGTTGGCCAAGTGCTGTTTAACGAGTTGAATAAGAGTAATGTCAAACTCTATTGCCCCGCTAAGCTTGCCCAAGTAGAACCCGCCGTTGAAGGTCACACCTTAGTGCTCGATACGGGCGAGCGAATTCAAGCCAAACTTGTGGTTGCCGCAGATGGTTTGCAATCCAAAGTGCGCAGCAGTTTTAATTTGCCCGTGACTCAAGTGGCCTTCGAACAAACGGCCATTATTGCCAATATTCAAACTGCCGATTTGCCAACCAATAGGCCTCACAAACATTGGGCCTATGAGCGCTTTACCCAAACAGGTCCCTTAGCGTTGTTGCCTATGGCCGATATTCAAGGTCAACCTCGCTTTTCTCTCGTGTGGGCGCTCGATGATGCGCGGGCTAAACAGATGCAAGACGCGCCTAAGGCTGAGTTTTTAGCGGCGCTGCAACAGGCATTTGGTTATCGTGCGGGCACGTTTATCGATGTCAGCGCGCGCCATGCGTATCCGCTTAATTTGTCCTATATGCCAAGGCCAATTCATCACAGATGCGTGTTTATCGGCAATGCGGCGCAGACACTGCATCCGATTGCGGGGCAAGGGTTTAACCTAGGGCTGCGGGATGTGGTGAGTTTGCTCGAGGTGATCCAAACGGCGCTAGCTCAGGGTGACGATATCGGCTCCGCTGCTGTGACCCATGCGTACCTTAATGCCCGCGAGCACGACAGAAACAGCACTATCCGAAATATCGAATTTTTAGTCCGTGGCTTTTCAAACCAATATTGGCCGATGGCGCTGGGTCGTAACGTAGGATTACGGCTCTTGTCTTGGTTTCCGCCACTGAAAACCCCCGTCGCTCAAAAGGCAATGGGCTGGAAATAACTCCGCAATTTACTGGTATCGCAACGCGAAAAGGATGTACCCATGTTAAGTTCACAAGCCTATGACATCGCCATTGTGGGTGGCGGCATGGTGGGACTCGCCACCGCGATTGGATTGGCGCAGGCCGATCTGAATGTCGTCGTTATCGATGCGGGCCACACTGAGGCCGTGAGCGGCGAGCCGCGTTTACGGGTGAGCGCCATCAATAAGGCGAGCCAGCGCTTGTTAGAAAACTTAGGGGCATTGAGTTATTTAGACACTTCCCGCGCCACGCCTTATCAAAAAATGGCGGTGTGGGATAAAGACGGTTTCGGTAAAATTGCCTTTGATGCCAACAGCATCAGCGAAACCAGTCTCGGCGCGATTATCGAAAACGATGCCATTAGCTTTGCCCTCGCCAAACGCGCCAGTGAGTTTGACAATATCACCCATATTCAAAACCAACGCTTAGAACGCATTGCCTTTGGTGAGCGCGAAGCTTGGTTGACCCTTGCCAATGGCGCCGATTCTGAAATAGAAAGTGTCAGTGCTGCACTTGTGATAGCCGCTGATGGCGCCAACTCTTGGGTGCGCGAGCAATGCAAGATCCCGCTGACCTTTTGGGATTATGGCCACCACGCAATCGTCGCAACTATTCGTACCGAAATGCCACACCTTGCCACCGCCCGCCAAGTGTTTTTGCAGGACGGCCCGCTAGCATTTTTACCTCTGTATGAAGACAATCTCTGCTCTATCGTCTGGTCGGTGCCGCCTGAGCGCGCCACTGAATTATTGGCGATGGACAAAGTGCAATTTGAGCGCAACTTAACTGCGGCTTTCGACGGTCGTTTAGGGATTTGCAAGCTGGAAAGCGAGCGCCACGCTTTTCCATTACGGATGCGCTACGCCCGCCATTTTGCCCGTCACCGTTTAGTATTAGCAGGCGATGCTGCCCATACTATTCATCCGCTGGCTGGCCAAGGGGTGAACCTCGGCTTTTTAGATGCGGCCAGCATTATCGAAGTGATCAGCGAATTACAGCAAGCGGGTAAAGATATCGGCGATTATGCGCAGCTGCGTGCACTGGAACGTTGGCGCAAAGCCGATGCAATGGAGATGATCGCGTCGATGGAGGGCTTTAAACGCCTATTCGAAGGTTCAAACCCAGTCAAAAAGGCGATTCGCGATCTGGGATTAAATCTCGTTGATAATGTCGCTGGGCTGAAAACAGTGTTCATACAACAGGCCATGGGTAATAAGTCGGCACTGCCTAAGATGTGCCGTTAGCCTAGGTTGCGCTAATGTGATCAGAATTGCTGACAATATCAGCAATTTGACTGCAAGCTGCGCAAATCTGGCCTTCGCATGTAAAAAAATTACATGTTGAAGATGAGAAAATCTAATGGCAATGGCTTCGGATTAGAAAAATCTCCTGTATACAAATTTGTGACGCAAGGTATAATTTCGCCGCATTTTAGACCCTAGTATCTACACCCTACACTAGGCAGAGACCTGAAAAAGGCCGCAAAAAGGGATAACAATGGCTAACAAAACTATTCTGTTTAACAAGCACTTAGAATCAAACGCTAAGATGGTCGACTTCCACGGTTGGGATATGCCCCTCAACTATGGTTCACAAATCGAAGAACACAACGCTGTGCGTCAAGACGCGGGTATGTTCGACGTATCCCACATGACTGTGGTTGATGTGATAGGTAGCGACGCTGGTGCATTTCTACGTAAGTTGCTGGCGAACGATGTGGCTAGACTTAAAGTGCCAGGTAAAGCCTTATACAGCGGCATGTTAGATGACAATGCCGGTATCATCGACGACCTCATCACTTATTACCTCACTGACACTAACTACCGCGTGGTAGTGAACTCAGCGACCCGCGAAAAAGATCTCGCTTGGATCGCCAAGCAATCCCAAGGTTTTGATGTCACTGTGACTGAGCGTCCTGAGCTGGCGATGATTGCCGTTCAAGGTCCTAACGCAAAAGCGAAAGCCGCTGCCGTGTTCAGTGCCGAGCAAAACGCCGCCATCGAAGGCATGAAACCTTTCTTCGGTAAGCAAGCTGGCTCACTGTTTATTGCGACTACGGGTTACACAGGCGAAGCGGGCTACGAAATTATCGTCCCAGAAGATGAAGCCCAAGCCTTGTGGCAAGCATTGTTAGATCAAGGGGTTAAACCTTGTGGTCTCGGTGCCCGTGACACGCTGCGTCTCGAAGCTGGTATGAATCTTTACGGCTTAGACATGGACGAAACCATCAACCCATTGGCCGCCAACATGGGCTGGACTATTGCATGGGAACCAAGCGACCGTGACTTCATCGGCCGTAAAGCCCTCGAAACACTTCGCGATGCCGGAACCAGCAAACTTGTTGGTCTAGTGATGGAAGAAAAGGGCGTGTTACGCCATGATATGCCAGTATTTTTCACTGACGCAGCCGGTGTAGAGCAACAAGGCGTGATCACCAGCGGGACTTTCTCGCCAACATTGGGCTATTCTATTGCGATGGCACGTGTTCCTAGCTCGATTGGGGATACTGCACAAGTCGAAATGCGTAAAAAACGTGTGGCTGTTAGAGTAGTGGCGCCAAACTTTGTGCGCAACGGTAAACAAGCATTTTAAAAAAACGGAACAAGGAACAAGAACAATGAGCAATATTCCGACAGAACTGAAATACGCCTCTTCACACGAATGGATCCGCAAGGAAGAAGACGGTAGCTACACAGTAGGTATCACTGAGCACGCCCAAGAGCTGTTAGGTGACATGGTTTTCGTTGAACTCCCAGAAGTTGGCGACACTGTGACTGCGGGTGAAGACTGTGCTGTAGCTGAATCAGTAAAAGCGGCGTCTGACATTTATGCCCCCATTTCTGGCGAAGTGATTGCCGTGAACGAAGCGCTGGAAGATTCGCCAGAACTCGTTAACAGCAGTGCTTACGGCGAAGGCTGGTTCTTCCGCGTAATGCCTTCTGACGAATCAGAAGTCGACGCTCTGCTGGATGCTGAAGGCTACCAAGCTGTTATCGACGAAGAATAATCGTCGACGCTAACGAAGCCCTAAGGGGCTTCGTTTGTTTTAGCGCAAGATTGACATAACAACAGTCCGTTAATCAGTACCCTACAGTTCTGAATTTCGGCAAATCTGGAACAAGGTTTATCATGACCAAGCAAACCCTCACTCAGTTAGAACAGCACGATTTATTCCTACGTCGTCATATCGGCCCAGATAGCAGCCAACAGCAAGCCATGCTGAACTATGTTGGTGCTGAGTCTCTGGACGATCTGACCGCGCAAATTGTGCCTGAGTCGATCCGTTTAAGCCAAGATCTGAGCATTGGTGATTCCTGCGGCGAAGCCGAAGGCATTGCTTACATTCATGGTTTAGCGGACCAAAACCAAGTATTTAAGAGCTACATAGGTATGGGTTACTACGGCACTCAAGTGCCAAACGTGATCCTGCGTAACGTATTTGAAAACCCAGGTTGGTACACGGCATACACGCCATATCAGCCAGAAATCGCCCAAGGCCGTTTAGAAGCCATTCTAAACTTCCAACAAGTGTCGATGGACTTAACGGGTTTAGATTTGGCTTCTGCTTCTTTGTTAGATGAAGCAACCGCTGCTGCCGAAGCGATGGCGCTGGCAAAACGTGTTTCTAAAGCAAAAAAAGCCAATATCTTCTTCGTTGCCGATGATGTGTTCCCGCAAACCTTAGACGTAGTGAAAACTCGCGCTGAGTGTTTTGGTTTTGAAGTGGTAGTTGGCCCTGCAAGCGAAGCCGTTAACTACGAGCTGTTTGGTGCTTTGTTCCAATATACTAACCGTTTCGGTCAAATCACCGACTTCACCGAATTATTCGCAACCCTGCGTGCGAAGAATGTGATTGTGACTGTTGCAGCCGACATTATGTCTTTGGTATTACTGAAATCACCGGGCTCTATGGGCGCCGATGTGGTATTTGGTAGTGCACAGCGTTTTGGCGTGCCAATGGGCTTTGGTGGTCCACACGCGGCTTTCTTCGTTGCCCGTGACGAACACAAACGTTCTATGCCTGGCCGTATCATTGGTGTGTCAAAAGACGCCCGTGGTAACCGCGCACTGCGTATGGCGATGCAAACTCGCGAACAACATATCCGTCGCGAAAAAGCCAACTCAAACATTTGTACTGCACAAATTTTATTAGCGAACATGGCGTCTTTCTACGCCGTATTCCACGGCCCAGATGGCCTGAAAACCATCGCATCACGCATTAACCGTTTCGCCGATATTTTAGCGGCTGGTTTACAAGCGAAGGGCGTGAGCTTAGTCAACAGCACTTGGTTTGATACTATCAGCATCAAAGGCTTAGATGTTGCTGCTGTTAATGCACGCGCACTGGCTGCTGAAATGAACCTACGTTTCGATGCCGACGGCATTGTGGGCGTAAGCTTAGATGAAACCACATTGCGCACAGATATCGAAGCCCTGTTTGATGTGATTTTAGGTGCTGGACATGGTTTAGATGTTGCCGCATTAGATGCGCAAATCGTGAGCCAAGGTAGCCAATCGATTCCGGCTGCACTCGTGCGCCAAGATGCGATTTTAAGCCACCCAACGTTCAATCGCTATCAAAGCGAAACCGAGATGATGCGTTATATCAAACGTCTCGAAAGCAAAGACTTAGCACTTAACTACTCGATGATTTCACTGGGCTCATGCACCATGAAGTTAAACGCAGCGGTTGAAATGCTCCCTGTGAGCTGGCCAGAATTTGCCAACATGCACCCATTCAGCCCACTGGATCAAGCCAAAGGTTACACCCAGTTGATTGAAGAGCTGTCGACTTGGTTAGTGAACATCACAGGCTACGACGCTGTGTGTATCCAGCCAAACTCAGGCGCTCAAGGTGAATACGCTGGCTTGTTAGCCATCAAGAAATACCATGAGTCACGCGGCGATGCGCACAGAAACATCTGTTTGATCCCGCAATCTGCCCACGGTACTAACCCTGCATCGGCACAATTAGCCGGTATGCAAGTGGTAGTTACTGCCTGTGATAAGCAAGGTAACGTCGATTTAGAAGATCTGAAGACTAAAGCTGCCGAAGTGGCTGAAAACCTGTCTTGCATCATGATCACTTACCCATCGACCCACGGTGTGTATGAAGAATCTATCCGCGAAATCTGCAACATAGTGCATCAGCACGGCGGTCAAGTGTACTTAGACGGCGCTAACATGAACGCTCAGGTCGGTTTAACGTCTCCTGGCTTTATCGGTGCCGACGTATCACACCTTAACCTGCACAAAACCTTCGCGATTCCACACGGCGGTGGTGGTCCAGGTATGGGCCCAATCGGCGTGAAATCACACTTAGCTCCATTTGTTGCGGGTCACGTTGTGGTGAAACCGGGCCGCGTGAGCGACAACAACGGCGCCGTATCAGCAGCACCTTACGGTAGCGCGGGCATTCTGCCGATCAGCTGGATGTACATTAAGCTGCTTGGTTCAAAGGGCCTGAAAAAGTCGACCCAAACTGCGCTGCTAAACGCTAACTACGTGATGAAGAAGCTGTCTGAACACTACCCAGTATTGTTCCGTGGCCGTAACGATCGCGTGGCGCACGAATGTATTATCGACCTACGTCCACTGAAAGAAGCGTCAGGCGTGACCGAAATGGATATCGCTAAGCGTTTGAATGACTACGGTTTCCACGCACCAACCATGAGCTTCCCTGTTGCGGGAACCCTGATGATTGAGCCGACGGAATCTGAATCTAAGGTGGAACTCGATCGTTTCATCGACGCTATGGTGTCAATCCGCGCTGAAATCGCCAAAGTGGAATCGGGCGAATGGCCAGCAGACAACAACCCGCTGCACAACGCACCGCACACTATGGCCGATATCATGGACCCAGAGTTCGATACGCGTCCATACAGCCGCGAAGTGGCCGTGTTCCCAAGTGCAGCAGTGCGCACTAACAAGTTCTGGCCAACCGTGAATCGTATTGATGATGTTTACGGCGACCGTAACCTAATGTGTTCGTGTGCACCATTATCAGACTACGAGTAATTAATAATGGCTACTTGGCCTAGATAATTCGGCGTCAGCCAACACTTTTCGCTACTCATTGACACCAGTCAACTCCGTGGCGAAAAGCATCGGCTTCCTTGCCTTATCGTCGGCAGTAACGCCATTATCATTCTTCGGCTTCAGCGAATTTGAAGCATGAAAAAGCGAACCGATTGGTTCGCTTTTTTATTGCCTGCCGTAGTTTTTTGCATGCTATTGATGTTCTTATATTAGCCATACCAGTGACATTAGCGTCCTTGTAGGAACCAAGGTCACTGGTGCAACAATGCCTCTTCTGGTGTAACGGTTTAGTACAGAGTTATGCTTGTTCTGACATTTCCCAAATACGAGACGCTGGCTGATAAAACGGAGGTGTTACAGGCTTGCCAATAAGCTATTAACAAGCTCGAAACCATACACCTCCATTGGGGTATAGTTATTATACTCAGAGACAGGGATTCGTTTAATTTCTTCCTCTCCCTTATATAGTCCTCCTGCGTAATTAAAGATCCTTAACTCGTCTTTATCTTCGGTCAGGTCTGCATGTCCAATTATCTCCCAAGAACCATTTTTTACATTTTGATTCCCAGTAAATATAACTTTTATCTCTTTCCCCATATCCATGATAGGAAGAGGGCGAAGTACATTATCACTTTTAAAAACTTTATTATCCTGTACAAATAGGACGCAGAAACCTATGACTTGCTTAAACTTCCCTTTTGGGGCAAAAACAATTTGGCAGATGGCAAATTTACCCTCTGTAGGAATAATAAAAATATCACCTTCTTGATATCTAATTTTCACAATCTTTTACCTCTTAGAATAGAAAGAGCATCATCCAATATCTTATCACCCCAATCACAACTTTCTACTTTAGTTAAATTGTCCACCCATTATAAATCCCAATAGTGGTGTGGAATCATACCCCCACTTTAAATCGTTATTCAGGTCTAACGTTTGATGAAAAGCGAACCCTTAGCGTTTCGCTTTTTTATTGCCTGCAATTTGGGGTTTAGTTATGTTTACCTAAATGGGTTTCAGAAGAATTGTTTCTGCTGAATTGAGTGGTGCGAAGTTACTTTTGCATGGCTTTTGGCAACTGTACTTCCCAATTGCCTGCCGCAGGCTCTCGCACTGTTACACCAGTGACTCGCTGTAAATACATCCCTGTAAGCTCTGCTAAAACATCCATGTTTTAGAAGGTCACTGGTGCAACAATGCTGTATTTGGTGCAACTTTTGACTAATGTGTAATTTTTAGCTCAGATTTCCATATCAATAAGTTAGGCCAATTACAGACAAAATAGCATTACAAATACTTCATTCTTCTGTTATTGAATGCTGGCATCGTGCCTTCGAGAACATCAACGACTTTACTATTGATTGCGCTACATTCTATTGCACCTGAAGTATATTTGATTTTATGGCCATTTGTTCGGTCGAACTCACTATGAATAATCTGCTCAGCATCACAGACAACAGCAAGGTTAGGGTTATGCGTGACCATTATAATTTGTCTTTTTTGTTTAGCTTCAGTCAATACAGGGACAAGCAAGCTAACAATTGTTTCATTGTCTAAATTTTCTTCGGGTTGATCTAAGATAATAGGTGTGTCACCTTTATCAACAAGTAGATAGAAAATTAAAAGTAATGCTCCTCTCTGTCCTGGTGATAACTGCTCTATTTGTGCATCTTGAAACATTAAAGTATATCGAGGTTCAATGTATTCTAAGCCATAAATTAGGTCATAAACTTCATCAGCAGTCCGATCTTTTCTTAGCAATGAAGATATTCCAACTTGATTTTTTGATGCAATCTCTAACTTTTTATGTAATTCTTCAGTGAAACTTAGCATAGATTCAACATCATTCAGATCATGCTTATCCATTAAATCTTTTATGACAGATATACTTTCTAGCTCACCTCTAAACTCTCCTGATGCTTGCTTTACTAAAGAGAATAATTTGTTTGATATGAGGTCGCTAGTTGTACTTAGCTCAGCTCGAAATTGTAATTTATATTCATTACGTATAAGGGCATTACTTTGAATTAGGGATTGAACCGGAGAAAAAAGTGCTTCTCGGTAAGCTTTTTGCTCTTCGAGGGCGCTAAAGATCTGACGAGTCAAATCTAGTCTCTGTTCATGCAAAATTTTTCGTTGATTAGGTAGTTGTTCCAATTGAATTTTTCTATGTCTTAGCCCCTCAAGAGTATCAGGATCTTCATTTGTTCCTAGCAGTGCGCTTTTCTTTTCATTCCAAGATTTAAGTTGATCTTGATATTGCTGAAAAGCTTGTTGCGGAGCATTCAATTGAGCACTTAATGGAACTTTTCTTTCTATCAGTTCCAGTTTTTCAGTGTTCAGTCTAAGCTGGGCTTCTTTTAGTTCACTGTCCCTATTGATATTTTGAATTTCAATAGAAGTAATTGGTTTTTCATCTACTTCTATTTTTACTAGCTGATCAATTTGTAAGCCAAGAGTTGTTGCGTCAGATAAATAATCAGAGTGAAATTGGTCAATTGCTCGTTTTAAAATTTCAAAACCTGTTTTTATATTCTTACATGCTTTGTTTTTAACTGCTAAATTGGTCAATTCAATTTTATTTAATTCATGTTTATTATTTATTTCTTCCAGTTCTTGATTGATAGCAGCAAGTTGATTAGATACTTGTTGTTGTTCTGGACTAAGATCTGTATTTGGTTCTGGCACATCTTCAGGTTTAGTGTTGGCTAACTCATCTAGCAGTCTTTGCTTTTCAGATAATAGTTCTTCTAATGTTTTCCGTACTTCATCGGTTAACTGATTTTCTATGAATGCAGTTTGCTCATTTATTTTGTGCAGTTGACTACGACAACTTTCAATTTGGCTGCGTAATGAACTTTCTTGCTGCTCTATTAATTGCTCAAAATCGAAGGCACCCAATCTTATTGAGTCATCAGCATGTGAGAAAATAACAGCTCTAAGCTCATTTTCGAATGCGTCGGATTGACCTGAAACATGTGCATTACAAAGTTCTTCAAAATGGCCTTGAGGAATATACTTTACTAGTTCTACATTTTCTGTAGCAGGATTTTCATTTAGGTTTTTAGCCAGTTCTTTTGTATCCCCCCATGTTACTTTTGCATTGAAGTGGATTGCTGGTTCGCCAGTTTTCCCTCTAAATCTGTTTGCTTTTAAGAAGGAAAAATGATGGCTTTGTTTGGAGTTACCTAGTAATGCGACAATATCTGCCAAAGCACTTTTTCCACTCCCTTTGTTACCAATAATGGCGACTAAGTCATGGTTTAATTGAAGCTTTGTTTTATCAAGCCAAGAGTCTGCAAATGTTGAGTTTTCAGTTTTATTCACTTCTAAAGTTTCGATAAAACGACTTCGATTTTCATTTACTAGCTGTATCTTCGATGGTGTTTTTCCTATAAACGAACGCTTTGCAGGTTCTTTTATAGCTTGTTTAAGTCCTTCGAATGTTGGATTTGCTTTGATCCAAGTAGCTTTTTCAGAGGGATAGTCACCATATCCTCTGCAATCGTTATTACCTTTGACACCTACAAATCTATGAGCATCACTACCTGAAACTGCAAGTCTAGGTATATTACTTAAAGCAGCTTGAAAATTACTGAACCAACGTGAGTTTGTCTCTGTTTCGATACCAGTAAATGCAGCCCATAGATCAGGATTTCTAGTCTCGAATATTGGCGATGAATCGAACAGACCAAGAACGTAGGAATAATGTTCTTTCCACTTTACTTCAGCTAAACCATCGCTAGTATCAAATGGCATGAAGCCAAGCGCCATTTGATTTGGAACATTTCGTATTGCTTTCTGGTAACTGTCACAGGTGATCTCTGCAATAGTAGAACCCGCTCTAAGAGCGCTCTCATCATTCTGGTCAACATCATTTTTGCTGAATCCTTTTTCTCTTAGTAAATCTGCACCGACATGCCGTGCTAGGAATTTTAATGAGTGATCAGATAGAGGCCGGTTAATAAGCGCAACATTTAGTCCAGTTTTAAAATCCTGTAAATCTTGGTCATCAATTTTATCTGAAAACAAAACATGAGCATTCAAACGCCCTTCCATAGGTGCGACTAATCTCAATTCAATTCCTGGAAAAACGGTTTTTTTTAATTTTGGTGCATCAGGTTGTGCTAGGCGTTTCTTTAAAGCAAACCATCCATCAAAAGTCCAATAGTCCATAATGGCGAATACAGCAGGCTCTGCTTCATTCAAGGTCTTAATCATTTCGTCAATAAGTCGAGTGTTTTCAGGTGAATTGGGATCGGCGTTAAATTTTTGTCCATCCCAGTGAAATGATGCTGGTGAGTGAATATGTAGATCCCATTTACGCCACTCTGAGCCTCGGGGGTATATATTAGCCATTTACACTTCCTTATTATTTTGAAGTTAACGCCTATACCCTACTGGCGAGTATAGAAATATTACTATTCGAGTTGCTTCCATGACCATACACTTATAACTATTTAGATATTCAAGATGAAAGCCTCAGATTAATTTCAATTAATAGTGTTAGAAACATTCCATGGATTTCATTTCCCCGCCTCGCTTTTACTTAGGCATCTTTGGGCGACTTGGTAGATGATGGTGTCGACTTGTTGCTGGGTAAGATCTTGGGTTTTCAGTTTCGGGATAGTGCCGACTAATTGTTTGTGGTTAACGATCGGGAACGGTGGCTTGGTCTGACAGGTGACATACCAGCCGGGGAATACGAGGACTGGGGTTGAAGATACTGGTGCCCCTGTAGCCTTGGTTAACCATTGGCTGACCCACTTGGCTTGGCGTTCTGCTTGTTCGATTGGTTTGGTTTCTGTCCACGAGGGGAAGTTTAATCGCCCGTCTTTGTAAAATACTTGATAACCTTTTTTACCAGAGCCTGGGCCATTTCCATTGGTTTGAAGTAGGTCTTTGTTCCGTTTATGGCGGCCTTTGGTTTCAATGGCGAATACGCCATTTTTGCCTACCACAAGATGGTCGATGTTAAAGCCGTCGGCTTGGATATCGTGAAACACTTGATAACCCAATGCTTGTAAGCCTATGAGCTCATTGGCTGTGGCGATTTCTGCGGTATGGCCGAGGCGTAATTTGATTAGTTTGGAAAAGAGTTTCCAGGTTTTAATGCCGAAGTAAATTACTCCTATTAAACCTGTTAAGGCGAACAACCAAGGGAATTTTCCGACTGTGATATGCGCTTGGATGCTGCTGGCGGCAAATGGAAGGCAAACAATCAATAGTCCCATCATCATGCAGCCGATTAAATCTAATTGCAGATCATGGATTTGCTCTTGTAAGCCATAGGCGGGGATACGGGTCAGTTGCTCACGATCAACGGGCAACTTGACGGTTGCATCGCGATGTTTGAGCAACACATACATCACACCCACTGTGACAAGAAGGCCAGAGAGAAGTATCCCGTAGGATAAAAGAATGCTGCTGAAATCGGTCATTTACGTCCCTGAAGTAATGCGAGTCAATAGTTAACCCGATGACATAACCCGCTAATCAAATGTACTTATTATTTTGGAAAGTGGTGGCAGACTTGTCTGCTTAGAGTTTGGGCGCACATTGCTGATTTGCTTCTTCTTCCCTAAATGGCGTGCTCGATGATTGAGTTCGAGTTTGCCCTGCATTTTCCTTAAGTGGTCACACTTTTTACTTTGTGGTCACACTTTAACCCGCTCTATACGGTTTAATCAATGCGCTTTATCACAATTACAGGCTGGGCCTATGTTTTATGCACTTTAGTTTTCGATTTTTTGAGTTATGCTAAATGCAACATATAAATTCGCGGGCATCTCTATGTATTTTAAAAGTATCCTTGTTTCGTTGCCTTCTGTTTACGCAATTTTGTGTGTGCTTGGTTGTGGTTTTTTCTCGGGCATCATTGTCGCCGCTGAGGTGCAATCGGCTACTTTTTCTAACGTGTTGCGTGCCGATTTTCGGCATCGTCCTCCTGAGATGGTGCTTGATGAGCGAACTAATACTATGACGAGTCCGTTAAAGGATATTCTTGAGGAAGCGGCGGCTAAGGTCGGTTATCGCGTCGAATGGAGCGCTCGTCCTTTTGCACGCAGCATTCATGAGTTGCGGGTAGGCACGGTCGACATTGTACCGCGCACGATACGAGACGAAGAGCGAGAGGCATTTGTACGGTTTCTTGGTCCTATCGGCACTCAGACTCGCGATATTTTGTTTCTCGTAAAAGCCGGCGAGGAAGGACGGATTAAGTCCTATGAGGATTTGTATCAGGTTACTGTAGGGGTTAAACGGGGCACAGTTTATTTTGAGCGTTTTAATACGGATCCCGCGCTACGTAAAATTGAGTCTACCGATGATGAAAACATGGCTCGCATGTTTATCATGGGGCGTTTCGACACTATGGTGGTGCTCGATCGTGCCGCCATTGAGAATGCCTTCAAGCATCTCGGTTACGATCGTTTTAGCTATGCCGATTACCGTCAGTCGAATCGGATCGAACATTATTTTGGTATGTCCCGTAACTCTACCCATGCTGCTATTTTCGATGAACTTAATCGGGCGCTGCTTGATATGGCTGCATCGGGCCGTGTAAAACAGATTTACCAGGCCTATGGTTTAGCCGCAGAAGTAGAATAGGCAAACAAAACGGCCAATATTAATTGGCCGTTGTTATGATCCAGCTCTTTGCGCTAAAGCTTAACGATAAAAGGCTTCAACTGTGCCTTTTACTGTGAGTAAAAGAGGTTGGCCGCGACGGTCTAATAATTCATTATGGATGGCCGTTTATTTTGTCTGCCATTTATTTTTTTTATAAACAAAATGCTTGCTGCGATAGGGATGATTTGTTATTACTGGCGCATGAAAAAAATATACATAAGCGCAATTAATACCACCACTACCACCACGAGAATTCTCGGGGGGTAGTTTTTTGCGTCTTTAAAAAAACCCTCTGAGCGACATCGCCAGAGGGTTTTTTTATACCTTGGTTTTGTATTTCGCTCAGATTTTACTCAGGAGATAATGATGAAAACACATCGCGAAATTGCAGAACAACTTGACCTATTTCACTCTGAACCACAGGCGCCGGGTATGATTTTTTGGCACCCGAATGGCTGGGCGTTATTCCGAGATATTCAAGAACACATGAGGCGCGTGTATCGCCGAAATGGTTTTGAGGAAGTGAACACGCCTGTTTTTATGAAGAAGGAGTTATGGCAAACGTCTGGGCATATGGACATGTTTGCAGAGAACATGTTTTTCGGTGGCGGAAAGGAAAACATGGATGAATATGTTTTAAAACCTATGTCTTGTCCTGCCCATATTTTGCTGTTTAAGCGCGGGGTACATAGCCATAGAGATTTGCCACTGCGACTATTTGAGTTTGGCTTGGTGCACCGTAATGAATCCTCAGGCTCGTTAAATGGTTGCCTGCGCGCACGCCAGTTCACTCAGGATGATGCCCATGTTTTTTGCTGTTGGTCTCAGGCAGAGGAGGAGATACGTGGTTTTCTCCAGCGTGCAAAGCAGGTTTATGGTGATTACGGCTACCATAATTTAGACGTAAAAATATCGACTAAACCTGAGAAGGCATTAGGCAGCGATGAGCAATGGTGCCGAGCACAAAAGCTATTGGATTCAGCTTGCCAGATTGAGGGCTTTGATGCCGAGTATCAAGCTGGCGAAGGGGCTTTTTATGGTCCCAAAATTGAATTGTCACTGACAGATTCTATGGGAAGACGCTGGCAGTGTGGCACTATCCAGTTTGATTTCAATTTGCCTGAAAGATTCGATGTTCAGTACACAAATGAGCAAGGTGAATTCGAACGGCCAGTGATTATGCACCAAGCTATGTATGGCTCTATCGAGCGTTGGTTGGGGATTCTCTTGGAAGTCTCACAGGGTAACCTTCCTGTTTGGTTACATCCTGTACCTGTTGCTATTGCCTCTGTAAATGAGTCAAACAGCCAATTTGTCCGTCAGTTAGCCGCACTATGTTTAGCACGAGACATGCGAGTGTTGGTTGATATCAGTCAAAACTCAGTTGCCCGCAAAATGAAACGCTTTCACAAGCAAAAAGTGCCTTATATCTTAACGGTTGGGGATAAAGAAGAGGCCGAGAAGTGTGTGTCAGTTAAGTGCCGCAAAGACGGTGTGATGACTCATATCCCTCTTGCTGAATTAGCTGACTATCTTGCGGATAAACTAGTGCGCAAACAATAACCTAAGGAAGACTGTGTTTGTTATCTAAGGCTAGCTAGGGTTCCCACGGCTAGCCTTTACTCATTTTATGATCCAGCTCTTTGCGCTAAGGCTTAACGATAAAAGGCTTCAACTGTGCCTTTTACTGTGAGTAGCAGTGGTTGGCCGTGGCGGTCCATGATTTATTGCGGATGACCATTTATTTTTTGTTTAAATTTTTTCAAAGGTAACATTTTTAGGAGGGAAACTATTAGGTAATGATCCTGATCTTATTTTTCTTAACAATAAACCAGTCAATAGAGAGGTTATATTTTCATCAAAATATTCTACATCTGGCGATCTAGATGCGATTATTGCAGTGCCCCATGTCTCACTGTCTTTTAGATCGGAAACAACCCAAAATATGCAATCACCATTATCCGTTACGCCTATTGGTAAAAGGCCATTAATTTCTGGATAGAGGTTATATTTAAAATACTCTGGGTCTTCATTATTAAGGTAATTGAAATCCTCAATGATTGATTTCTTCTGCTCAAAAAAATCAAGGTCATAATTTGTAGTAAATGGATTGAATATCGCAATAAAATCGGCAATTCTTCCTGTGCCATAATGATTAATAAACGCAATGTAATCACTGGGAAAACTAAGACCTTCATCTATAGAAGGCCAAACGTTACCAATCCCAGATTCATTAGGGAAGTTAGGGGGGACTAAAATGCTATTTAATACAGATAGGGTCATGATCTACATTCCACGAGGATTAAGAAGAGTAATGCTTTCAAAGAAACCACCACTACCTTGAGCATTTACTGTTATACCTGCCGGTATTCTGGAAGGACCTTTATATATTGGAGTTACCGAGACATCAACTATTTCTCCTCTCTCTCTAACGCTTTTCTCTAGCGAATCCCCAAATAAACTTAATGATATTCAAATAAGTAGGCATGCATAATGCTATTTGATTTAATCCATTTCGCCAAAAACCGACTAGATAGCTGTTCCGAATAGTCGTTCACTGCACTGGTGCAGTTTCAGCAAGTAGTATTGAATTAGTATCATTTGCTGCTGGGCAAACAAAAACGGCCAATTAGATTGGCCGTTGTTATGATCCAGCTCTTTGCACTAAAGCTTAACGATAAAAGGCTTCAACTGTGCCTTTTACTGTGAGCAAAAGAGGTTGGCCGCGACGGTCTAAGGATTTGCTTGGCACTTTTACCCAACCTTCACTGATACAATATTCTTCGACATCAAAACGCTCTTTGCCGTTGAGCTTAATACCGATATCGTGCTCGAAAATTTCTGCCACATGGTGTGGGCTGCGTGGGTTAACGGAAAGGCGATCCGGTAAAGCAGGTAATGATGTTGTGTCGGTCATGGTCGTGATCTGTCGTTGTCTATAGTGAAAAAGCGTACGCTATTGTAGGCAATCCCAGCGCAACGCTCAAGACTTTAACTGTGACTGATTACGCGCCTTGCGTTACAAGGTTAGGTTGTCCTGTTAGGACACTGCTGTTAGGACACTGTGCCGCAGCTGGAAAAGGCTTTCAGCACTCGGCCGTTTTCTCTGCCCATGACTGAGCGCAAATAAACCTTGGCTAATGTGTCGGCATTGATTGCACTAAAACCGGGAAAATAGTCCTGATAGCTCGCTAACGACTCGCTTAATACCGTTGGGCTGACAATGTTTATCCGCTGCTGCGCAGGTAATTCACCCGCGACGGCGGTAACAAAATGCTCAAGTGCGCCATTGATTGTGGCTGAACTGATGCCATCTTTTACTGGGACATCGGCAATAATGCCACTGGTCAGTGTAAAACTCCCCCCAGCGTTGAGGTATTGGCTACCTATTTGCACTAACTGTATTTGCCCCAATAACTTACTTTGGAGCCCTGTATACCAGTCTGCTTGGGTCATAGCGTTGAAGGGTTTAAACACAACATCACCCATGGCTGAAATCATTGCATCGACTTTACCGATTTTTTCTAGCCCTTGATGGAGTGAATTTTCATCCCGAATGTCTATCAGGACATCCCCCGTTGTTCGCCCTACCTGAATCACTTCATGCTGAGTTGAATGAAATAAGCGGACTATGGCTTGTCCGATTGTGCCTGATGCACCCACTACGACTATTTTCATGACATGCTCCTAAATTGAATACGAATTGAGGATAGTCTGGTTAATTAAATAGAAAAAGCGCATATAATCACCACATTGTTTCGTTAATGGATTTAATTGATGAATCTCACCCATCTGCAGTCATTTATGCTGGTTGCCAAAATGCACAGTTTTAGCGCTGCGTCTGAACAACTCGGGGCTTCTAAAGGTTTAGTATCGCGCCATGTTAAATCCCTTGAAGATGAAATGGGTTGTCAATTACTCCACCGAACCACGCGGCGAGTATCAATGACCGAAGCAGGGCAAGCGTTATATGGTAAAGCCTGCGAAATCGAGAGGCTGGCCAATGAAGCTGGGCGTTTAGTGCAGGATTTAACACAGGACTCCTGTGGCACTTTAAAATTCACCGCTCCAACGGAACTGGGCAAAAAATTGCTGAGTCCTATGCTGCTTCAGTTTATTGCTGAGTATCCTCAAGTGAAACTCGAACTGTGTTTTGAGCAGAATATTCAAGATGTTGAGTTCGGCAAGTTTGATCTCGCCTTAAGAACAAGCATTGCGCACAGCGATAATCTGATCGCCAGATATCTTGGCAGAATTCGCCATGTCTTAGTGGTTGCGCCCACACATCCCGCAGCCGCAGAAGTTCATCACCCTGATGATTTACGCCATTATCGTCTATTGTCTTCGGGCGAAACTCAGTGGGTGTTTGAACCGCTCGCAGGGGACAGTCTCACGCTCACTTTTGAGCCTGCACTGTGTAGTTCAAACTATGCCACTACACATCTGCTTACTTTGAGTGGTACAGGTATCGCTAGCCTGCCTTATTATTTGGTAGAGGAGGATATCGCTCAGCACAAACTCACTTTGCTCGTTCCCCAATGGCAATGCTATCCACATGAGTTGTACATGGTTTATGCCAAGCAGAGCCATTACCCAAAGAAGCTGCGCGATTTACAAAATAAGCTACAAACTTGGTGCGAAACTCACTCAAAATATGTGGGTTAATGAGTCAAAGCGTCATCGCATCAAATCTTATCCGGCAGAGGGCGGAGCTTTTAGAATAAAGTGAGGCAGAGTACACTGCCGCGCATTGAATTTTTGTATTTGAATGTAAAGTCGAGCAGGCTTTTCCCATGCAGGCATAAAAGAGCGGCGATGAACCAAGCGTTATGAACGACGACATTAGTATCTCGCTGCCCTCGCTGATTCATCGAATTGGGCGGGAGGCGGTTAAACAAGCTCAAGCGATTGCAACCCAATATGATTGCGAGCTTAAGCGTGTGCGGCGTTCGAGGAATTGGTGCATTGTTGGCGCGGCGATCAAGATCCAATCCTGCACCGCTCGTTTACAAGCCGAGCAGTTACAGGCACAGCAGTTAACGGCCAAAGATGACCAGTTTGGTTATCTTATCAAAAAGTTGGAGTCAGCCTTGCTGCAACATGTGGATAAGCTAGAGCCCTTAGACGCTAAGCTGATTCGGCTTATCACAGACAATCCTGCGATTACCTTAGGTGAGTTGATGCAATTGACTCAATGCACAGTAACAGAGGCCAGATTGGCACGTTTTCAAGCTGACTCTTGGTAGTTTGTCTGCTGAGTGTTTTTGCTTTGAAGGTTTATTTATGGTTTGTTGTTTCTAACACTTTTATTTGATTTTCGATTTGCTCGGCTTCAGCGGTCAGCATTGAGTAGGATCTAATATCGCCTTTTCTCTGGGCATGCATCGCTTGTTCAAGCTTGGCATTGTATTGCTGAGTTAATTTTTTTAAGGGATTTTTCTTAAATATTGAGAACATGGCCATTTCTATTGGATTGGGTATTTGGACTTATATACGTAGGCAATGGGATTTAAGTTTTACTTTTTGAAATTAAAAAATCCCACAATCCTTCAATTCCACTGCCATCGGTCTCAGCAAGGCTGAGACCTTATCTTACATTTGCAGCAAACCAATGGGTTGCTATGTCTTCTCTAGCTTGCAACCCATTGAAAATATTTTAAATCTTAAACTGACCGACGAGCTTACCTAAGTTAATTCCTTCCTGCGACACGGTCTGGCTGACTCTGGCAGCATCTTCGCTGGAATGGAGTAACTCATTCACAATCTCTTGGATGGCGAACACATTACGGTTGATTTCTTCGGTCACAGAGCTTTGTTCCGTGGCCGCCGTCGCAATTTGGGTGCTCATGTCGTTAATTGCCGTGACCGCCGATGTCACTGAGCCTAGGCTTTCAGAAATTGCACGGGAAGAGTCTACCGAGCGCACGCAGCTTTGCTGACTTTCTTCCATCGTTTTTACTGCCAGTGCGACAAGCTTGTGCAGTTCAGATAGCATCTCATTGATTTCCAAAGTGCTTGATTGCGTTCGGCTCGCTAAGTTACGCACTTCATCGGCCACCACGGCAAAGCCTCGGCCCTGTTCTCCGGCGCGGGCCGCTTCGATGGCTGCATTTAATGCTAATAGGTTAGTTTGCTCAGCAATACCGCCAATCACTGACAGCACGTTGTTGATTTTTTTAGACTGTTCGCTCAAGGATTGAATACTGCCCGCCGCATTGTTGATTTGCGCCATGAGTGCCGAAATTTCTTCTAAAGAAGCATCGACGCAGCGCTGAGCATTGGCTACATCGCCAGTGGCAGCGTGAGTCGCTTCAGCCACTTGCGTGGTATTTTGCGCTACTTCGCTGGCGGTGGCTGACATTTCAGTAATAGCGGTAACCACTTGATCGGTTTCATTGTTATGGCTGATGAGTTGGCTCGACATGACTTTGGTTTGATCGTGAATCGCGTTGGCGGCGGTTTTAACTTTAGCCGTCGCGTTTGCCACATCGCCTATGATGGTTTGGAGTTTATCGACAAATAGGTTAAAGGATTGACCTAGTTGTGCAATTTCATCTTCACCTTTAACAATAAGACGTTTGGTTAAATCGCCTTCGCCTTTAGCGATATCGTTTAAGTTATTCGCCATATTTTTAATTGGCGCGACCATACGTTGGGCGGTGATCAGAATAACAGCGACAGTAATCGCGGCGAGTAACAGCGCAATTAACAGAATGGCATAGGATTTTTCGATCATCTGCTCAGTGACCGTCGCACGATAATCCTCAACGACAGTGTCGATATCATCGATATAGACTCCCGTGCCTAGCATCCAGTCAGTGCCAGGGATCATCATGGAGTAACCGATTTTTTCAATTTGCTCATTGGTATTGGGTTTTTGAAAGTAGAACGAGAAGTTACCGTCCCCTTTTTTAGCGGCATCGAGTAAACCGACAATGATTTTAGTGCCGCGGGGATCTGTCATATCAATTTTATTTTGCCCTTCGAGGTTGGGCATGACGGCATGGAACAGGTTTTTACCTTGGGAGTCGTAAATAAAGAAGTAACCAGAACTGCCAAAACGGATATCACGTAGCGCTTGGTTTACATTGCCATTTTCTTTTAAAGACAACTGATACTGCACTATTCCTGCGGCAATTTCGGTGGCTTCTTTTATTTGTGTTTTACGTTCACCGATGAGCTTAGTTCTAAAGGTCGTCACTTCATCTGCAAGGGCGTCTTTTTCGACATAGTAAGAAACTGTCATGAGTACGAACAAGGTAAAAATTAAAGGGAATAACGACAACAGCAGTAATTTATTACGTAGGCTGAAATTAGACATGCTTGACGACTCCATGATGAACATCTCTTTTATTGCAGGGCAGTATAGCTAATTTCCCGCATTCTTAAGTGTTTAAGTTAACAAAAATGTAATGGAAATCGATAAAATGCGCGCTGTTGATTTATTCCAAAATTGTTAACTATGCTGTGAATCTAGGCCTTTCTTTTGATCTTTATCAACACTATATGGGCCCAATGAGTTCACTATATTAGCTAAAATTGATGCAAAATTAGCTAGAGCTGGTGCAGCCTGGTGTAGATAGTGGCGAACAGTAAGGGCAGGGTTGTGACGAATGAAAAGTTGATCCTAACGCTGAAAATCTGCATTACTGTAGGCATTTGTCTTATTGCGCTGGGCATCTACTTGCATAACTTTAATGAAACTGTTGAGGCGATGGGCGTGCAAGGGATTATTATCAGCGCTATGTGTGTCGCCTTTGGCATGGCCTTGTCATTACCGACTAAGATGTATTTAACCTTTCTGTTGGTTAAGCGAGAAACTGAAAAACATCCATAATGTGTTTTTGCGCAGAGTGTTACTCTGCGATTCATTGGTTTCCTCGCCTTCTTGAGACTCAATCTAAGTACTCGCTTAACCCTGCTATTCAAACCGTCAAGCTCAGCCGTAAATGCCCTGATTATGGTTTTTAACATAATTAACCCAAGACTAATGGGCCAAAAACACCGATAATTCACCCTTAATGACTCATTACCAATGACGCGACTTGGTCGATGGGCTGCTACAGACTCGCATATTTAGTGGAAATCATATTCAATGGAAATCAAAGTTAATTTTCTCGACAATCTTAGACTTGAAGCCAAGTTTGATGATTTTACCGTGACCGCCGATCAGCCAATCCGCTACAAAGGTGATGGTTCTGCCCCTAGTCCGTTTGACTATTTCTTAGCGTCGTCAGCCCTGTGTGCGGCCTATTTCGTGAAGGTATATTGCAAAGCCCGTGATATTCCAACGGATAACATTAGACTGTCGCAGAACAATATTGTCGATCCAGAAGATCGCTACAATCAGATTTTCCAAATTCAAGTTGAGTTACCCGAAGATATTTCGGAGAAAGATCGCGAAGGTATTTTGCGCTCGATTGACCGTTGTACGGTTAAAAAAGTGGTGCAAACGGGTCCAGAATTTAAAATTGAAACCGTTGAGAACCTAGATTCAGACGCCAATGCCATGTTGATGGGCCAGCCTAATGGCGCATCGAGCACCTTTATTCTGGGTAAAGATCTGCCGCTGGAGCAAACCATTGCCAATATGACGGGCATGCTCGCCGATCTTGGAATGAAGATAGAGATCTCATCATGGCGCAATATCGTGCCGAACGTGTGGTCACTGCACATTCGTGACGCGGCTTCGCCAATGTGTTTCACCAATGGTAAAGGCGCGACCAAAGAAAGCGCGCTGTGTTCGGCACTCGGTGAGTTTATTGAGCGGTTAAATAATAACTTTTTCTATAATGATCAATTCTTTGGGACTGAAATCGCCAATAGCGAATTTGTGCATTATCCCAATGAAAAGTGGTTTGCGTTAGAAGAAGACGATGCGCTGCCAGCGGGTATTTTGGATGACTATTGTTTAGAGATTTATAATCCCGACGACGAGCTGTGTGGCTCGCACCTGATTGATACCAATTCGGGCAATATTAAGCGTGGCATTTGTGCGATTCCTTACACCCGTAAATCCGACGGTGAAACGGTTTACTTCCCGTCGAACCTGATTGAAAACTTGTTCTTAAGCAATGGCATGAGTGCGGGTAATAATCTGCAAGAAGCCCATGTGCAGTGCTTGTCAGAGATTTTTGAGCGCGCTGTAAAACGTCAAATCATTGAGCAAGAAATTGTCCTGCCCGATGTGCCTATGTCTGTACTAGAAAAGTACCCAAGCATCCTCGCGGGCATTAACGGTTTAGAAGAGCAAGGCTTCCCGGTTGTGGTCAAAGATGCCTCACTCGGCGGCCAGTTTCCAGTGATGTGCGTCACCCTGATGAACCCGAAAACTGGCGGCGTATTTGCCTCCTTTGGCGCGCATCCAAGCTTTGAAGTGGCGTTAGAGCGTAGCCTAACTGAATTACTGCAAGGCCGCAGCTTCGAAGGCTTAAATGATGTGCCAAAACCGACCTTTAACAGCATGGCGGTCAGCGAGCCAGAAAACTTTGTTGAGCACTTTATTGATTCAACAGGAGTGATTTCATGGCGCTTCTTTAGCAGTAAATTTGATTATGAATTCTGCGAATGGGATTTTTCTGGCACTAGCGAAGAAGAAGCTGACGGCCTGTTTGGGATCTTAGAAGCGTTAGGTAAAGAGGTGTATATCGCCGAGTTTACCGATTTAGGCGCATCGGCGTGCCGTATTTTAGTTCCTGATTATTCTGAGATTTATCCAGTTGATGACTTGATTTGGGATAACACCAACAAGGCGCTGGCGTACCGTGAAGATATCTTAAATCTACATTCGTTAAGCACTAAGCAATTGGCTAATTTGGTCAACCGTTTAGAAGAAAGCCAACTCGATAACTACACGGATATTCGCACCTTAATCGGCATTGTATTTGATGAAAATACCGTGTGGGGAAAACTGACGATTATTGAGCTTAAGATCCTGATTTATTTGGCACTCGGTGCACACGAAGACGCGATTGAGCTGGTCGGTGAGTTCCTGCAGTTTAACGACAATACCGTTAAACGTGGCCTGTTCTACCAAGCCATGAATGCTGTGCTGGAAGTGACCTTAGATGAAGAGTTAGAACTTGATGATTTTATCCATAACTTCAACCGTATGTTCGGTAAAGAAGTGATGGACAACGTCGTTGGCTCAGTCACAGGTAAAGTACGTTTTTATGGCTTAACTAAGACCAGCATGCAGCTCGAAGGCATTGAGCCGCATTTAAGATTGATTGAAAGCTATAAGAAGTTGCATCAAGCCCGTAAAGCTGCGAAAGACCTGAATTAATTCTGTTATTTGGCATTAGCTTAATGTGTTTAAAAGCGAACCTTTTGGTTCGCTTTTTTGTTTGTTGCTCTTTTGATTCGCGCTTCTTATGAGCACTTGTGGCTATCATTTATTAAGGGCGCTTGTTATTGCTATGTGTGGTTTGAAATGTTCAGCCCGCTCAGGCTGTATTTGATATAACTCGATTTTTACCGTTACGTTTAGCTTCATACAAGGCCGTATCGGCCCGCTTAAGCGTTTCTTCATAGGACTTATCCAATGGTTCGATAGAGGCGACTCCAATGCTTACGGTGGCAAACAAGCCATTGACCGCATATTTTTGCAGTTCAGTGTAAAAGCAATCGCAGAGGTATTCTGCAAATTCAACCGCTTGCGAATGCTCTACCCCAGGTAGGGCAATCACAAATTCATCGCCACCAAAACGATACGCGCTATCGGTTTTTCTAAATTGAGTTCGGCAGGTTTCGGCAACTGCGATGATGATTTGATCGCCAGCATAGTGACCCAACTGATCATTGATGGACTTTAAATGGTCTAAATCGAGGATCAAGATTGAGGTGGGAATACGGTGGCGCTGAAATATATCGAATTGAAAGGTTAAATCACGTTCTAAGCGGCGACGGTTATACAGCCCTGTCAGCTGATCGGTATCGCTTAGTTGACGTAGTTGCAGTTCAAGTTCATGCCGCTTGGAAATATTACTGGCGACCCAAAGCACCACTGGCTCATCATCAACCAGAAAGTCTAGTGCTTGAATGCGTCCCTCAAACCAAATGGGTTGTTCAGGGCCTATATCGGGTAAGCCTTTGATATCTTTATTGCTCAATTCATATTCTTCGATCAGTAATTTTCGGCTGATTAATGCACTTTCGATAACCTGTAAAAAGTAATTGAGTTTGTCAGCCTTTAACACATCGCTAAGATACAAGCCGATTAGGCCACTACCATCGTGGTAATAACGGTCATCTTTACCACCGAAGACGGCAATGTATTTACCACTTTTTGACAGAACAAAAGTAGGATCAGGAAGTGCATCAAGGACTAAAGCCATTTCTTCTATTTTGATCATCGATTAAAATCCCTGTGGAAAATCACCCAACCTTAAGTCCGCGTGTCCAAGTTATCATAGATAAACTACTCTTTGGCGCTTTAGCCGCGAATGCATCCTGCGAACTCATTACAATTTAGCCGCTTTTGTGGGTAACAACAAACCATAACAATATGCCGTACAATTTATTTGTCGTCGCGATTTTACCAAGGCATCAGAGCGTTCGATGGCGCAGAGTTGTATCCCTGTTGAGGCTTAAAACCTAAGCCTTGCGATCGTATCGAGTCAGTCGTGATGTCTTGAACTTTAGCGTTTGTGCTTATGTTCAAAAAGCTTCATTGCGGTGCTTAGTGGACAGATGATTTTCGAGTAGAATCTAGGGCCTTAATTGTGGTTTTAATTTTACACAGGGATTTATAATGCATACTGCAGATGATTTTATTGAACATTTAGCGCTAGAGCAGCATGTTGAAGGCGGTTATTACCGCTCATCCTATCGTTCAGAAACGGCATTTGATCAGAATCGGGCATTATGGAGCAGTATCTATTTTTTGCTGCGTACGGGAGAGGTTTCCCATTTCCATCGTCTGACAGCTGATGAAATGTGGTATTTCCATGCGGGGCAATCGCTGACGATTTACATGATTGATCCTGATGGGGTGCTAACGACGGCGCAATTAGGGCTTAATTTAGCTGCAGGCGAGCGGCCACAGTTTTTAGTCCCTAAGGGCTGTATCTTTGGTTCAGCCATGAATCAAGATGGTTTTTCATTAGTGGGCTGCATGGTATCGCCTGGTTTTACCTTTGATGATTTTGAGCTGTTTAGCCAACAAACTTTGTTAGCCCAATATCCACAGCATAGTGACATCATCCAACGTCTGAGCAGGTAGGGGGGGGCGCTAAAGTCAGTTAAATTTAGCCAGTTGATTCGTTAAATGGTAACTTGGTTGACATTGCCTCATTCGGCTAAACCAAGGTCGCTCTGAGTCATTAAATTTGACTCAATAGTAAGATATCCCCGCGACAAGGCTTGTCTATTGGCGTTTAACCACGTAAAACATGCTTTTTGGCGTACCTCTATGTACCAAGTGTTATGGAGTAATTGAATTTGGAACACTTAGTGTGGGAGCTCGATCCTGTATTAATCTCGTTTATGGGACTAAAAATACATTGGTATGGAGTCCTGTTTGCTGTTGCTATTACTGCTGGTTTTCAGGTGATGAAGCGGATTTATATCAAGGAAAATCTCGATCTTGAGTCCCTTGATAATTTACTGATTTATTGTGTGGTTGGCATTATTGTGGGTGCGCGTTTGGCCCATTGTATGTTCTACGATCCGACTTATTACTTTGCTCATCCGCTTAAGATCTTGGCGATTTGGGAAGGCGGACTCGCCAGCCACGGTGGTGGTTTAGGCGCGATTCTGGCCTTGTATTATTACCAACGTAAAGTGAAGCTACCCTTCCTGTTTTTATTGGACAGACTCGCGATCGCCACCGCCATTTTTGGCTTTTTTGTGCGTATGGCAAACTTTGCCAACTCAGAAATTTTAGGCGATCCTACGACTCAACCTTGGGGCATTATATTTGCCCGTGTCGACATGTTGCCAAGACATCCAGCACAGCTCTATGAGGCTTTCGCTTATTTAGCTATCTTTATTGGTCTGTATGCTTTGTATCAATACACGCAGATTAAACAAAGACATGGGGCTATTTTCGGCCTGTTTCTGGTATCGGTGTTTAGTGCGCGAATTGCGATTGAGTCGATTAAAGTTAGCCAAGCGGCTTACTCTGAAACTTTCTTAAGTGCGGGACAACTTCTGAGCTTACCGTTTTTAGCCGTAGGTATAGTTTTGTTGTTCTTGGCGTATCGAAAGAAAACCGTTTAAATCTGAATATCAAACGGTTAAAAAAGGCTTTCTATCTTGATAGAAAGCCTTTTTTATGAATGAATTAATCATCAAGTATGACGTTAGGCTGTCTTCACTATATTGGTCACCTGCACCATGGCATCCCGAGCGGAACGGCTCACGCCCGAGAGTTGGAAGAAGCCATGGATGACGCCAAGATAACGACGGCAGTGGGCATTGACGCCAGCCTCTAATAGATTCCTAAATAGCTGTTCACCTTCATCGACGAGTGGATCGAATTCGGCGGTGATGATATGGGTTTCGGGCAGTCCCGTTAAGTCATCACGGCGTAGTGGACTGGCTTCTGCATCGGTTCTGGGGTGCCAATCTAAATACAGATCGAAACCTGTGAGCAAGGTGTCGCGGGTGATGATGTATTTCTCGCCATTGTCGCTATAGCTTTGGCTCTTCGCGGTGGCATCGAGCATAGGATAGATAAGCACTTGTTTCTGTGGCAACCATTGCCCTTTGGCTTTTAAACGCAGGCAAGTGACTAGGGCTAAATGGCCGCCGGCGCTGTCGCCTATTAGGGTGATCTTGGTGTTATCACCGCCCCATTGGTGGCAATGTTGATAGATGACTTCTGCGGCATGGCAGGCATCGTCGTGGGCAGCGGGATAAACATGTTCTGGGGCGAGGCGATAGCGAACGGCGATCACCAGTGCGCCAGAATCATTGGCGAGTTTTCGCAGTTGTTGATTGTGGGTTTCAACGCCGCCACTGACAAAACAGCCACCATGGTAGTAAATGACGATAGGTAAATTGTCTGCCGCCGAGGGTTTGAACAGAGTTAATTCTGCCCCTTCGATGGAAATCGATCTAACCTCGAACACCTCCTCAGGCTCACCTGCGAGTACAGTGCTGGCAATATAACCTTGTCTACGTTGCTCAATACTTTGCTCTCGCACCGATGGGCAGCCCGCCGCGATAAACTCGCTAACCAATTGTTTAATTCCCTCTTCTAAATAGAGTTGGCTCATTTAATACTCCCTCAATTTTTAGTGCGCTCGGCTGTTCTGCAATGGGCTGAGTTTATCGGCAGCTTAATTGAATTGGTAGCCTAGATTCACACTCAGCCATGAGCTCTATCATGATTGCGGAAATTAACTTTGGTATTAACTTAGTAATGAATACGGTTGCAGTCGGCATCTTTTTCACTATTACAGATTGAGTTGTAGGGTGTCTTGTAAGAAAATTACCAACTTAATTGACTGTCAGGCTTAATGCGGTTAAATGTCCGCCTGATTGTGCGTTCGATAGCACTTTGGTGTCTATTTGTGAAAGTGGGTTTCAGTCTCTTGGCTAAAATATAGGTTGCCAAGATGCTGTTTGAGCGACACATTGAGCCAGCGACCACACTCGTTATTCGTTCTCTATTTGCAGGAATCTTTCGTGGCAAAAGCACCCAAAACATTGCAACAGCGTATGGGCATAGTTGCCCTGACGTGGCCGATTTTTATCGAGACCTTGCTGCAATCTCTGCTTGGGATCAGCGATATCTTTATGCTGAGCCATTATTCCGATAATGCGGTTGCCGCAGTGGGACTCACGACTCAGCTGATGTTCTTCATGATGGTCATGTCCATGATGGTGAGTACGGGCGCGAGTATTTTGATTAGCCAAAGCAATGGGGCAGGCCAACCGCAGCAGGCTATAGACATAGGCGTGGCGAGTGTCGTATTGAGTTTGGTATTAGCCTTGGTCATGGGTGCATCTATGTTCTTTGGTGCTAAGGGCATTATCGGCTTATTTGCGCTTGAGCACGATGTGGCTGGTTTTGGATATGACTATTTGGTGATTTGCGGCAGCTTGAGCATAGGGCTAGTGATGAACATTGCCTTCGCCGCTATTTTGCGTAGTTACGGTTTTACCCGCTCGGCCATGTTAGTCACCTCGAGCACTGGCTTAATGAACGTGATCGGTAATTATATTGCCCTGTATTCACCTTTTGGTTTACCTGTTTATGGGGTAACAGGGGTGGCGATATCGACAGTGACCAGCCAGATCATCGGTGCGTGTATCATGCTGATGGTGATCCGGCATAAGCAAATTCCGCTGCCACTGCAACGACTTAAGCTTTTACCGCGCAGCACTTATTTGAGTGTGATGCGTATTGGCCTGCTCAATGCTGGCGAGATGCTGTCTTACAATGTGGCTCAGATGACCATCATCTACTTTATCAGCCAGATGGGCACTTTATCGCTCACGGCCTACACCTATGGCTTGAACATTAGCCGTTTTATCTATTGTTTTGCAGTCGCACTCGGGCAGGCGACGCAAATCCAGACTGGATATTATGTGGGTAAACAATGGTTCGATGAAATCACCACTCGGGTGCAGCGTTACTGTTTGGTGGGCTTTGTCGCTTCACTGACCATAGTATTAGTCTTCTACTGGCAGCGATTCGTTATTGTCGGCTGGTTGAGTGAAAACGAAGAAGTCATCCAACTAACAGCGTTATTGCTTGCGGGTTCCATCGCGCTTGAAACAGGGCGAGTGTTTAATCTGGTGATTATCTCGGCGCTCAAGGGCGCGGGTGATGTGGCGTTCCCTGTGCGTATAGGTCTTTTTAGCATGTGGGGTATTGGGGTATTTTTTGCTTGGTTCTTTGGCTTGCATTTAGGTTATGGCGTGCTTGCTGCATGGCTTGCCGTTGCGGCAGATGAGTGGGTGCGTGGATTGATTATGGTGCAGCGTTGGCGCTCGGGTCGCTGGCAGCGTTTTACGCGTATTCCGCCAGTAACCCCAGCTTAAACTGTTCTGATATCAAAAGGTCAACGCTTATTGGTTGCCCCATTTGCCCGATTTCAGTAGTTCATTTTTAAATTGTAGATACCTTGGGTGCCCTTCATAGGTTTCGATTTCCATAGTGCTATAAGGGGCAAAAATAGCCCCTGGAATTTGGCATCCTCTAGTAAGAACGTCCTCTAATGAGGGCATGAAACATTCTTTAATCGGGTCAAAATGGATTTTATAACTGGCATAGCCGCGCTCAACAAATCTATCGGTTATGGTTTTGAATAGCTGTCCAAAAGGTGTATCGAGCGTCTCTGGCGTGGAGTAATAAAAGCCTTGTCCGTACCAGTAGAGTAATAAGGCGGTACCTGCGTCGCAGAGTGGATGTTCAATAATCGCCCTGACCATGTTTGGTTCATGATCGTCCCAATTCAAGTTCCCCGCGACAAAATGCAATTCCTCCATACTTTGTAAGTCACTGATACAGGTGATTTGCGCCGCCGCTTTGCCAAAGTAGGCGCTGTATTCATGTAAAGCGTCATAATCGGGATCGGCGAGTAATTTGGCGAGTAGTTGTTGATTGGCAATACAGCCTAATTCTGCGCATTCATAGGCGCGAATAAATTGTTCTTGTGAGAGTAATTTAGCCAAGGGAATCCTTTCTTTCTATAGAAAACACAGTTTATAAAAAAGACAGCGTCAGCCTTGCGTAGCAAAAGGCTGACATGGCAGAAAGGGAGCGTAAAACGTTACACTTGCTGTTGCAGCAGAGTACGACACAGCTTAATAAAGTCCGATGAAGTGACGATACCGAGTACCTTTTTATCGACATCGACGACGGGCAAGCAGCCGAGTTTGTTTTCGATAAAATATTCCACCACCACAGTTAAAGGCTCGTCGGCGGTGAGATGCTGATACTCTTTATCCATTACAGTTGTGATCGGCGTGTATCGTTCCTTGCGCTCGAGCGCGCCTTGGCCGTATTTGTTCAACATAGTCATCACGCTGGCGATCATCTTTTTATGGGTGAGTACGCCAACGAGGGTGCCATCAATTTCAGAAATCACAGGTAAGTGGCGTACGCCACGGGTTTGCATCAGATGGTGGGCATCTTTCAAACTGGCGCCATCGCTGATGCAGATGACTTGATCACTCATAATATCGCTGACTTTCATTGTATAAATTCCTTTTCTTGCCATTCTCTGGCGTGCATTTCACACGCTGCGTTAGCCTGCACCGATGTTAGCAGCTTCTCTGTAAGCTACGCCAGTCCTGCACAAATAAAGTACGCTATCCAGTATAAGTGTTTGAATTGATAGATATCATAAAAGGCTGACAAAGATGTCACAAATATGTAACAGTGATATCTCACAATCGTGGTCTTATTAGACCTCATACCAGTGAAGCCTTATCTAACAAGGAATAATAATGAATCGTACCGTAACTCGTCGTGATTTTTTGGCTATGTCGGCCAAAGGTGTTGGTGTTGCTGTGATCTCTTACGGCTTGATGGGCTGTAGTGATAGTAATGATGATAATTCTGTACCCGCGCAATTTTTACATGGAATTGCCAGTGGCGATCCGGCAGTCGATGCCGTGATCCTCTGGACCCGTGTCACGCCTGAGTCTGAGGGCGATGTAAAAGTGAGTTGGCAAGTGGCAAGCGATGCGGCCTTTAATCAATTAGTGACCACAGGTGAGACTGTCACTAATGCGAGCCGTGACTACACGGTTAAGATTGATGCCCGTGGTTTACGTGCCGGGCAAACCTACTTTTATCGCTTTATGACGGGTGATAAAACCTCAGTTGTGGGTAAAACCCGCACTCTGCCTGAGGGTGACGTTAGCTCAGTCAAATTAGCCGTGATGTCCTGTGCTAACTTTCCTGCCGGTTATTTTAACGTCTATGAGTTAGCGGCGGCGCAGGATGATTTAGATGCTGTTGTGCATTTAGGCGATTACATCTATGAATATGCCCGCGGTGGTTATGCCAGTGAGCATGCTGCCGAATTGGGGCGTGAAGTGTTACCCGCCAATGAGTTGCTGACGTTGAGTGATTACCGCACTCGCCATGGTCAGTACCATACCGATGCGAGTCTGCAAAAGTTACACGCGAAAGTGCCTTTTATCACAGTGTGGGATGATCATGAAGTGGCCAATGATACTTGGCGTGATAGTGCCGAGAATCACAACGAAGGCGAAGGAGATTTTGCCGTTCGTAAAGAAGCGGCACTACAAGCTTATTTCGAGTGGTTACCGATTCGCCCATGGCGTGAAGGGAACCATGAAGAGATTTACCGCAGCTTCAGTTACGGCAATCTCGTCGATCTGCATATGCTGGATACTCGCGTATTAGCCCGTGATAAACAGCTCGATTATGCCGATTATATGGATCCTACCACGGGCTCGTTTGCGGGTGAGCGTTTCCTTGCCGATGTCACTTCGACCACTCGCACTATGCTGGGGTTGACGCAATTATTATGGCTGCAGGGCACATTGCTACAGTCGACAGGCAAGTGGCAAGTACTGGGACAGCAGGTATTAATGGGTAAGATGTCATTGCCGGCGGCGATTGCCACTCAGCAGATGAGCATTCCCCAATTTGCCATGTTAGGTGCGTTAGCTAAGTTAGCGGCCCGTGCGGCGGCAAATGATCCCACGCTGACCGCCCAAGAGCTGCAATATCTTCAAGCCAATCAAGCCTTACTCACGCCAGAAGTTATCGGGCTGCTGCAATTACCTGCAATCCCGTACAACTTAGATGCTTGGGATGGTTATGCCTATGAGCGTGAAGTGATTTTAGGTACGGCTAAATCGAAAAATCTCAATCTAGTTGTGATCGCGGGTGACACCCATAATGCATGGGCAAACGAGCTTAAAGACGTGCAAGGCGATACTGTGGGTGTTGAGTTTGCGACTAGCTCAGTATCATCGCCAGGCCTTGAATATTACTTGAATCTGCCAGCGGAACAGATCCCCGCGACCGAGGCGGCAATCGTCGAGTTAGTGCCAGATCTTAAGTACGCTAACTTAAAAGACCGAGGCTTTATGACGCTCACCTTTACCGCTGATGAGGTGCGCAGCGACTGGCATTATGTGGATACCATTTTGTCGAAGGATTTCCAAGTCGCAACGGCCCGTGGTTATAGCACTAAGACAAAAGTAGGTGAGCATGTGATTACGCCTATCGTTTAATGCGGTATTGTTCGCTTGTTTATCGGCCACCTTAGGGTGGCCTTTTTGTTGCTTTTGGCTTTAAAAGGCAAAATAAATGTCTGTTGTCACGCAAGTTCTTACTATTACTGCAGCACATCGCATTTTTTTGGTATAAAATTCGCTCCCAAAATTCGGCGGCTGCCTACACTTGCTAAGGCAAAGCTGTTCTAGTGTTTTGGGAACCTTTACCCGCCGAACAGACCTTACAGGGGTCATAAGCTTTTGCTTTAACGACCTAAGAATAAAATCAATGTGATGGGGACTGTGTCATGTCAGAAAAGTATTTTGTTACCGCGCAGCAATTGCTGGAAGATTCATTTTTATTAGCTTCGCAAGTGTATGAGAGTGGCTTTCGTCCGCAATTTATCGTGGGTATTTGGCGTGGCGGTGCTCCAATCGGGATCGCGGTACAGGAGTTTTTCGATTTTAAACAAGTTGAAACTGATCACATTGCCGTGCGTACCTCTTCTTATTATGGGATTGGCACCGACAAACAAAGCAAAGAAATCAAAGTGCATGGCCTGCATTACATTGTTGAAAATGCGAACGCGAGTGACGGTTTGTTGATTGTGGATGACGTGTTTGACTCTGGCCGTAGTATTCATGCATTAAAAGAAAAACTCAGCCAACTGATGCGCCTAAATATGCCAACCGATATCCGTATCGCTTGCCCTTATTACAAGCCAAAAAATACCGCAGTGCCTTTAAAACCCGACTATTACATTCATGCCTCTGAAGACTGGTTAGTTTTCCCGCACGAAGTTACAGGTTTAACGCCTGAAGAAATTGCCGAAGGTAAGGGCGATTTAAAGAATATCCAGCACCTGTTTAAATAGCTCGCGGCGAGATATAGATTATTTTCGCAATAAAAAAATGCGTTAACGATTAATCGTTAACGCATTTTTTGTTTTCTATATCGATGACTTATAAATCCATACAGTTAGCATAGTAAGTCACAGTAGCGGGCCAGTCGGAGAACACTCCAATCACGCCGACATCTTTCGCCAGTACATTAAGTAATTCAAAGGTATCGCCTTCGTTATCTATCGCTTCGGTAATGCTTTGATAGTAAAAGCCGCCGCCATTTTTTAATAAACCAGAACGTTCTAGCGACCAAGTGATGATCTTAAGCCCTGCGCCTTTAGCGGCCTTAGCGTATTCCGAAGGAATGATTTTCTTATCCGCATCTAAGGCGACTAATACCCAGAGTGGCGGCGCAATAATTTCGACGCCTTGGGTCTTTAAATCCGCCATTGATGGTGACCAAGTGGCTGAGTTCTGCGGATCAAAGGCGCTGTTATAATCGTATCTGTCATCGAGAAACACGGCTTGCTTCGCAAATTCAGGTGCGTTGGCGACCCAATATTTGATGTCATCCAAAATAAATGACTGGGGGAATACTTGCGAAACATCGACGCCCGCCGCCGTGTATTCATCTAACATTTTTTGCGCGTAATCCTGCTGAGTAAAACCATCGAAGGGCATAGATACGCTCGCCGCTTTGAGCTCTGGCGTCATTTTCACGCCGGCTTTTTTAAACATTTCAATACTTTCAGCGTGGGTCATCAAGGTGCCATTGCCAGCATAAAGATCGGTGCGCCAGCTTGGGGTGCCATTGATGAATTCGGCCGCAGTGGTCGCTTTTGGATTGTTGCCTTCCATCTTACCCTTGAGAGTTTTAAATTCGGCTAGGGTAATATCGCTAGTGCAACAGGTTGCCGATGCGCTGACGCCATTGGCGGGATCGGCAGGAATGAATGGGATCGAACATTTATTGGCAAGTTCGGGTATGGCTAAAATGTTGGTCGTGCTGGCAAGATCGCACTGTGAGTGGCGGCAAACTAAAGCTTTATCGGCGGTGAAGGTGACATCACACTCAACTATGCCTGCGCCCGAATCGATAGCCGCTTGGTAGGATTCCTTTGTATGCTCAGGGAATTTCATTGGCGCGCCACGGTGACCGATAGAAAATTCGCTGCGATAAAAACTGTCAGTGGTGCATTGTTCTAAGCGGGTTTTAAGTGTGCTGTCTTGCATTTGACGTACGAGGAATAAAGGTCTTTCTCCCACTTGAGCAGGAACGGGTTTGCTGGTGGGTGGCGTGATAGCGGCGTTATCATCGTCATTATTGCAACCGGCTAATAAAGCGCTCGTGGCAATTAACAGGCCGAGTGAGAGCGACGAAATAGGGTGTAGTTTCATCAGATTTACCTATGAGTAATGATGTAAATAATTAATATTAATCAGAAACTCTAAAGTGTTAATGTGACTGAAAAAGCCTATTTGTATGACATAAACAAGAATATATACCGTTTGCACGACGATTATCTAAGGCACGCTAGCTTGCGATAAACTGCCTTCGACAGAGGATGGTCGGGATATATGCACAGTGTTGCTTTAGATGTGAGCATTGACTCCACTGAGCGAGTCGATGAAACTGGCATGAATATTTTCATCTGGGCGATCTTTCTGGGCCGAAATCAAGTACACTGCGCTCCTTTTGTTTTATGATGAGCGTTTGGTTCGCTTGATAAGACAAACGTGACAAGCATCATTTAGGAAATAGAGCAGAATGAGCAAGGGCAAAAAATACGATTTTCGCGTGACACAGGGCGACAACGGTTGGAAAACTGAAATCACTCGTCGCATGACATCAACTAAAACAGTTGTGTCTAAGAGCCATGATGGTTTTGCGACTGAAGCCGAAGCGCAAGCTTGGGGCTTAACTGAATTACAAGTGTTTTTAGGCACGTTAACTGAGCGCAATAAACGTCGCTCAGAGAAACAAGCTAAAGCAAAATTAGCCGCAGCATTAGCGGCTGAAGCGGCTACTGATGCCGAAGATCTTGATGAAGATGATTTCGACGAAGAGTAACACTCATTCGTTTAACCTTGTCTTATCAAGCCAGTGTGATCGTAAGGGAGCGTTCAAAGCGTTCTGAAACGTCACTCTGGCGATGAACAGCAAAAGGCAGATCTTAAGATCTGCCTTTTGTGTTTTTGTCGCTCGCGAAACTGTGCATATTAATTCATTTCATCCTATTTCCTCGTTTATCTTCATACACTCTGTTCGGCTGGACTGATCTGTTGATGCTGTCATTAGCTTGTTTTTATCGTATTTAGCCGGAATTACGTACCCTATACCATTAATAATTAACGATAACTATTATCATTTGATTTACTTAGATGCTGCTCTGTGCTCATATGTAAGTAATTCGAACGCACGTTTAACTTTATCAAGGTAAGGGAACTCCTATGAAACTACTTCAATCCAGTTTATTGCTGTGTTTGTCAGCTTCGGCAACCCTGAGTTATGGCCAAGCCTTAGATGGAGATGCGTTACGCTTACTACAAGCGTCGCTAAAGGATTCGACTTTGGATGCACAAGCGCAGTTAACCAATACTAAACGGGCATTGGCGTTAGATTTAAGCCATCAATATGCGCAGCTCGCACCTATCTTACAGACTGAAATAAACCAGTATCAGTTGGCAGTAAATGCCGATGAGATTCTGTCCCAACATAGGCTCAATGATAATGTGATCACCAAAGCCGATGCATCAATTCGCCGAGTGAAGGGCTTAAGTGCCAAAGCGGATTCTCTGGTGCAAGTGCGTCTAGCGGATGAAGCCATGCTGACCTCATGGCAGCAAGGTGAGTCTCCTTTATTTGCCTATGAGCCCGATGGTGACGAGAGTCAGTGGGATTATATTGAAGCCTTTGATATTCATGGGCAAGTGCATCAATTAGACGTGTATAACCTACCGCAGCAGCCGGTGTTTGTGGTCGGTATCGATAGTAAAAAAGCCTTTGTGGCTGGCTTAGAGGTGATGCGGGCGACATTTGCCGAAGCACAATCGGCGAAAAAAGAGGGCGCGCTACTGAGCCGTGCACAAACACAGGCGGTGGCAGATAAGCCGATTTCAACCACAGTGATCAAACAAATATCCTTGAAGGATGACCATGAGCCGTGGATTTCTGGTCGTGCCGAAATTTACGGCATAGTGACTGGGGTTGATCCAAGCCGTGAAGAGCCTGTGCTTGATATCGTCGAAATGCCCTATTTAGATTATGCGGATACGACCTATTATCCGAATCAAATCATCATACATTGGGAGCGTTATCGTTGGGCGGCTGCGGACATGATCTTAATGGAGCATGACGATGGTACTAACTATAAAGTGTTGGCCACTAAGCTGTTGGAAGCGGCGGAGCAGATCTTAAAGTCGATCCCCGATCCTGAAGCTCAGGGTTATGCGCTGATCCCGCAAATCACCAATGGTATTTTAAGTGTGATGCCGGATGCTTGGTTCACTAATGACGATGACTTTGTCGACGTGTATTACACCTTACAGGAAGGGGTTGAATATCCTAACTTGAACGGCGCTAACGGCAATGCGATGACGAGCTTTGCGCCATTAGTCATCCAACCAAGACCATGATGGATTAGTGCAATGGCTGAAATGTAAAAGCGGATCCTAAGATCCGCTTTTTTATTGACTAACTTAAGGTGAGGCTAAGCCATTCCTTTAAGCTTTTAACTTGAAACTGCCTTGCATAATCGCCCAGTGACCTGGGAAGCTGCAGAAGAATTGGTAGGCTTCGGTGGCGCTCATACCGGCAGTGCTAAAGGTGATCGACGTTGATTCGCCACCGCCCACTAAATCTGTGTGTGCGATAACGCGCGTATCACCGGCTTTGACATAGGCTGCATCAGGACCGGCGCTCATACCTTCGGTCGCTACGGCTGACATATCGGCAGCCTTAGTTAATACCCAGTTATGGCCCATTGCTGCTTTTGGCAAGGTGCCTGAGTGGGTTAAGGTTAAGGTCACTTCTTTACAGCTTGCAGGTACAGACAGCTCTTTAGTGTCAAATTGCATTGCATCAGTGGCGGCAATTTTCAGTTCACATTCGTTGGCACTCGCTTGGCTAGCGAATAATAATCCTAGGCCGATTAGGCTAGTGCTGGTCACGTTACGTAAAGCTGTGCTTTTTGCTTTCATCTGGTACTTCCTTATTTGAACAAGGGTAGCCGAGCCGTTTTGACTCGGACATGCACCTGCCAGCATAAGCAATCTTCATTAAATGGGAATGAAATCAGCGTGTAAATTATGTATATGCAACTTTAGGTTGAAAGCTTGCATCGTTATTGGCGGCAAAATTGTTAGCGGTAAACATAGGTGAGTACTTAGCTTTAGTGAACTAAGTACTCAGGAGCTATTATTTATGTGTTTGATTTATAAATTATAATTTTTTGTTCTAACGCAGGGCGTCTATTTCAGAACGTCTTACGTTTTTAGTACGAAAGCTCCTGTCGATAGGGAATCGCACGTTGTGCGCCTGGGCGAGTGACAGTAATGGCACTGGCTGCATTGGCAAATCCAACGGCTGCAGCAATCGACATGCCCTCGCTTAAGCCCACAACTAAGGCGCCATTGAAGGTATCCCCTGCGGCGACTGTGTCTATGGCCTGCACTTCAAACGCAGGTATTAGCCCATTAAAACCTGGGCTGCTGATAAATGCGCCACGGCTACCTAAGGTAATGACCACAATCTTTACTCCCTGCTGGTGGAGAAGTTGCGCTGCCATGTGTGCATCATCAATATGGTTGATCTCAACTCCCGTTAAGGCTTCTGCTTCGGTTTCATTGGGGGTAATAATATCTACCCACTTGAGTACATCTTGGCCAAGTGCCGTCGCTGGAGCTGGATTTAGTACAGTCGTCACGCCAAGATTCTTGGCTATTTGCAGCGCCTTTGCCACTGTGGCAGCGGGCGTTTCCAATTGTGTTAACAAGTACTCAGCATTAGCAAACAGGGCGTAATGAGCTTCTAAGTCATCAGGTGAAAGGCTGGCGTTAGCACCTGCGGCAACGCCAATCGTATTCTCACCGTTATCACCGATAAAAATCATGGCAGTGCCTGTGCTCAGTCCGGCTATTTGGCGGATCCCTTCCGCACTGATGCCATCTTTCATCCAGCTTTGACGCATATCATCGCCGATACTGTCTTGGCCGAGATGGCAGATAAAATCAGTGCGTGAACCTGATTTGGCTAAGCGCGCGCAGGCGACGGCTTGATTGGCCCCCTTACCGCCCAGTTCGAGGCGATAATCTCGGCTCATTAAGGTTTGCCCTGCAGCTGGCAGGTACTCAAATTTCATCACATGGTCGGCATTTGCACTGCCGATAACGAGTATCTGGCTCATAGAAGACTCACTGTTATTTTTATCTGCGATTGAGATAAGTTGCATCATAGACGCGTAAACTGTCTACCAGTAAATCGACAAAGCCTTGCCTATCGATCCCAAACAGCACAGTCGCATTGGCGGCTTTACCTGTTAGCTGATAGCGATCGACCACTGTCATGCCTAAGGTCAACTCACTTTGGGTTTCAATACTTACCCAGCAATCTTGCGCCTCAAATAGCTCAGGTTTAAGCAACCAAGCGATAGTGCAGGGGTCGTGCAATGGCGCACCAATAAAGCCCCATTTAGGATCTCTGTGGTAAATCATAAAGAAATCCAATAATTCGGCGACGCACTGAGCAATTGGATTTTGAATCGCGCGAATGCGTTCTATGTCTTCATCCATGATTTGCGCCTGATGAGTCACATCGAGCCCACACATAGTGATGGGAATACCTGACTTAAAGACAATATCGGCGGCTTCGGGGTCGACAAAAATATTAAATTCGGCGGCTGGGGTCCAATTACCGACACCAGCTGCGCCGCCCATTAGCACTATGCGCTCAATTTTATCGTGTAACTCGCTATGACTCGCCAGTAAAAGGGCGATGTTAGTCAGCGGTCCTGTGGGAATTAAGGTTACTGGCTGATGACTTTGGCGAATTTGCTGCGCCATTAATTCAACTGCGGTAATGGCTTGAGGACTAAAACTTGGATTAGGCAATGCAGGGCCGTCGAGTCCGGTTTCACCATGGACATTGTCGGCAATGATTAATTCGCGAGCTAATGGCTTGACTGCACCGCCAGCGACAGGAATATCACTGCGATTTAATAAGGTTAAGATCCGCAGGGCATTATTGAGCGTTTTATCCGGCGTTTGGTTACCGGCGCTGGTGGTGACGGCCAGTGGAACCAGCTCTGGATGGGCGAGAGCTAAAATGAGCGCAATAGCGTCGTCATGGCCGGGATCGCAATCCAGAATAATAGGGCGAGTCATACTGTTACTCCTTTAAACAGCGGTGATGGGTGCTTAGAATAGCATGCCATCAGTTAGGCGCTAGCTTGAGGAGGGGACTTGCAGAGTAAACTGTGAGCATTTTCGTCTTTTTATCAACAAGCTGCTAGAATTCTGCCCATTTTTGACATTAGGCGATGTTAGGTAAATCCATTCTCGCTCTGTCCGCTGCACAACATTGAATGACATCTCCAAGCAAATATAAGGAAATAAGTAATGCTCACTTATCGAATCACTTGGCCTAAGGCTTTACTCGCGGGCATGGTTGCCATGCAGATCTCTGGCTGTAGCGATCCTCAGCCTATGGCCGTTGTGGAAAGTAATAACGAGTCATTGCTGCAGTTTGATAACGGCAAATTGCTCCAACTTAAGGAAAATCCGAGTCCACAGTATCGCCATATTCCCTGTGATTTACCCGCAGTCGAGACTGTGGTCACCAACAGTTCGGCCTTTGCGGCGTTAACTAAATCCGGTGAGGTGATCACTTGGGGTGACAGTTATGCTGGCGGTGATAGCCGGGAGGTGACGGAGCAGCTTAAGCAAGTTAAGCAAATCGTCCCAGTCAAGGACGGGTTTGCCGCGCTACGTCAAGATGGCACTGTGGTTTACTGGGGTAATGTAGGGAAATTGAGCCTCGACAAAGCCCTGCAAAACCGCATGACCAATATTACCAAGTTGTTCGCTAATCAAGAGGCCATTGCCGCCCTCGATGCTAACGGCAAGGTGCACACTTGGGGTTATGGCCCCTATGGCGGCAATAGCTTACATGTGCAGGATCAATTAGTTGATGTAGTCGATATCTTTGCTAAGGGACGCAGTTTTGTTGCTCTCAAAAAAGAAGGTAGCGCAGTGATTTGGGGGCAGGTTGAAGAGTCGACCAATATGAAAAAGTTGCTCCCGCAGCTTACGGATGTGGCAAAGATTGAATATTTTCAAAGCACCTATGCCGCCTTAAAAAAGGATGGCTCTGTGGTGAGTTGGGGCTGGCGCAGTGATACCTATCCTATTCGCAGCGCCTTAAAGGATGTGGCGAGTATCACGGCAAACAATTGTGCCTTTGCGATTTTAAGTCCTACGGGGGATGCACATTTTTGGGGTGATGGGATTAACTGTGGTGTCGATTGGATTAAAAAAACCGATATCACAGGGGTAAAGGAGATTATCAGTATCGGCTCAGGCTTTTTATTACTGCGGGATAAGGCCGTGCCGCAAATAGTGGCCGACGATACTGACTACGCTTATATGTTTGGCTTTCACTATGCCCAAGAGATTCTTGATAAATATTGGCAGGAAGGCAGCGTAATTACCCAAGGGCCAGCCTCTTTTGTGTTTACGCGTCCCGATGGCAAAGTGGTGCCCGTTGGTTATCGCGCAAACCGTGAAAATGTGGAGAAGTTGATTGCACGTATTCCTCGCCTGACTTGGTTAGGTCGGGGAAATGAGGGGTATGTCGGCATCAGTGAAAAGGGGGAGCTGGTCTCTTGGTCGATGAATTTGCCAATGTTCGACAAGTCGCCAGTGCAACCTGCTGACTCGTTAGTGATTAAACCGCTGGATTTGACCCCCGTTGCCCAATGCGAAACCCCTGAGCAGCGTCAGGCGATTTTGAGCAAAGACAGACCAAAACCTGCGGCAAAAAACTGGGATGGTGTTTTCTAGCTCATGTGAGTTTTCTCGCTAACTTGAGATTAATGGACTTTCATCCGTATAGACGTCTATAATGCGCGCGCTCAGGTCTGATATGCCCTGAGCCTTGTTGGGCGTTAACAGGTTGTACGCCCTTTGAACCTAATTTTGAGTCAACCTTCTGTGGTGCTTGCGATGATAGCGTCGTGAGATAATCGGGAAGCCAGTGAAATTCTGGCACTGCCCCCGCAACGGTAAAAGGTGAGAGAAGACCGCGTTTGATTGGTGTGTTCAAGACTGAACCCGAAAGTCAGAATGTCAAAGGTCAGTCTCGCGTTAATCCAATTTTTAAGGGATTAACATAGCCTAAGTCCGGAGACCGGCCCTAAAGGTGTTTTTGAGATTTCGGTGGGCAGATCTCAAAATGCGATAATCACCGTCAGTATTTACGACTGAATTAACGGTATCGTGGCGTCAATGCCCCGTTTTCCTTGCAGGAGTTAAAGGTAAAATGGGAACAAATCCAACAAAAATCGCGCTGCTGATCGGCAGCCTTTGCAGTTTTTCAATTATCGCGCCCGCTGTGGCGGCTGACGATACCAGCACAGCTAAAGTCGACGAGCATCTTGTCGTGATCGGCCGCTCTGATAAGACCCCGTTAAATATTGCCGCCAATGTGAATGTGATTGATGCTGCGGCTATTGAAATGAGTGGCGCGACTAATTTGACCGACGTCTTACGCGGTCAAAGCGGTATTCAAATTTCGGATAACAATATTGGAACTAGCTTTGCAATGCGTGGTTTTAGCGCCAGCACTGCCGTTAATAACACGCTGATTTTACTTGATGGTCGTCGTCTCAATAATATCGATATCGCAGCGCCTAGCCTTAATGCCATTCCGCTTAATCAAGTGGATCGTATTGAAATTTTATCGGGTAGTGCAGGTGTACTTTATGGCGATCAAGCCGTGGGCGGGGTGATTAATATTGTCACTAAGTCCCCTGAAAATACTGGCGGCAGCGTGCAGTTATCCGGCGGCAGTTTTGATACCTATGAAGGTCGTGGTGATGTGTCTGGCGCGATCAACAAAGATTGGCGTTACTTTTTCACAGGTAGTTACAACCAAGGTGACAACTATCGCCAGCATAATGCCAATGAAACCGGCTCTATTCTTGGCCGCATTCAATATAAAACAGCCACAGACTCGTTCTTTGTTGAAACCAGCTACTACGATAACGATCGTGAAAATCCGGGCTCGCTTACTGAAAAGCAATTTAAAGACGATCCCCGTGCTTCATCAAATAAGGTAGAGTATGCCCACGAGATGACCACTGCGGCGCGAACGGGTTACCAGCATCAGCTTAATCAAAACTGGGCGCTGGCGGCGGATTTAGATTACAGCGATACCTTAGTGTCTTCTCTTAATTGGGGGGCGAACAGCCATAACACACGCTCACTGTTAATGTTTAGCCCTAAAGCGTTAGCGAATTACAGTACGCGTCAAGGCGAGCTAAACCTAGTCACAGGTTTAGACATCAGCCGTGGCAAGGCTGATTTTGACACTATGGCGCGCAGTAATGTGCAGCAAATGCAAAGCGCCTATCTACAAGCTACAGTGCCTTTAAGCCATACTTTAAGTTACGTTGTGGGTGGCCGTTATGCGCGGGTGACCGACGAGTTAGTCGATGGCAATGTCTATCCTAATGGCATGGATTTAGATGAAAATGCCCATGCATTCGAACTGGGTTTAAATTACCGACCAACTGCGGAGCACAGACTCTATGTGCGCGCTGATGATAACTTCCGTTTTGCTAAAGTGGATGAGCAAGCTTATACATCGCCGGGCGTATTTGGCTTAAAGCCGCAAACAGGCCGTTCTTATGAGGCGGGTTGGGATTGGGCTGTCGCTAGTCAAACCCTACGAGTCAGCCTATATCGTCTCGATTTAGAGGATGAAATTGTTTATGACTCGAGTGCAGTTAAACCCATAGGTGGAAATTTCAACGGTGCAAACGTCAATGCTGACGCATCTCGTCGTTATGGCGCGGGTGCCGATTGGGATTGGCAGATCACTAAAGCGCTGCAGCTAGGGCTGGAATATAACTATACCAACGCCGAATTTACCGATGGTGCTAACGATGGCAAAGAGCTGTCTTGGGTGGCAAAACACACGGGACGCGGTTATGTCAGCATGGATTTTGCTGAGCATTTCCAAGTATTTGCCGAAGCTATCTACACGGGTGATCGTTTTATCGAAGGCGATAACGCTAATCAAGGTGATAAGCTAGCAAGTTACGTGCTTGGTAATTTAGCCTTGAATTATAATCGTGATGCTTGGCTTGCCAGTCTGCGTATCGATAATGTATTCGATAAAGATTATGTCAGTGCTGGTTATTACGGTGGCGATTGGGGGGATAGTTACTATTCTGGTCGAGGCCGTGATATTCGTTTCACTGTGGGCTACCGCTTCTAAATATTAATGAGCTATTTAATAACAAAGCCAGACTCAGTCTGGCTTTTTATTTTTTACGCTGAGTTCAAAGAATAAATCTTAAAATAGGTATAGTCTTGAATATCGTTTTAGTAGAGTGGTTTAATTGTCGTTATCTATAGTGTTAGCGGGCAGTCATTACTAAATAGGAGTAATTTATATTTTACTCTGCTGTTTATGGCTGAAATTCTTAGTATTTTAGGTATGATGTGAGCTGTAACCGAATCATCTTATTGTTAATAAACAGGTGTAAAGTGTCTTATGACTGATCTTGAGCAACAGGTTTTTACTCAAGTTAGAGCTATCATAGCGAACGAAGAGCAAGTGATTGGCCGCCGAGGAATTCTAATTCCACTCAAAAAAGCGATTCTTGCTGAAGGCGACATTCGTAATGTGATTGACATTATCTCGAGCGATCCCGCATTGGCAGCGCACATGCTTATGCGCAGTAATTCCGCACAGGCTGCTGTAGTGGAAAATCACAAAACTCGCTCGTTGAAAGAAGCTTTGATCCGCTTAGGTCAAGTTAATATCTATCGCTACGCCTTTACGTTCTATTTAAAAGAACGCCTCGATGAACTGCCACAGCCCTATAAAAAGTTGGTCCAAGGTTATTGGAAGCTGACTGAAGATATTGCAACGGATGCGGTAGATAGCTTAGCGGATATGGAAGGTGTGGAGGTTGATGCTGACGAAGTACAAACCTTAGCTCTGTTCAGTGTGTTCGGCCAAATTATCGCACTGACCGCATTTGCCTATTTAAATGCTAATGCCGAACAGTCATTTCCTTTAAGTGTGATTAAGTCATTGATTGATAATCAACAACAGACCTTAACCATCGAAGCGTTCGAGGCGTTAGATCTCGATCAGGATCTGCGTCAAGAGTTTATGATCGCCCATAATTTGCGTCAGACCCGTAATCCTAATTCATCAGGGTTGATACTGCGCCGAGTCTTGTCTATGCGTGGATTGTTGATGAATCCGCTGTAATTTGTTGATGCTATGAAATAGTCATTTGACTCAATAAACAAGCCTGCATTCGCAGGCTTTTTACTCTATGTCACCCGCATTAATTCGTCTTCTGCTGGCGGGATAAACCTTCCCTCGCTACCAGTTGTAACCAATTTTGGATCAATGCAGAGTTAGCACTGTGGCGGCGATAGGCACCAAATAGCGGTCGTTTCAGACCTTCTTGGCCGAGTTTTACCGTAGCGAGACTCAGTCCATGTCCTTCATTAATCGACCAGCTTGGCAGTGCGGCTATGCCGTCTTTACAGGCGATGCGTTGCAATAACATCATGGTTAAATCACAGGTTTTTTGCTCGCCCGCCTCTATGCCCGCAGGTTCTAAAAAGTGGCGATAAATATCTAAACGTGTCAACGGCACTGGATAACTGATAATAGGCAAGTGTGCTAATTGCTTAGGGGTGACATAGGCTTCTTTCGCTAAAGGATGATCCTTAGCAACCACTAACTTCACTTCAAAATCAAACAAATGCTGGTAGGCGAGTGAATGCCCAGGCACAGGATCTGAGGTTAATACAATATCCAGTTCACTCATTTCTAAGGCATTGAGCGAGTCGAATAGGTGACGGCTCGACAAGTCTAACTCGGCTGCCGGATGATCTTGCCTAAATTGCTCCATTACAGGCATTAACCAGCGAAAACAGCTATGGCACTCAATGCCGACACGCAACTGATTGGTTTCGGTTTCCAGCCCATTCTTCAAATCTGTCTCGGTTTCTAACACCTTAGGCAAAATTTCTTCGGCCAGATGCAGCAGGCGTGCACCTTCTTGGGTGAATGACAGTGGCTTACTCTTACGCACAAAAATGGGCGAGTTAATCCTTTGCTCCAGCTCCTTAATCTGGTGGGAGAGGGCGGATTGAGTGACAAAACGTTTTTTGGCTGCGCCCGCCAAACTGCCGCTTTCTTTCAGGGCCATTAAGGTTCGCAGGTGTCTTAGTTCGATCATGTTCACTCCAAGTGAATTTCGCTCATGTTGTGCTTGAAATCAATTCGGTTGCTGGAATAGAGACTAACACAATAAACTTCTAGACGTCCAGACGCCCATTGTTATTTATCAAGGCTGAAATGCTGAAAAGTGCCAAGAGAAAACAATCTGGTGGGTGCAAGTGCCGAATATGGCTTATCTCAAATAAAGGAAGATAGAGTATGCAATTAAATAGTCTTGGGTTTCCCCGTATTGGGCGTCGTCGTGAATTGAAATTTGCCTTAGAAAAATACTGGCGTGGTGAGAGCACTCAGGCACAATTACGTGAAGTGGCGAGTGAACTTCGCCACACCCATTGGCAGTGGCAAGCTGCTGCGGGCATTGAGCAAGTTCCCGTAGGTGATTTTGCCTTTTATGATCAAGTGCTGACCTTAAGCGCGACTTTAAATGCCATTCCTGAGCGTCATCGTGGTGAAGGGGCAATCGATCTCGATACTTTATTCCGTGTTGCCCGCGGCAGAGCGCCAACGGGCCAAGATGCGCCAGCCTCTGAAATGACCAAGTATTTCAATACTAACTATCACTATCTGGTACCTGAGCTCAGCCAAAACCAAGTGTTTTCGATTGCCTATGAGCAATTTTTCGATGAAGTCAGCGAAGCGCAGTCCTTAGGTTATAAAGCAAAACCTGTGCTACTCGGCCCTGTTAGCTACTTGTACCTAGCTAAAACCGTGGGCCAAGAGTTTGATAAGTTAAGTTTATTACCCAATTTATTAACTGCTTATGCTGACATTTTGGCGCGTTTTGCTGCTCAGGGAGTGCAATGGGTACAGCTCGATGAGCCCATTCTCGCATTGGAATTGGATGGCGAATGGCAAGCGGCGATCACTGAGGCGTATCAAGCCCTCAGCATTACGAAGGTGAAGATCCTTCTTACCAGTTATTACGGCGGTATCGCACACCATCAAGCGCTGGTATCGGCTTTGCCTGTTGCGGGGTTGCATGTCGATTTAGTCACAGCGCCGGATCAATTGGCAGTCTTTGCCAATGCGCTTGGTCAAGATCAAATTCTGTCGGCGGGTGTGGTCAATGGTCGCAACGTGTGGGCGGCAGAGGCGGATTTGATTGCCGAACGCATAGGCGCGGTGGCCCGTGATCTCGGAGATCGCTTGTGGATCGGTACTTCTTGCTCACTCCTGCACAGCCCTGTGGATTTAGAGGTGGAAGCCACGCTTGAGCCCGCGCTGCGTCAACAACTCGCGTTTGCGAAGCAGAAATTACTCGAACTGGCCAATGTGCGCCAATTGCTACTGGCACCTGAATCGGTCGCGGCAAAAGAGATTGTGCAAACCTGTTTGGCGCGCCGTGAGGCGAAAGCGCAGGCCGCCGACAGTCAAGTGATTGCCCGCGTTGCCGCGTTGACATCTGCCGATTATGAGCGCGTCAGTGATTTCAGCGTACGCCAAGCAGTGCAGCAGCAGAAATACCGTTTACCTCTGTTGCCGACCACCACCATTGGCTCCTTCCCACAAACACCAGCAATCCGTGGACTACGCAGTCGTTGGCGCAAGGGCGATCTGAGTGATGCACAATATACAGAGCAATTGCAGCAAGTCACCCGCGATACTATCGACCGCCAGCTTAAACTCGGTATCGATGTGTTGGTTCATGGTGAGGCCGAGCGCAACGATATGGTGGAATACTTTGGTGAGCAGCTTGCGGGCGTTGGCTTTACCAAAAATGGTTGGGTGCAAAGTTATGGTTCACGCTGTGTTAAGCCGCCGTTGGTCTATGGTGATGTTAGCCGTCCAAAGGCGATGACGGTTGATTGGGCCGAGTTTGCCCAAAGTCTCACCGACAAGCCTGTAAAAGGCATGCTGACTGGCCCGGTGACGATTCTGCATTGGTCATTCGCCCGTGAAGATATCGGCCGCGATGTGATTGCGACTCAGCTGGCGCTGGCGATTCGTGATGAAGTGGTGGACTTACAAAATGCAGGTATTGGCATTATACAAATCGATGAGCCCGCCTTCCGTGAAGGTCTGCCATTGAAACAAAGTGAGTGGCAAGCCTATTTAGATTGGGCGGTCAATGCCTTTAAACTCAGCGCTGCTGGCGTGACTGATGAGACTCAAATCCACACCCACATGTGTTACAGCGAGTTTAACGACACGATTGCCGCGATTGCCGCCATGGATGCCGATGTGATTACTATCGAGACTTCGCGTTCACGGATGGAGTTACTCAATGCCTTCGAAGATTTTGAATATCCCAATGAAATCGGCCCCGGTGTGTATGACATTCACTCACCAAACACCCCAAGTGTGGAGGCCATGGTGCACTTAATCGAGAAAGCGGCGCAAAAAGTGCCCGTACGTCAGCTGTGGGTCAATCCAGATTGCGGCCTAAAAACCCGTACTTGGGATGAAGTTGAACCCGCACTGAAAAACATGGTCGATGCCACGCGAGAACTACGTCGCCGCCTTGGTTAATATTATGCTTGAGTGAAATATTTTTTTACTGAGTTTATTGAGTTAGTAACAGCGGATGCTTATGCATCCGTTGTTGTTTATTGCTTGCCGATTGACTTAAGCATCTCGCGGTAAGCCTTTTTCGATAATGCGCACCATGCGCTCGGTTTTGCGGCGGGCTTTTTGTTGTTCAGTTGCTGCGCTTTCAGCAAGGCGCGATTGCTGGGCATTAAGCGCCCATTCAATATGCTCACGCACTATCTCATCGATATCTTCGCTGTGATTGCGGGCGTTAAGTGCGGCAATAATCCTTGGGCTTGCGGGAGCGTTACCCAGTGCTACTGCAATATTACGTAGCCAACGTTTATGTCCAATGCGGCGAATGGCGCTGCCTTCAGTTTGTTTAAGGAACTCGGCCTCGCTCCAAGCAAAAAGGCTGAGAAGGTCTGGTTGCTTTAACTGCGGACGAATATGAAAGTCAGTTTCTTCAGTCAGCGGCGCTTGGCGATTGATGGGACACGCGAGTTGGCAATCATCGCAGCCATAGATGCGATTGCCCATGAGTGGCCTAAATTCTTCGGGAATAGCGCCCTGCAGTTCAATGGTGAGATAGGAAATACAGCGTCTGCCATCGACCACATAAGGTTCTACGATTGCACCCGTTGGGCAGGAGGTGATGCAGGCGACACAAGTGTTACAGCCTTCTTGAATGGGAATATCCACTGGTAGAGGCAAATTGATCAGTAGCTCACCTAAAAAGAACCAACTGCCAGCCTCATGGTTGAGTATGAGTGAGTGTTTACCTGTCCAGCCTATACCGGCTTTTTCGGCTAGGGGGCGCTCAAGTACAGGGGCTGAGTCAACAAAGGGGCGAAAGTCAGCAGCATCGAAACCGAGAGCAACTAACTCTGCACTGATTTGATCTCCCAGCTTTTTAAGTCGAGCGCGGATCAACTTGTGATAGTCGCGACCTCCTGCATAACGGGAAATATAACCTAAGTTGGGATCGGTGAGATTCGTAGCAAAGCCAGCTTCGGGTGGCAAATAGTCCATCCGTACGGAGATCACCCGCACTGTGCCCGGATGCAGTTCTTGCGGGCGAGCGCGCATCATTCCATGGGTGGCCATATAGGCCATTTCGCCATGAAAACCTTTGTCTAGCCATGCTTGGAGTTTGGCTTCTTCAGCGGTTAAATCCGTATCGCAAATACCAACCTGCGCAAATCCGAGTGCTTTTCCCCACGTTTTAATTTGCAGAGCGAGCCGCGACAGCATGCTGGCATAGGATTGGCTTGGGGTTTGATTGGCTAAAGTTGACATGAATTGATGGCAGCGAGGCTCTTGGCTAGGTGGCAATATGATAGCAGTTTTCACTTATTGAGGACGAGTTTACTCAGAAGGGGGTGTGAGGCGATATTTTCTTTGGGGTATTTGTTTATTTGCTGTTGGGATTGAGTCTATGATTAGGTCTAATGTTTATCGTTTGGTATTCGTATGCTGAGTGCGTTTCCCCTTAGGGCGTGTTTTCTTGCGATGAGCTTATTAGGTCTGATGCCTAATCTTGTTTTTGCGGCGCCTGAGAAGTTGAAATTAGTGACCGAAGCTTGGCCTCCCATGAGTTACGAGCAAAATGGTGTGCCGCAAGGTTTTGCGGTGGACTTAGTCAATACCTTGCAATCAAGACTGGGTCAGAGTGAAAAAATCGATGTGTTACCTTGGGCTCGGGCGTATTCGATTGCCAATACCTCTGCGAACGTTTTACTTTTTGCTACGTCAATTAATGATGAGCGAGCTGACCAGTTTGATTTTATCGGTCCTATTGCAACCAGCAAAATTGCATTGTACGCAAGGGCGGCAGATCCTATCGCTCTCGATCAACTTGCTGAACTTCAATCGACAGATATTGTGGGGGTTTATCGGGAATCGGCGGGTGCGCAGTTGCTACAACAAGCGGGCGTGGATAATTTGCTGGTGGCGAGTTTTCCGCAGCAATCGGCGAAACAGTTGCTGTTTTCTCGAATTCGTTTTTGGTGCCAAGCGGATCTTGCGGTAAAGCAGATACTCGAAGAAGTAGGCGCGAGTGAGACAGATATCCGCCAAGTGTTTGTAGTATCGGAGATTAATCTCTATTTAGCTTTTTCTAAAGGGACGTCGGCGGCAACCGTTATCAGTTGGCAAACAGAGCTTGAGAAAATGAAAGACTCAGGTGAATTTAGTCGTTTGTATCAGACATGGTTTGGCACTTTGCCACCGCCATTACAACATCAAGTGTTTTGGCATAAGGCCGTTTAATTCTCTCTTAAAGCCTCATTCTTGGCTGATTTCACACAATTTCTGCCCGCATTTTTAGCCTCATAAAGAGCATTGTCGGCCCGCTTTAGCAAGGTGGCAAAATCTTTATCTTGATATGCATCTTCCGTATTATTTTGTGGTTCTAAAGTGGCGACACCAGCGCTAACGGTCAATTTGAGTTCTGCTGGTAAATTCTGTGCGCTAAGGCGGCTAATATGGTTCTGCAATTGATGCGCCAGCGCTAACGCACGTGTGGCATCAGTGTTAGGCAATAGGATTAAAAACTCTTCACCACCGATGCGGCCAACGAGGTCTTTATTACCTGATAAGGCTCGGCCTGCATTTGCAATGGTCATAAGGGCGCGATCGCCTAATTCATGGCCGAAGTTATCGTTGATTTTTTTGAAGTGATCAGCATCAAAAATAATCACTGAAAAAGGGCTTTGATGTTTTAAGGCTTGCTGAAAATATTTCGCGGCTTGGGCATAAATATGCCGACGATTAGGGAGTTTGGTAAGATAATCAGTGAGGGCAATAACTTGCAGTTGGCGATTTCTATGTACTTGTTTATAAGCGAATATAGAAACTATCGTCAGGATAAAGCCCGCTAGTAATAGGATAATGTGTTGCAGTGATTTGTTCTTTTCGAGTAGCGCGAGCTCTTGTTCTTTAAGGTTTTGGTTTTCAATCAAGCGTTGATTTTCAGATTCAATCCGACTGGTATCAAACTTGACCTTTAATTCTGTCGTATGATGGGAGAGAGAATTGCCATCGACTTTTTTTGTTAGGGTAACAAATTCTTGCAGCGCTCCGTAGGCGGCAGATAAATCATTCATCGCCACATATATGTTACTTTTAAGCTGCAGCAGTTGAGTGAGTCCCCGATTATTCTGCAGAGTGCGAAAGGCTTTTTCCCCTTGCTCAAGTTCGGTAAGCGCCTCTTTATAGCGAGCTTGTTGAAACTTTATCTCGGCCATAAAAAGCTTCATGAAGCTGTAATCGGTCAGATCTTTTTCATTAATAACAGTATCGGCTTCGATTAAATACTTTTCGGCTTCGTTTAGACGATTGAGTTTGATTAAGCTGTAGGCAATATTCGTTGCCATAGTTGCTGCCACTTTTTCCTGCTGATGTTCCTTGAAGTATTGATAACTTACTAAGAAATTATCTACGGCCTGTTGATGTTCACCGAGTTCATCTAAGGCAAGGCCAATGTCCGAGTTGACATACATTGCCTGTTCTTGGTTATTGTTTTTTAGATAGAGAGCTTTGAGTTTGGTGTAATAGCGGATTGCACTTTGGGGATCACCATAACGTCTAAAACTGGTAGCAACATCGGCAAGGTTAATGTTAGCCCAACCGCTTAAATTGAGTGATTCATAGAGATCTTGCGCAGTGACGAGATCGTCTAATGCCGCAGAAAAATCGCCAATATAAGAGTAAAGTGCGCCGCGAATGCTGCGCGAGTCGGCGATTAGCTTAAGGTCTTCATGCTCATAGGCACGTTTAACACTGAGATTATAGCCTTCCATCGCGCCATCCATATCACCACTTAATTGCAGAAACCAAGAGCGGCAGAGCGTGAGGTCGGTAATGAAATGGGGGGAGGCGGTTGGCGGAATATTGCTCAGTGCTTGGTTAGTATTTTTAAGTGCCAGTGCAATAGCTGTGTCGTTTTCTGTATTCTGATCCCAGCATTTAAGCAGTTGCAGCTTTTCATGACGGGTGACATCGTCAGTCGAAATTAGTTTGCTTAATAACACTAGATTGCTTTCGATTTCTTCACGGGTCATAGGGACGCCGCTTTCAAATCTTGCAAATATTTTATCAACCTGAGTTTTTTCTTCTGCCATAGCGTTGCTAAGCGGCAGTAGAAGCAGCAATAAGGAGAATGATAAATACCTAAGTTGATGTAGCAAAAAAGATTCCTGTTCGCATTAAAATCAATAGCTAATTATTAGCTTAGCATAACTTGTTTGTTCATTTTTAATATAGATGTATAGCAATTTTGCATTCGGTTAATGATCAAGGTATAAACTCCGCCTTGGTTATTATCCCACAAAGGAATCACCCTTGAAGAAATTACTCTGTGCTGCATTATTCATGATGAGTGGCACTAGTTGGGCAGGCTCAGATTTAGAAACCTCTGGCGATGTATTGCATTTATTATTACCCGCTACTGCGATGGGCGCGACCTTGTTTTATGAAGAGGGTTATGATGGTAGTTGGCAGTTAATTCAGGCAGCGGTGTCGAGTCGGTTAATTGTTGAAGGTCTTAAGTATGGTGTGAGTAAAGACAGGCCAGACGATAGTGGCGATGATTCGTTTCCATCGGGTCATACCTCAGACAGCTTTATGGCGGCGACGTTTATTCAGCAGCGCTATGGTTGGCAATATGGTTTACCTGCCTATGTTGCCGCATCTTATGTGGGCTACACCCGAGTGGCGAGCGACCAACATTACCTCGAGGATGTGTTAGCTGGCGCGGCGATTGGAGCGCTGGCGGGTTGGTATTTTACTCAACCCTATGAGGGGATTACAGTTACGCCGATTGCGGGTAACGGCGTTTATGGTTTATATGTGAGTGGCCAGTTTTAAGTCTATTTTTGGGATGCGAATCGAGATTTTTATGAGCGAATTATCAGCTGTTTACCGCGAAACTGCCGAGCAGATTTCTTACAATGTTGCGAATAAAGTGTTACCGATGGCTAAATTACCGGGTGACTTATTAGCAGCGTACCAAGGTTTGTGTGCCGAACTGTTGGAAGACAGGGAGGGTAAATTTAGCCAAGCTTGGACATCTTTACCTGCCAGTGCGCGTAATCTAATCGAACAAGCCGCATTCCACGGTTTCTATATCGCGAATGCTTGGTTGCAATTGAGTCGTGTCGCCCAAGAAATTTCTGAGCAAGCCGATACCGATAGTGCAATCCAAGAGCAAGAATATAACGGTATTTTTACGCGCTTAGCCGATGAATCGCTCAAAGAAAGCCTACGTAAGTTAAAGAAAGCGCGTACCGATCGTGCTTTGCTCAATAGCTTTAAACAGGTGATGGCACCTTAGTGTTCTATTGAAATGAAAAACTGTGCCTGAAATGAAAAAGCCCGTTACTGCAAAGTAACGGGCTTTTTGCTGGCTAGCACAAACGCTCAACTAAGCTGCTTTACTGCGACTTGGGTCGCGGCAACGCTATGCTTAGAACGAAGTGCGTTTGTAGCGGCGATATTCTGGACTCCAGAAATTGCCTTCAATCGACTGCTGTAAGATCTCATCGCTCATTGGCAGCGTTAACCCTTGTTCAACTGCGACTTTACCTACGGCGAAAGCAATATGCTTACTCACCGCATGGATATCTTCGAGTTTAGGTAACAATGGACCTGTACCATCGATTGCCAGTGGCGAACATTCGGCAAGTGCGCGACTTGAAGCCATCAGCATGGCATCGGATACATGGCGTGCGCCAGACGCTAATACGCCTAAGCCAATACCTGGGAAGATAAAGCTGTTGTTGCACTGTGCAATTTCATAGGTTTCACCATCGACAACGACTGGCTCGAACGGGCTGCCAGTAGCGACGAGTGCTTGACCTGAGGTCCAATGCAAAATGTCCTTCGGTGTCGCTTCTACGCGGCTGGTGGGGTTCGACATAGGGAAAATAATCGGGCGAGCACAATGGCTGTGCATAGCACGGATGATTTCTTCGGTGAAGAGTCCTGGAACGCCAGATACCCCAATCAGCACTGTCGGCTTGGCGTTGTTAACCACATCGAGCAGTGAAATATTGTCGCTGAAATTGCTCCAATTTTGAATGTTGGTGCATTTCTGCGCCAATTTTTGCTGGAATGGCAACAGGTTAGGCATGTTGTCGAGCAATAAGCCCCAACGGTCAACCATACACACTTGAGTGCGAGCTTGCTCGTCGCTGATCCCTTCAGACACCATTTGTGCCACGATAGCTTCGGCAATACCGCAACCGGCACTACCAGCACCGAGGAAGGCGATACGTTGTTGATTCAATTCAGTGCCCGCAGCCTTACACGCGGCGAGCAAGCAACCAACGGCAACCGCAGCAGTACCTTGAATATCATCGTTAAAGCAGCAATAGCGATCCTTATAACGCTCTAGGATCGGCATGGCATTCTTTTGGGCAAAGTCTTCGAACTGAATTAAAGTGTCTGGCCAACGCACGTGGACGGCTTGCATAAAGGCTTCGATAAACTCGGCATATTCTTCGCCACCGATGCGTGGATGGCGCCAACCCATATACATAGGATCTTCTAACAACTGCGGATTATCTGTGCCTACGTCTAAGGTGATAGGCAGAGTATAAGCCGGACTGATACCGCCACAGCTAGTGTAGAGTGACAGTTTACCTATAGGGATCCCCATGCCGCCAATACCTTGATCGCCAAGACCTAAAATACGTTCACCATCAGTGACTACGATAATTTTAACTTTTTGACGAGTCGAGTTATTGAGGATGTCATCGATCCTATCTTTGTTCGGATAGGAGATAAACAAACCACGGTTGCGGCGATAGTTTTTCGAGAAACGTTCACAAGCTAAACCTACCGTCGGCGTATAGATGATGGGCATCATCTCGCTGATGTTATTTTGCACTAAACGATAAAATAAGGTCTCGTTTGTGTCTTGGATATTACGTAGGTAAATATGCTTGTCTAAGTCGTTATTGAAACTTCTAAATTGATCGTAGGCGCGAGAAGCCTGCTCCTCAATCGTTTCAATGGCATAGGGGACTAAGCCTTCGAGGTTAAAGAAAATACGCTCTTCTTCAGAAAATGCACTGCCCTTGTTAATCAGTGGGGCTTCAAGAATGGCAGGTCCTGCAAACGGAAGATAGAGGGGGCGTTTATTATCGTCCATGGGTAACCTTTTGAGTTATTGTTTAAGTGGTCAATACGTGCTGTAAGTCACGTAAGGTTATCATGAAATGTGATCTTTGTTGTCCGTGGAACGAGGTATTTGTGGTTTTTTTTGCAGCAGTAAAAAAGTCAGCTGTTTTAAACAGGATTTCTGAGGTTGTTGAGATGGAATTGTTAAGGTCTTGTTTATATCCAAACAAGCTCAGGTGTAGATAAAAACGGATATAAAAAAACGCAGCCTAAGCTGCGTTTTATGTCATAAGTTTAGCGTTATACGCCGCGATACTTAAGTGATAAGCCGCGGATAAAGTTACGCAGTATTTGATCGCCACACTCTTTAAAATTCTTGTGGTCTGGATTGCGGAACAGGGCGCTTAGCTCTGATTTTGACATTTGCACTTCGGCTAAAGCCAAAGCTGCTACTATGTCTTCTTCACGCATTTCGAGGGCAACTCTCAGTTTTTTAAAGATGAGGTTGTTGTTTAAACGTGAAACGGGCGCTGGAATTTCTGCACCTTCACGTAGACCGCGCTTCTCTATGATAAGACCATCTAAAAACTGACATAAGGTCGTGTCGTTACAAGCTTTATAACCTTCTTCCTCTTCTTTACGTAGAAGATCAATCATCTCTTCGACAGGCACTTCTCTTCCAGCTTTAGCAAAAATTTTAATCATTTTTGCATTGCTAAAATCAAACACGAAGCGCAAACGGCGCAAAATATCATTATTAATCATGGTCATCTCTTGGCGCGGCTGCGCTGTCTGGTTTAAGAGCCCGCATTATATACCCAAACCACCTTAATTGCAGAATTCAGCGGGAATTTAATGGCAGTTAGTTAAGGCCATTTATTGCTCCGGCATAAACATTCTGGGCAATTAACCTTTAATGATGTTGTACCAATAGATAAACAGTGCCGCGAAAATCAGTAGATAAATCAGGCCAAACCAAGAGAGGAGTTTCATCTTAGTCCCATATCTGTCTGTCTCGGGAAGCTGTTTGCTGGTCATTAAGCGGTAATTTAACCAAGCAAAAATGACTGTGGTCATAAAGGCCAAGATCATCACAAACTCGAGTAACGGTAAGAGTGCACCTTTAAAGAAGAGGATCAGCAATAAGCCAAAGGCACTGATGGCGAGCATAATCCCTGTGAGGCGTTTGTCTGAACTGGTCTTTGAGGTGAGTAACTGCCAGCCCATATCTAAGGTACGGCTATAGCCATCAATCACTGTTACTGTTGTGCTGAAAATACACAGAAATGCCACAATACCAATAAGATAACGACTCTCGCCGCCCATCACTTGGCTGTAAAGATTAATCAATTGATTAGCAAACTGTGCGCCGGAATCTGAAAAGTGTTCGCCACTGCCGTGCATCACTAAAGCGCCCAAGGACAAAAACACGATCGCGAGGATCGCAGTGATGATATAGCCTAAGTTAAAGTCGAGCAGTGCCTGCGCTTTCGTGACCGTCTGGCTTTTTTGTTTTTCGAGCAACCAGAGAGAATTCCAAGCGCTGACTTCAATCGGTGCTGGCATCCAACCCATCATGGCGACCAAAAATCCCACATGGGCCCATTGCCAAGGTGAAGGAGAGACAAAATTGCTCGCTAATGGTTGAGCGTGATCCCAAGCCAAGGCCACGGCAATTAAGGTGGTTAAGGTTAGGGCGAACATGATGATCTTAGTGAGTCTATCAAGCAGTTGATAATGGCCTAAAATCAGTAAAGCCAATGAACTCAGCAATACCAGTAGGGCTAACCAATCGATGGGGAGCGGAATAAATTGGGTCAACATAGCGGCGGTTAACATGCACACCCCTGCTGTACTGGCAATGGCGGCGATCACATTGAGCCCAGTAAACAGCAGTAAGTAACCTCGGCCCTGTTTTTGGTAGCCGTGCAGTAGACTCTCCCCTGTGGCAGCTGTGTAGCGTGCGCCAGCTGCAAAGAAGGGATACTTAAGTAAATTCACCCCAAGAATAACCCAAGCCAGTTGCCAACCAAATTCGGCGCCCGCCCGAGTCGAGGCGACTAAATGGGATGCGCCAATCGCCGCTGCGGCCATAAGAACACCTGGGCCCATGGCTTTAATGCCGAGAGTTAGGTGTGTCATCCAAGAGGATGAAGGAGAAGTTACTGAAGATTCTGTCATGTCGTTATTAAAAATGCCTGTTGAAAATTAATCTGGGGAATCGAACACTCCCTCATGCTAAGGCTGCGCTAACGCTAAGTGAGTGGCTCAACATTAAAGGTAAAGTGATTGAACTAAAAGTTGTTTTATTCAATTTATCCGTTTAATTTTTGGCTGAGTAAAGTTTCAATGCGTTTTAAGCTTGCAGCCATTTCGGCTACGATTTGTAACAGCGTATTATCTGGCTGTGCCGATGGGATTGTTGGGTGCAAGGGTTGGGTAAGCCGTTCTTTTTGTTCTAATACGCGGGTTCTAAATTGAGGCGCATCGACTATGCCGACTAAGCTTATCAATGCGCCTGCGCCCGATTGCCCTGCGGTTTCTACCGTGAGTTTATGCAGACCAAATAGGCGCATAATTGGGCCTTGGATCAATGCCATATCGGTAATTTTGTCCAAAGGCACTGTGTTTTCAGTACGAGTTAATATGCCCCTCCTGACAATAAGTTTATTGCTGGTGAGCTGCGCACTCATGTTGTTAATATAGCGGCGAGTCCCCCACAGCCCTATTGGAAACCAAAGTAATAACAAGGGAATACCTATTATGCTCAGGCTGAAATAGGCGGCCCCTGAAAGCAACCAATACCAACCTAAATGGGGTTCAAACTCTGCTTGATAAATAATCTTGTCTTCCATATTTCTTCCTTTAATTCTGATATTCAAATACTGCGACTTGTCTTGTAGGTTGAATCTTTAGTGCCTAGACCTTCTTTGATTCTCGTATGAGGAAAATACACCGCCTCAAATGTAACAAAAGTTTAACTTTTTATATCTCTGCCATTGACTTTGGTTTGTAACTCATTACCTTGTTTATTGTTAATTTAGGGTTTTCTTATTGTTAAAATAATTTTAATGAGATAAATAAAACAAGGGAAATGTATGAACAGACCTCAGATTCTACCCAGTGCTTGTGCAATCGCAATTGCTATGGCATGTGCGCCAACAGTGGCCCATGCTGCCGATAAAGGTGCAGAAAAAGTTGAACGTATTGAAGTAACGGGTTCCCGTATTAAACGTACCGATATTGAAGGCCCTTCCCCTATTCAATCGATCAGTAAAGACGATATTGCCAATATGGGATTTGATAACCTGCAGCAATTACTTGAACGCATGCCTGCCAATGGTGCTGGCGCGTTTTCTACCCGAGGAAACAGCCAAGATTCAACCGCCAACGGCGGCGCATCTATCAGTCTACGTGGTTTAGGCCCAGACGCGACCTTAGTGTTAATTAACGGTCGTCGTGTTGCGGCGAGTGCTTTTGCCGAAGGTATCACTAATTCCTTTGTTGATATCAATAATATTCCGGTATCAGCTATTGAACGTATCGACATACTGAAGGACGGTGCATCGGCTATTTATGGTTCTGATGCGATCGCGGGTGTGGTTAACATTGTTCTGAAAAAAGATATTGAAGGCATTGAGGTCAATCTTGGTTACGGTGATGCTTCAGGCACTGGCTACGATGAAACTACAGCGAATATGGTGTGGGGGATGAAGTCCGATAAGGGTAGCGCATCGGTTATCCTCGACTATTTCAAAAATGATACTTTAGCTGCGACTGATTTAGGACGTTTTGGTGTTTCAAATCAATCACCTTATGGTGGTGAAGATTTTCGTTCTTCCCGTGGTTTTCCTGGGTATTTCTATGTTGATGGTGTTAAAACTATCGACCCTGCTTGTCCCGCTGATAGTGCAACCGCGAGTGGAAGTTGTTTATTTGAGTACGGCTCATACAATTTTGTTGCGCCGGCTGCGGAGCGCGTAGGGGCTATTGGCCAATTTGACTATCATTTTAATGATGATTTAACAGCATTTTTAGAGTTAGCGGCGCAGCACAATACCTCAATCGCAGGTGGAGCACCGACACCACTTGACGAGGATGCTGGTTTAACTGTACCTGGATCTCACCCGAATAATCCTTGGGGGAAAGATATTGAAATTGGTCGCTTCCGTACGGTTGATGCGGGGGCGCGACGCTGGGATATTGAATCCGATAGTTTACGTTTAGTTGCTGGTTTACGCGGTGTAGTAAAAGAGTGGGATTGGGAAGCTTCTGTTCAAAAAGGTCGCAGTGAGTCGACTCAAACGGGTGATCGCAGCCAAGGCTGGGTAAGAACAGATTATTTGCAACGTGAAATTGATGCGGGTCGTTACAATCCTTTCGGCGGCACGATGAACTCACAAGAGGTCATTGACGCTATTACCACCAGTTTAGTACGCCAAGGTTTGTCAAACATGACATCTTATGCGGCTAACATATCTGGTCAAGCATTTACCTTGGCCGGTCGCGACATCATGATGGCGGCGGGAGCTGAATATCGCGAAGAAGATGTCAGTGATGTGCCCGATGAGCAATTCCAACGTGGATTGATTTTTGGTACTGAAGCTGTCTCTGCGGCGGCATCCCGTGAGCAATATGCCGCTTATATGGAATTATCTATTCCAGTCACGGATAACTTCGAGTTGCAACTCGCTGGTCGATATGATCATTACAGCGATTTTGGTTCAACGACTAACCCTAAAGTCGCCTTTCAATGGGGAGTGACTGACGAGCTAACGGCGCGCGCGTCTTGGTCTACGGGCTTCCGTGCACCCTCGTTAGCGCAAATCGGTCTTGGTCCATCTCGCGAAAGTAGTTTCTTTGTCGATACTTACCGTTGCGCTGCCGATAATGTTGACTGTGAAGCCTTAGATTACAACACTGAATTTGAAGGTAACTCTGAGCTGGATGCTGAAGAATCCGAAACTTGGAACGTCGGTATGATCTGGGCGCCGAGTCAGACGTTTGATGTGGGTTTTGATATCTTTAGCATCACGCAAGACAACAAAATTGATAAACAGCCATTAGGCGATATCTATACTGCAAATTGTAACGATCAAAATAGCACTGTGTGCGAGCGCTTAACGCCACAGCTAGGTCAAACTTTAGGACCGATCAGTATTATCCATTCAAGCTTTATCAACTTAAGCTCTCAAGATGTACAAGGGATGGATGTCTCTAGTCATTATGGTTTTGAGTTAGATAGCTATGGGGATTTGAAGTTTGGCTTAGAGTACAGCTACTTACATAATTTTGAGAAAGATGGTCTGGATTACACGGGTGAGTATAAGTTTCCTCAACATCGCTGGTTACTCACCACTAACTGGACTATGGATAATTTTGCCGCCAATATTAATTTGAGTTACATCGGTGAATTTGAAGATACCCCAGATATCAATTTCGATGGTGTACTTGATTTTGACAGTAATAAGTCTCGTATGATCGACTCTCAATTATTGGTCGACATGTCTGGTACTTATCGCTTCAATGAAATGTTCAAGCTGACACTAGGCGTGAACAACGTATTTGATGAAGAGCCACCATTTGCTATCGGTGACGGTGATACGGATCTCTACGGCTATGTTATTTCAGTACATAATCCTATGGGCCGCTACATTTACACTAAATTCACGATGAACTTCTAACTACCGCTTAGCGTCATTTCATTCGGAATGGTGCGTCATTTATGATGGGTGGTGTGATCTCTAATAAAAAAGGCCAATAATGATATTGGCCTTTATTTTTATAGGGTTAAACTTGTGACGGTTGAGTTTATAACTGCGTCGCTGCCCACTTTGCACGACTTTCGCGGCTTTCACTCATTTTGGTCGGTTCACGGAAGGCTTTGTAGGCCTCCACTTCGAGAGCCACTAGGCTGACGTCGACTTCTAGGACCAGTTTGCACTCTTTCTTGATGCGCCAAGCGGCCGTGTTGTACAGCTCAGTAAAAGGCAGTGAACTTAAGAATTCTGGGTTGTATTGTGTGTAAACCGCTTGAGTGGGGTAGACCACGAAGGCTAAGTGACGCTTAGGTTCTTTCTTAAATAGTTCTTCGATACCATCGCAGGTGTTGAGCACTTGCATCTCAATGATGTCATCAATATCAAGCAGTTTCTTTTGCGCCAGATCAGGTGCTAGTTGTTCACCGCTTTCCCAGGCGAGTACATCGGCTTCGCTATGGTTAGTCAGAGCACCAACTTGAGCCGCGCTTAAGCTGAGTGACTGGCGTAAGTAGCTCATTTCGATGGCATTCAAGCCAATGTTCTTAGACATAATCGTGTTCTCAATGCAATAAAAGTAAAATTAGTATTTGATCTTTAACCAGATTTCTTCAACCCATTCCCAAAACGACTCCCAATAGATATCGGTAAAGTCGCCGTTTTTCCAGAAATGTACTTGACCATCTTGGTCGATACAGTAAAAAGCATCACCTTGCTGACAAATGGCAATCATGTCCCTTGGCATACCGATGGACCACGCATAGCAAGTCACTTCGGGCAGGTAGGTGTGCGAGTAGGGATCCGATGCTGTTACTGGCTCTATCGTGCCGTAAATCACATCACTGGCATACAGCAGGTATTCTTTTAGCTCCCTTGGCAATGAAATCAGGATTTGCTCTTCGACTTCGACGAGCTGCTCAAATGTGGGTAATTCGAGTGGTACAGGAACAGTTTCGCTGCGTTCTTGGAGTTGCTCAATAATGTCGTGCATGGCATTTCCTGCTGATAGGGCTATGGCGCGGGATTATATACTCAAATGGCACTTTGATGCGAGAGAGTGCATTTTTCAGCTTATTTTTAATATGTTTTTTCAGGCACTGTAAAATATAAAAAAAGGCGCTGGCACCTTTACAGATAACCAGCGCAAGAGTGGAAGCTTTTTAGTTAAGCGACTGAGGCTCTTAATAAACTGGCTTCATCAACCCGTTTATAGTTAAGCCATGCCTTGTGGTACAACTTATGTGATTCTTGACGTAATTGGGCAATCTGCGCGAGTTCAAACTCACTTAGTGAACGTTGTTGTTTACGAGCATTGGCCTCAATCCTTTGTATTTTTTCATATACCTTGTGTTCAGGACCATTTTTGATATCAGCGATATCCTGTAGGTGTAACTGCACTTCAGCAATCATGCCTGATTGGGGTAAGCGTACCAGTAGATTGAGATCGCGATAGCCAGAGGCTTTAGGTTCAGCAAAGCGGTTTTTTTGTTTCACAACTTGGGTGTGCTCATTCAAAGTTTGGTAGGCATGCATCAGATCTTGAATGCTGTCGGTCACAATACTTGCTCTTGCAAGGTCGGTAATTTGGCTGGCATCACCGTTAAATTTTGTCGCCACTTTATCGGCAGCTCTTTGGTAACTCTTTACTGGCGGAACAATCACTTGTGCCTGTGAATAATGGGCAATATTGGTGAGTAATTGAGCGAGCTCAGCTTGTGCATCATAGGCTTGGTGATGGAGCACTGATAAGTCATTCGAGGATTGATGAGGCGCATCGAAGGTCTGACTGCTGAGTGCATATAGACCTTGTAGGTCATGGCTTGATGCCTGTCTTGCACTGTAATTACCACGTTCTGCTTTACTGTCACTGATGTCGAGAGGATTTGCTACACCAGCACGGCTCGATAATAAGAGTAGAAAAATAAAAAAGGTACGAAATAACTTAGTCATGCGGCCTACTTCCTTATGGGTGAGTTATTCAGGTCACGTATCCACCATAGGCTTCTATTGCTTAATTAAAGCTGAACCAACCATGAAGACTTGTTCATCTTGCGCATGGGTTCACATTCATAACTCAGTGGTTTAAGGAAATAAAAATGGCGCCACCTGTAACAGTGAGCGCCATTGTTGGCCAGCTTATGCCGCTGAACAGTGATTTAAATTTGGCTTACCAAATTTTTACGCGTTTCTCTGGTGCGATATACATGGCATCGCCAGGTTTTACATCATATGTAGTGTAGAACTCAGGCATGTTAGATAGTGCACCCAGTGCGCGGAATTCCGCCGGTGAGTGTGGATCGGTCGCTACGCGGTTACGCATGGCTTCTTCTTTAGCTTTTGCGCGCCAAATTTGCGTGAAGCCGATGAAGAAACGTTGATCGCCCGTTAAGCCATCGATAACGGGTGCATCTTTACCGTTAAGCGATTTCTTATAAGCACGATAAGCGATAGTCACACCTGACAAGTCACCAATGTTCTCGCCTAAGGTTAAGCTGCCGTTGACATGCAGATCATCAAACACTGCGTAACCATCGTACTGTGCGATTAGCGCTTGGCCGCGAGCAGAGAACTCTTTCAAGTCTTGCTCTGTCCACCAATCACGCATGTTGCCTTCGCCATCGAATTTAGCGCCTTGGTCGTCAAAACCGTGGCCCATTTCATGGCCGATTACCGCACCAATACCACCGTAGTTGACTGCATCGTCAGCCGCCAAATTGAAGAATGGTGGTTGCAGAATGGCAGCAGGGAACACGATTTCATTCATGGTTGGGTTGTAGTAAGCATTAACCGTTTGTGGCGTCATGTGCCATTCGTCTTTATCGATTGGCGCGCCCAGTTTGGCTAGTGATTTAGCATGTTCAACTTCGCTGGCACGCATAGCGTTACCGACTAAGTCGTCTGCCTTGATGGTCAGCTTACTGTAATCTTCCCATTTGTTCGGGTAACCGATTTTCGGGTTGAATTTTGCTAATTTATCCGCCGCAGCCACTTTAGTGCTGTCGCTCATCCAAGTTAATTCTTTGATGCTGTCGCCGTAAGCACCACGCAGGTTTTCAACCAGTGCTTGCATACGGTCTTTGGCTTCTGGAGTGAAGTGACGTTTGACATACACTTTACCCACGACTTCACCAAGAACGCCATTGACGGCTGCAACGCCACGCTTCCAACGAGGTTCTTGTTCTTCTTGACCATTCAAGGTTTTAGAGAAGAAAGCGAAGTTTTCATTGTCTAACGCTTCGCTCAGATTGCTCGCCGCGTGCGTCAGCACTTGCCATTGCATATAGGTTTTCCAAGTGGCTAACTCAGTCGTTTTTAAAACTTCGTTTAACCCTTGGATATAGCTAGGTTGGTTCACTATGATATCGGTTTGCTTGTCAGCGCCAAGAGCGGCTAAGTAGCCTGCCCAATCGATATCCGGTGCCAGTGTTGGCAGATCTTTGACTTGATATAGATTGTAGGTCTTAGTGCTGTCGCGGTTTTCAACCACATCCCAGTGCTTGGCAGCAATGGCCGTTTCTAAGGCTAAAATAGCTTCAGCACTGGCTTTAGGGTTAGCAAGACCCGCAAGGGTAAACATTTTTTCGATATGGGCGACATATGCCTTACGGATATTAACGAAGCGTTCTGATTCGTTAAAGTAGTAGTCTTTCTCTGGCAGGCTTAGGCCATATTGATAGAGATGCGTTGCGTAACGGCTAGAGTTTTTCGCATCGATATCGATATAAAATGCTATTGGGGTACCCGCGCCAGCGATTTGGCTGTGGGCGAAGTACTTCACTAATTCATTCTTATCTTTTAAGGCATTAATAGCATCAAATTCGCCTTGGATTGGTGTGACTCCCAGTTTATTGAGTGTCTCTGTATCCATAAATGAACGATATAAATCGGCCACTTTTTGCTCGTCTGTACCAGCGGCGAGATTGGGCGTTGCAGCCACTTCTTCGATAATAGCTTTTACGTCGTCACGTGATTTTTCACGTAAATCGTAGAAAGCGCCAATGCTAGTGCGATCGGCTGGGATCTCAGTGTTTTTTAGCCAAGTGCCGTTAACGTATTTATAGAAATCGTCTTGTGGACGAATCGCTTTATCAAAATTAGCAAATTCAATTCCAGAACCTAGTGCTTGAGTCACTGCCGCTGCGGTGGCTGTTTTAGCAGTTTCAGGTGCTTTAACTTCGGCAGCCTTGTCATTACAGGCAGTCAGGCCTGCGATAAGTGAGGCACACAGTCCCCCAATGAGTACTTTTCTCATGTTGTTTCCTTCGAGTTTATTATTGTGCCCATTATTGGGGCTGTTATTTTGGCAAAATGGGATTGCTTCAGGCGCAATGAACTATGTTAATGCCTTACTAGGAATCGAAACAAGGTCATTACACTGTTTATCGTGGATTTATCTTGAGTGATATGTAACTAAAGGTTACCAGTGAGCATATTTAAGTCAGTAGCTGCAAAGTTACCGTATGCAGGCCTTTTCAGGTAAGCGAGCACTTCGATTTATCATTTTAAAATAGGGTTAACTCAGTTGCCTAATTCGTTTTGCAGGGTTGCCTGCAACCACTGTTTTGGCTTCGACATTTTTAGTTACTACGGCGCCAGCACCGATGACGGCATCATCACCAATAGTGATTCCTGGCATTATGATTGCGCCGCCGCCAATCCATACCCGTTTACCGATGTGAATCGCTTTAGCGGTTTCTAAACCTGAGCAACGTAGCTCGGCATCAAGTGGGTGACTTGAGGTATAAAACTGTACATTGGGACCAATCATAGTCTGTTCATCAATAAAAATGGGGGCATTATCCTGCAAGGTGACATTGACATTGATGAACACTTTGTCAGCAAGAGTGAGATTGATGCCATAACTGATAAAAATCGGCGTGGAGATAGTTGCGGCTGGCGATTTAAGGGGCATAAGTTGTTGGCAGAGTTGGCCGTACTCAGTGCTATTTTGAGCAATCGTTTGATTTAATTGTCGATTCAGTCGCTGCTGTTGTGCTCTTAAACTTAAGAGTTCGCTGTCAAGACAATCATATTCTTGGCCTGTGATCATCTTTTGGAATTCAGTCATAGCATCTTTCCCTATGGTGATTACTGTCAATGCGTAAGGGCTAATATAGAAACACAGGTCGCGTTGAGCAGCAATTCTTTGCCCTTTGAACTGGTCGGCTTCATAATACGGCAGTTTTCTTTATTGAAGTTGAGTATTAACGTGCGTTTAGACAAATTTATCTGTGAGAGTACCTCACTGACTCGCTCATTAGCGAAAAAAGCCCTGCATCGCGGTGATATTACTTGTGATGGCTTAGTCGTTAAAGACTCGGGTTTTAAAGTGACTGAAGGTATGTGTGTTTGCCTTGAAGGCGAGCCGATTGTCTTAGTGGGCGAGCGTTATTTAATGCTTAACAAACCGGTAGACACTATTTGCTCGACGATAGATGAAACCTACCCTTCGGTATTGAGCTTAGTGGATGTGCCTAAGCCAGAAACTCTTCACATTGCTGGTCGTTTAGATGCCGATACTACAGGGCTCGTGTTGATTACCAGTGATGGCCAATGGTCGCATAAGATCACCTCACCGAAGAAAGAATGTGGCAAACGCTATTTAGTGCAACTCGCTGAGCCTGTGGATGCTAGTTTGATTGCGGTATTTGCCGCTGGCGTTGAATTGCGCGGTGAAGATGGTCTAACTAAGCCAGCGTTACTGGAGATTATTGATCCACAATTAGTGCGATTAACCATCACCGAAGGTAAGTATCATCAAGTGAAGCGTATGTTTGCCGCTGTGGGCAATCATGTGCAAGGGTTGCATCGGGAAAGTGTTGGGCAAATTGAATTAGACCCCACCTTAGCACTGGGTGAATGGCGATATTTGACGGCTGAAGAGATAGCTTCAGTCTGATGAGTTTGATATAAAAAATGCCGCCCGAGTTTTACTTTGGCGGCATTTTTATTTGTGCTAAATAGCTTTTATTACTGTTTCTTTAAAATCAGATGACCGCTGATGGTATTCATCTTCACGTTGGCTGCACCAGAGCCTGCTTGGAATGATAACTCTGTGCTTGGTACATATTTTTGTTTTTGCGGTACATCTTGGGTTAAACCGTTGTTGATTTTTCCACCAGGACCCCCATCTAAGTTGAAGCTTGCATCGGGGACATCATTAAAGATCACGGTAATATCGCCACTCACACTTTCTAAATTCGCTTTGTTGAAGTTTTTAGCGAGTGACACTTGTGAATCTCCGCTGACGGTTCTGAGCTCGATTTCCTTGGTGACACTAAAGTTAGCATTCACTTCACCTGAGACTTGTTCAATCGTGACTTTTTCTGCCTGAGTGTGGCTTTTTAAGTCACCGCTAACGAGGCGATAATTCATTTCTCCTTTACTGTCAGTGTCCTGAATCGTGCCGGATACGGTTTCTAATTTGATTTTTCCATCAAGTGCTTTGGTTGTGATATCACCAGAGACTGTATGTAACTCAGGTTTACCACTTAAGTTGTTGGCGTTGATATTGCCGCTTACCGTATTCAAATCTAGTTCACCTTGAGTTTCGGCAACTTGCAGATTGGCAGATATGGTATCTGCACTGAGTTTAACCGTTTTTGGGACTTTAATGGTGAGCTGTGATCCTTTGTCATTATTGCCATTATAGTGGCGAGGCATCTTGTCTTCGATATTGAGACTATTTCCCTGTTGCTCAAACACAAAGCCTTCGCTCAATTCATCTAATGTGCCAGTGACACTCACTTCACTCTTATCCCATGTTTGAATGGTCACATCACCGCGTTGGACTTTGATCTGCAGTTGAGTGTCGCTGCTGACACTTAACTGTTTATCAACGCTTTGTGCTGCTAACACATTGCCCATTAAGCCTAAACAGAGTGTCGAAACCAATAGGCTAGCTTTAGTGAGATTGCGGTTACTCATAGGGTGTTTCCTTGTGTCGAGTTTCTAATGGGTAATTTTTGGCCCTGTTGTAATAGGTCGAGCTCACGCTGCTGCACCCAAAGCCACAGTTGCCAAAGTTGTTTATCGGTTGGATTCGCTTGTAAAGCTTGGTAAATCTGTGTTGCCGCGAGCCTTAGCTCAGTTAAACCTTGCTCAACGGGTGCGCTGAAGCTGCTCGTTTGCCACATTAGCGCATTTGGCGCCTGTTCTAGGTTGTCCACTTGCGCTTGGTGTGATGTTGCAATTTGGGTGAGTAATAAATGTAAGGCCGCATCCCCTGGTTGCTCTGGCATAGCTTGGTTCTGGGCAAGCTCTGTCTGCTGCATTATGAATGAGTTGAAATAGGGCAATTGGGTATATCCCAACGCCGCTAGAATAATAAACGAGGCCGCTATCGCCCAAGCGTGACTCTTCTGGGATTTGTACGTTTGGGGTATCAGCGTTTTATCCATGCGTTTTTCAATGCCTTGCCACAGATCATGTGTAGGCGACATCTCTTTGGGCGCGCAATTGATCAGTTGCTCAAGCTGTTGTTCACGGGAAAGCGGCGTTAACGTCATTACAGCATCTCCTGTAGTAGTTGCTTAGCTCTATGGTATTGGGTCTTGCTGGTACCGACGGCAATGCCGAGTAAGTCAGCGATTTCATCATGTTGATAACCTTCGATTGCACAGAGTACGAAAACCATGCGAGCGCGTTCTGGCAGTTTGAAAATTAACTTATCTAATCCGCTATAGCTGCTATCAGAGCTTAAGGGTTCAGTTTCATGTTCCAGCGGAATAAATCGTGACCAAAAGGACTTTTGTTTACGAATGCTGCTCAATGCCTGATTGACACAAATACTGTGTAACCAAGTGGAAAACTGACTCTCACCTCGAAATTGTGGCAACTTCTGCCACACTAAAATAAAACACTCTTGGGTAATTTCTTCAGCCATAGCGCTATGGCCGCAAAGGCGCAGTGATAGGGCGTAAATACGTTGGTAATGGCTTTGATACAGCAACTTGAAGGCAGTTCTGTCTCCTTGGCTCGCTAAGGTGACCAGTTCAAAGTCAGACATTGAGCCATTGAGTGGGAGGATCCCTGCTGTCACTGTAATTTCCTGCCATAATGATTGAGTGTTGTAGTTTTGACGCAGTGGGCGCTACAAAAGGTTTGGAACCTTAAAAAATATATTTTATTTAGATTAATTATCCAGCGTAATATTTTTGTTATTTGTAGTAGAATCCCATCGAGAAAGTACAGCTAAGCTAATGAAGTAATTCATTTTATACTAATTGATATTATGGCAATTACATCCACTTTAAGACGGTATATTTAATGTAATTAAAACGAAATACTTTGTAGGAACGATAGGGTATCACCCTGAAGAACCAAGCTAAAAATAAGTTAAAAATAATGCGCTACTCACAGTATGGGAGCTTAAATCGACAAGCTATCAAAGTATTTGATGTGAACTTTTAATGTATTGCTATGTTTGCGCTGTTAAAGGCTTAATTTCCAGCTATCTTTTTAAGATAGATTATATATTCGGGGACTTTCTATGTTAATCCGCTCAAAGTTGTTACTCAGTGCTGCAGTGTCTATTTCGGCACTAATTGCCATGTTTGGATTACAACTCTATTCAAATTCGGTTGATTCGGAACTCTCTCATGCAGCTCAAAGTGTGCTTGAGTTAGAGCGCGATGTTTTGATGCTGCGTAAAAACGAAAAGGATTTCTTCGCTCGTAAGGATTTAAAATATGTCGAGCTGCATAAGCAAAGCCACATGGCAATCGACAGTATTGTCCCCGAGTTAGAGAGAGTGTTTAAAGACTACGGTATGTCGACGGCATCGCTTGAAAGTTTTGACCGTAATTTAAATCAGTATCAAGCCGCTTTCTCTGAAGTGGTGTTACTACAGCAGGAAATTGGCTTAACACCTAAAACAGGTTTGTACGGCACATTGCGTACTGCGGTACATAATGTTGAAACGTTACTGAAGGAATTTGATCAGCCCGCACTCGAAGTGGCTATGCTACAACTTAGGCGTAACGAAAAGGATTTTATGCTACGTCGTGAGTTAAGTTATGTTGAAACCTTCGATACCAATATTGGTAAGTTTAATGACAAGCTCCATGCTTCGAGTATTGATGTTGATACTCAACGGAAAATTGAAGAGCTTATTACTCAGTATCAGAAAGATTTCAAAAGCTTAATTAATAAGGAGCAGCAGCTTGGTTTGACAGAGAAGGATGGCACTATGGCGCGTCTTATCGCTGCTAACCTAGAAACTGAAAGTAGTGCGAATGACTTACATAACCTAGCGCTTAAGGCCATTGATGATGCTGAGAGTAGTAGTGTTAATGTCGGTATTACTGTGTTTATCTTTATTGCGTTACTACTATCAATCATTACCTACTTGATTATCCGCAGTATTATCGCGCCTGTTGAGCGTATCACTCAGATCATTTCTCGCATTGAGGTGAGTAAAGATCTGACATTGAGGTGTGATGCTTCTACCCAAGATGAACTCGGTGAAATTGCACAGCATTTCAATAGCATGGTGAGTAGCTTCCAACAGCTGATTGAGCAAGTGATTGAGTCGGTCGCAACGATTAACACTTCCTGTAAACGTGTTTCAGAAAATGCCATGCTCGCCTCCGAAGGTGTGGGTCAACAACTTAATGAGACCGACATGGTCGCAACAGCAATCACTGAGATGGGCGCAACGATTGAGGAAATCGCTAAAACAACCGAATTAGCGGCATCAAAAGCGGGTCAGACCCACGATAATGCTCAAAGTGGTCAATTAGAGGTTGAGCAAACGATACATAAAATCCAGTCACTTGCTGAGCAGCTAAATAGCTCAGCAGCGGTCGTTAATGAATTGGAACGTGACAGCGAGACTATCGGTAGCGTGTTAGATGTGATCCGCGGCATTGCTGAGCAGACCAATCTTTTAGCCTTGAACGCCGCGATTGAAGCGGCGCGTGCGGGTGAGCAGGGCCGTGGTTTTGCTGTGGTTGCCGATGAAGTACGTAACTTAGCGATGCGGACGCAATCGTCAACCCAAGAGATTGCGAACATTATTCAGACCTTACAGACGCGGACTCGCTCGATTGTGCAATTGATGGAATCGAGCCAAAAACAAGGTGTTGAGAGTGCGGAGCAAGCGGCAAGTGCTGGTGCCTTACTTAAGCTTATCAATACAGATGTGCGTAACATCATGGATATGAGTACTCAAATTGCTGCGGCGATTGAAGAGCAAAGCATGGTGGCGGCTGAAGTGAACAAGAACGTGGTGGTGATCCGCGATATCGCTGAGGAGTCATCCCATGCGGCAGATGCAAATGCGTCCGCATCGGATGAGCTTAAGGCGCAGGCTGAGTTCTTATTCCGTGCGGTGAGTAATTTTAAAATCTAATGCGTAGAAGCCAGTTTACATCTGATGATCAGAAGCTTGCTTAAAAAATACACTAACAAAAACGCACTCCGAGGAGTGCGTTTTTATGTCTGAGTAATTAGCTCTGCAAGCTTAGTGATTCGTTAAAACAGTAAGCTGTGCATCGGAACCACTCTGATTAGTCAGAACGTTCAGTGACTACTATGAGTGACGGAACAGTTAGTGACGGAACATGGCAGAAATAGACTCTTCGTTGCTTACGCGACGAATTGCCTCAGCCAGTACCGCAGACATAGTTAACTGAGTTACTTTAGCCACTTTCAACATTTCTGGGCTTAAAGGAACTGTGTCAGTCACAATCACTTCATCAATCACTGAGTTAGCGATATTTTCAGCCGCTTTGCCAGAGAACACTGGGTGAGTTGCGTAAGCAAATACGCGGTTCGCACCATGTTCTTTTAAGGCTTCAGCCGCTTTACACAGAGTGCCGCCTGTGTCGATCATATCGTCAACGATAATGCAGTCACGACCTTGAACATCACCAATGATGTGCATAACTTGCGCAACGTTCGCTTGTGGGCGACGTTTATCAATGATCGCTAAATCAGAATCATCCAACAGTTTTGCTACTGCGCGAGCGCGAACAACACCACCGATGTCTGGAGAAACAACGACTGGATTATCTAAGTTCTTCGCTAACATATCTTCTAGTAGCACTGGGCTACCAAATACGTTATCAACAGGAACGTCGAAGAAACCTTGGATTTGCTCAGCGTGCAGGTCACAGGTCAGAACGCGGTCAACACCCACGCTAGACAGGAAATCGGCAACCACTTTTGCAGTAATAGGTACACGGGCGCTACGAACGCGACGGTCTTGACGAGCATAACCAAAGTAAGGAATAACAGCTGTGATACGGCCAGCAGATGCACGGCGCAGCGCGTCAACCATCACGATGAGTTCCATCAGGTTGTCGTTTGTCGGCGCACAAGTGGATTGGATGATGAACACATCGGCCCCACGTACATTTTCGTTAATTTGGACACTGATTTCACCATCGCTGAAACGACCAACCACTGCGTCTCCGAGTTTGCAAAATAGACGATCGGCTATCTTTTTAGCGAGACTGGGGGTGGCGTTCCCAGCAAAGAGCTTGATGTCGGGCACTGTATGAACCTCAGGCGTTTGCTTTATATTTTAGTGGCTAGAGTAACGACGATGTAGGGACGGGAGGAACCCGAGGCGTTATCGTTAAGTGGTTACTCTAGAAGAAAGTAGTTTAAGGGTGACTGAGTCGCGTGATGAGCGGCGAAAGATTCATCCCTTGTGCAACAAATCCTTGCATTTCAGACGGTAATTTCGCCAAGGCTGCGAGAGCTTGTTGCTTTTGTGTGAATTCCCCGAACACGCATGCGCCTGTTCCTGTCATTCTCGACGGCGCATATTCTAGCAGCCAGCCTAATGCCTTGGCAACTTGAGGGTATTTAGAAACGACTAGTTTTTGACAATCATTTGCCCAAGGTTGGTTCATTAGGGTATCTATGGCCAGTTTCGGGGTATCACGTGGTAAAAGTGGATCTTGGAATACTTCAGCGGTGGAAACATGGGCATCAGGTGCGATGATTAAGTACCAAGGCTCACTCGGATTTACCGCTTGTAAGCGTTCACCTACACCTTCGGCAAAAGCGGCGAAACCATGAATAAAAACAGGAATATCGGCACCCAATTTAAGGCCGATACTGGCTAATGCTTCGGTCGATAATTGGGTGCCCCACAGCTTGTTTAATGCGACGAGAGTGGTGGCGGCATCTGACGAGCCGCCGCCTAAACCGCCGCCCATGGGCAGACGTTTATCCAACCAGATCTCGGCGCCACCAGTAAAGCCTGTGGTTTGTTGTAATGATTTTGCGGCTCGCAGAATTAAGTTATCGCTATCAGCGACAACATTAGAGATATTGGAGTGCAAAATCAGTTCTGCGGTTTCAGTGACCTTAAAATCGAGCATGTCACAGTAATTAATAAACTGAAACAAGGTTTGCAGTTCATGATAACCATCTGCGCGGCGACCATTCACGTGTAAGAATAAGTTAAGCTTTGCTGGTGCTGGCCAATGGCGTGAAATTGCTGCGGGCATGCTAAGGTTTCTCTTCGAGTATGATTGCAGGCTTGCCGAGGGCTTGCCATTGATTCAATTGTAGTTTGAGTTGTAAGTCACCACGCTCAAGCTTTAATTGATGGGGCACGTTGGCGCCGCTCTGGGATTGCCAACTTAAAAATGTGACCTGCCAAGGCGGTGGGGTTTGAGTGTTCGTGAGCTGTTTAGGTTTGCCTTGGCTATCGCTTTCAAGTACTTGATCATTCGGGCCAACTTGGCCGGTGCTCCATAAAGGTAAATCGGCCAAGGGGATGGACCAACCGCTGACGCGCTCGAGTAAACGCTGGGCATTATCGTCGCGAAAATCTTTGCCATCGATATGTAAATGAGCAGAGTTCGAGGTTGAATTAAGCGTCAACACCGTTGTACCTAGCATAGTCGTGAGTGTGAGTTCATCGCGATCTTCACTGTGGCGCCAGTAGATATTGGCACTGAGTTTATCGTCGGGAGTTTTTATCGCTAGTTTTCCCTGTAATTCCCAAGCTTTGGCTTGGCGCGCATCATTGACTGTGATTGGGCTTAAGTCAGTCATCGGCGGCAAGGTTTCACACCCCGCCAGCAAGAGTAGGGCGCTTAAGGTAAAACAAGAGAAAATGGTTTTTGTGAGGCGCTTCAAATTATTCATCTATGACTGATATACCAAAGTCCTTATGATACGAGGGCTTGGAAAGAATACCAATGCCAAACGTAAAATTTCCATCGGCGGTCACTTAGATTTGCTCCCTTGGGGCAAATTTTGCCTTACCTATTATTGATAGAAAATTTAGGTAAGAAGTTAGACCTTTATTCGGTTTTGTTAAGCGTATTCTGTTTTTAGTTGGGCCAATTCAGTAGAATGCCCTTATTAAGAGAGTCGCCAAGAATCTAGAAAGAGTCAGATGAGCCTTGTAGCAATCGGTATTAACCATAAAACAGCCACGGTAGACCTGCGTGAGAAAGTTGCCTTCTCTCCGGACAAAATTCATGATGCTATGAAGAGTCTGGCCAGTCGTACACGCTCGGGTGAAGCCGTTATTGTCTCAACCTGTAATCGCACTGAGTTGTATTGCAACAACGGCGATGAGGCCGACATTATTGCGTGGCTTGAAGAATATCACGGCCTAGATCATGAGGATGTAGCACCTTGTCTCTATAACTATCACGGTCAAGATGCCGTCAGGCATTTGATGCGCGTAGCCTCTGGGCTCGATTCTTTGATCCTTGGTGAGCCGCAGATTCTCGGTCAAGTAAAGCAAGCGTTCGTTAAGGCCAAAGAGGCTGGTACGGTTGCACTAACCATAGATAGACTCTTTCAGAACACTTTTTCAGTCGCTAAGAAAGTCCGCACTGACACTGAAATTGGCGCCGCTGCAGTTTCTGTGGCATTTGCCGCGGTAAGCATGGCGAAACATATTTTCTCATCGATATCGACCACTAAAGTACTGTTGATTGGCGCAGGTGAAACCATAGAACTGGTTGCGAAGCATCTTAAAGACAACGGCGTGGCTTCAATGGTCGTAGCAAATCGGACGTTAGAACGTGCCCAAGGCATGTGCGAGGAGTTTGGCGCAACAGCAATTACACTGGCGCAGATACCAGATTATCTCCCAAAAGCCGATATCGTGATATCCTCTACCGCCAGCCCTCTGCCTATCCTAGGTAAAGGCATGGTCGAAAAAGCGCTAAAGCAGCGTCGCCATCAACCTATGTTATTGGTTGATATAGCAGTTCCCCGGGATATTGAGCCGGAAGTCGCCGATTTGGATGACGCGTTTCTGTATACAGTGGACGACCTGCATAGCATTATTGAACAGAATATGGCTTCTCGAAAAGAAGCCGCCGAGCAAGCTGAAGTAATTACTGAAGAACAATCTTTCCTATTTATGGATTGGATCCGTTCTTTAGAGTCGGTCGACAGTATTCGCGAGTATCGCAGCCAGAGCATGGCGGTAAAAGATGAGTTAGTGGAACGCGCCTTGAATAAATTAGCCCAGGGCTCAGACACTGAGCAGGTATTGATTGAACTAGCCAATCGCCTGACCAACAAACTTATCCACGCACCGACACAGGCCCTCACGGCAGCGAGTCGTCAGGGCGATTTGAATACTCTCGGTCAGTTAAGATCAGCGCTTGGATTAGATAAAAACTAAGGTTAGCGAGTTAAATGAAGGAATCCGTTATCCGCAAGCTGGAAGGCTTGCTCGAGCGCAATGAAGAAGTCATGGCTTTGCTGGGTGATGCTAGCGTCATTTCCGATCAAGACAGGTTTCGTGCGTTATCGAAAGAATATGCTCAGTTAGAAGACGTTGTTGCTGGCTTTAAAGCCTATCAGCAAGCGCAGGCCGATCTCGATTCTGCCAAAGAAATGCTGGAAGAAGACGATGCTGAAATGCGTGAAATGGCGCAGGAAGAGATGAAAGCCGCTAAGGCCAAACTCGAGCAGCTCGAAGACGAATTGCAAATTCTATTATTGCCAAAAGATCCTGACGACGATAAAAATGCCTTCGTTGAGATCCGCGCTGGTGCAGGCGGTGACGAAGCGGCTATTTTTGCCGGTGATTTATTCCGCATGTACAGCCGTTATGCTGAAGCGAATCGCTGGCAGATTGAAATCATGAGCTGTAACGAAGGTGAACATGGTGGCTTTAAAGAAGTGATCATGAAGGTCAGCGGTGACGGCGTATACGGCAAACTTAAGTTTGAATCCGGCGGCCACCGTGTACAGCGTGTGCCAGAAACCGAATCCCAAGGACGTGTGCATACTTCAGCGGTTACTGTTGTGGTACTTCACGAAGTGCCTGAAGCGGAAGCAATTTCAATTAATCCAGCCGATCTGAAAGTCGATACTTATCGTTCATCGGGTGCGGGTGGTCAGCACGTTAACAAAACTGACTCAGCTATTCGAATCACCCATATTCCTACTGGGATCGTGGTGGAATGCCAAGATCAACGTTCGCAACACAAGAACCGTGCCCAAGCCATGAGTGTACTGGCCGCACGTATTCAAGCTGTTGAAGACGAAAAACGCCGTAGCGCCGAAGAATCGACCCGTCGTAGTCTGGTTGCCAGTGGCGATCGCTCCGAACGTGTACGTACTTACAACTTCCCGCAAGGCCGCGTGAGCGAACACCGCATCAACTTGACCTTATATCGCTTGAACGAAGTGATGGAAGGCGATCTCGATGCTATTTTATTGCCTCTGATGCAAGAGCATCAAGCCGATCAGTTAGCCGCACTGGCTGACGAGCAGGGGTAATTTTGTCAGATCAATCTAGCATAGCCGAAGCCCTGCAATGGGCTTATGTGCAGTTAGCATCAACCTCTGAATCCGCTCATCTGGATGCAGAGGTTTTGTTGTTATATTGCCTCAATAAAAGCCGCAGCTATTTGTATACTTGGCCTGAAAAATCCCTAACGGTTGAACAGTGGAAACGCTTCCAGCAAATGGTACAGAAACGCCAAAAAGGCGTACCTGTGGCACATATTGTCGGTGAGCGCGAATTTTGGTCGTTGCCTTTTATCGTGAACGACACCACTTTGATCCCGCGTCCTGATACGGAAATTCTGGTTGAAACCGCCTTGAACATGCCGCTTTCCACCTACGCCAAAGTGCTCGATTTAGGCACAGGCACTGGGGCGATTGCGCTGGCGTTGGCGTCTGAGCGTGAGTCATGGCAAATCACCGCGGTCGATAAAGTCGATGATGCCGTGGCTTTGGCTATCGCGAACCGCGAGAACTTAAAGCTGCCACAGGTCGAAATTCTCCAGAGTGACTGGTTCAGTGCCGTAAAGTCACGGGACTTTGATTTAATCGTTTCAAATCCGCCCTATATTGATGAATCAGACGAACACTTGCACCAAGGTGACGTGCGTTTCGAGCCCCAAAGCGCGTTAACCGCCGCCGAGGAAGGCTTTGCCGATCTTTATTATATTGCCAACACTGCCCGAGATTACTTAAAGCCTAACGGCTATATCCTGCTCGAACATGGTTTTGAGCAGGCTGTGAAACTCAGGGCTAAGCTTATCGAACTGGGCTACGAGAATGTCGCCACAGTGCGAGACTTTGGCAGTAATGACAGATGCACTATGGGTAAATGGGCGGAGTAAGTTACTAAAAATAAATTCGATGACCCATAGAATAATGATGAGACTTTAGACTTATTAACTTGCCATCTCAAATATAACGCTATTGCCAATCTGCAATAGCGTTTTTTATGTATAGATATTTGCTTAAAATAGTGTCTTCAGTGAATATAAGATGACTATTCTTAGGAAATATAGTTATGGGATATAGTTTAATCAGCTGTGGAATGGGAAATTTTTCTTCAGCATTTGCTATAAATTTTATATAGCGTTAATAGAAATAACGTAATTAATTATGATAAAAATGGGTTTTTACTATAATTCTAAGTTAAATTTTTTATTGGGAACATAATGCCAGTATTTACTGGCATTATGGGTTTTAAATTTATAGCTTTAGAAACTGTAGCCTATTCCTACAGTGAAGCTCGTCATTTCAAATACTCCAGAATCCTGGTAGGCTAATGTTGTCATAATTTCGAAGCCATTATAAAAACGACAACGCCAACCTAATGCGGCATATAAGCCATAGCCATCGTCTGAATACTCCTCTATAGTTATAACATCATCACTACTATTTCCGTAGTCATTCAATTGATAATTAGCTTTAGATTGAGATAATCCGGCCTTAAATATCGCATTATGTCTTGCTGATATTTGGTATGTATATGTGCCAGCAAGCCGAGAGGAATAAGAGTTCTCCAACACGTAATCGTCAAAAATACCATGTATTGCTGCGGTAAAAGGCTCACTTTGAAATGGTGTGTAACCTACTTCTACTCCCCAATCTGGGGTGAATTGATAGCGATAGGCAAAATCATAATGGGTAAAGCCCCCATAGTCTTCTGTTGAGCCTAAACCCAAGCCTGCAGAGAAACCATGGGTTTCGTCTGCGCTAGATGCTGTAGTGGAAATGAGTAAAGCTAAAAGTATAAATAAGCGTTTCATTGTACTTCCTGTAATCACATTAATCCATGAACGCTAAAAGTAACAGATTTGGTTGCTAATTGTAAATGTTTTGATTTTTATTTATTTCGTATGGTCTCCCGATAAGTAGACAGATGTCAGTAAGTTTATATTGAAACAAATGTAATAATTTATTATTTCTTCTTAGACTTCAGTAATTCGCTATGTATTTTGCTTGGTAAGCAGCAATTATTGTTAAATCCTCATTGTTTCTAAATGAACTAAATTAGATTTTTATAGTATTTTTTGTGTTGGTTGTATTTGTATACAGTGTGCGGAAATACATTTTTAATGAATGGAAGTTATTTCATTCAGATTTAAGGTTTGTTTTTTATGTACCATAATAATTTAAATTTTTTTGTTAACGCTATTTTTGATAGCCACGAGTTCAAATCCGAAGTGCAAGATTTGGCAACTAAACCACTATTTTATTATCCAGTTAGAACACTAGGTTACTCGCTCCTTCCTGCATACCGTTCTATTTTTTCGAATGTTTAGGTCGTGATTTCGCGTTATTCTTTTGTAAACTTCCTTGTTATTCTGCCTCCATCAGCAAAGCGTTTGCGTCTTGTGTTAGCCGTACGGTCTTGGCGTTTCACGTATCGCTTTGCTCAACCGATAGGAGAGCAGCAATGAAAGTATTAAGTCAGTTTTCCGCCCAAGCCGCGATGGATGGCGATGGGGTCAATATTCGCCGTGTCGCCGATTTTGTGACGACTAAATTTGATCCTTTCTTGATGATCGACGAAATAAAATCCGATGATGAACAAGATTTTATTGGTGGCTTCCCCGCACATCCCCATCGCGGAATGGAGACCTTCACTTATATTCGTAAGGGCGGTTTTGAGCACCGTGACCAAATGGGCAATGTGAAGGCTATTCGTGCCGGCGATGTGCAGTGGATGAGTACTGGGTTCGGGGTAGTGCACTCTGAAATGCCGCTGGCCGATGCTGTCGATGGTCTGCATGGATTCCAATTTTGGGTCAATATGCCCGCCAAAGACAAGCTGCGTCCAGCGAAGTATCAAGATACCGCGGGTAGCGCAAGCGTTGAAGTGGCCAATGATACAGGTGCTAGCTTAAAAGCCTTAGCGGGTGATTGGGGCTTTAAAGATCAACCGCTTATTAGTGCAGCTATTCAAGGGTTAGCGGGCGAAGCAGGCATTGCTGATTTGAGCCTAGCACCAAATGCTGAGGCCACGCTCGATTTGTCTCAACATGAGTTTGTCGCCTTGTACTTGTACCAAGGTGACTTAAGTAAAGGTGAAGATTCACAGTGGTCATATCATCAGGGCGAGTTTTTAGTGCTCGATAGCCAAAGTGTGCTTAAGCTTAAAGCCGATGAGCGCGGCGCTGGGATGTTACTGTTTGCGGGTAAACCTATCCGTGAAAAAATCGTCCAGATGGGGCCCTTTGTGATGAACACCCAAGCGGAAATTCAGCAGGCGATTCGCGATTATCAAGCAGGGCGTTTCGGCCACATCGCGTAATTTGTTAAATCTGCCGCGCTGAGAGAATTCTAAACCCAAACCTAAATCTAAGTCTAAGCCCTGTATTGCTACAGGGCTTTTTTGTTGCTGTTCACGCCTGCTATGTCTATTACTTAAGGACTTGAGGCAAAAGCCGCGCTTTGTTGCTACAATAGCCGTGCTTTTGGGTTGAGCGAGCCTAGAGCTTAAATCTAAACTCAAGCTAGTCCAAAGCTAACCTGAATCTTGATAGAACAGTTTAATCGATAAGTAACGCAATTTCAGTAACCTAGCAGCCGCTTCGTTACCCACCACAGGATATTCACCTTGAGCAACTCTGATACTAAGCCTAATCCATCAATGGCTTTTTCGACTCTTAAGCTAAAACCCGAACTGCTTGAGAACCTTTCTTCTATGGGCTACAACGAGATGACGCCAATTCAGGCGCAAAGTTTGCCACCCATTTTAGCGGGGCAGGATGTGATAGGTCAGGGTAAAACTGGCTCGGGTAAAACGGCCGCCTTCGGCTTAGGATTACTGAACAAGTTAGACGTTAAACGCTTTCGCATTCAAACCTTAGTGTTATGTCCAACCCGCGAGTTGGCCGACCAAGTGGCGCAGGAAATCCGTACCCTTGCCCGTGGTATTCATAACGTTAAAGTACTGACACTTTGCGGCGGTGTGCCTATGGGGCCACAGGTTGGCTCGCTGGAACACGGCGCACACATTATTGTGGGTACGCCGGGTCGTATCGTCGATCACTTAGATCGCAATCGCTTAGATTTAAGCAATCTCAACATGTTAGTGCTCGATGAAGCCGATCGCATGTTAGAAATGGGCTTCCAACCCGCTCTAGATGCGATTATCGAACAAGCCCCGCGTGAGCGTCAGACGCTGCTATTCAGCGCGACGTTCCCTGAGCAAATTCAATCGATTGCTAAACAAATCATGTATGACCCAAGCATGGTTAAAGTTGAAGGTAATCACGACAGCTTAAGCATAGCCCAACATTTTTATCATTTAGACGATGACAAGGCGCGTATGCAAGCGCTGCAATTATTGTTGTTAGAACATAAGCCTGAAAGTGCTGTGGTGTTCTGTAACACTAAACGCGAAACCCAAAAAGTGGCCGATGAGCTTGAAGGTTTAGGTTTTAGCGTATTGGCTTTGCACGGCGATTTAGAGCAAAGAGACAGGGACGAAACCCTGCTGCAATTTGCTAATAAGAGTGCCTGTGTATTAGTGGCGACTGACGTTGCTGCCCGTGGTTTGGATATCGATGCGCTCGATGCCGTGTTTAACTATCACGTCGCCTATGACACCGAAGTGCACATTCACCGTATCGGTCGTACTGGCCGTGCGGGCAGTAAAGGTGCCGCTTATACCTTCTATAACGACCAAGACGGTTATAAAATTGCCTTGTTAGAAGAGTATTTAGAGCGCGAAATTACCAGTGAATCACTGCCATCTGAAAGCCTGCTCGGCAACACGCCTGCAGCGCCAACCATGATCACTCTGCAGATCGATGGTGGTAAGAAGGAAAAACTGCGTCCAGGGGATATCTTAGGCGCGCTGACAGGCGAAAACGGTATCGAAGGCTCACAGGTGGGTAAAATCCAAGTGACAGATTACCGCGCCTATGTGGCCGTTAATCGTAAGGTTGCCAAAAAAGCACTGAACAAAATTACTGGCGGCCGCATTAAAGGGAAATCTTACCGCGCTTGGCCAATGAAGTAAGTTTGGCCTAGCTTGAGTTGAATCGTACCTCGATTTAATTCGCTCTATTTTTAAAGGGAATAAACTCAGGTTTATTCCCTTTTTTGTTGGGTTTTATAGCTGTAGTCACTACACCTTTGTGTCTACTTCACCTCGAATCTTATTGGGCGATTAAGTAACACTTTGTATTTGTCTGCTTAATTGATATGCCCCTCAGCTTGCCTGTGTTAGAAGTGATTCTGAGTAAAAAATAAATGAGCGGATTAACGGCTTTGTCAGGTGATAAGGCTGCATCGGTTTGGAGTATTTATGTTTCGATGGACTATTTTACTAAGCATCTTTTTAAGCGCAGCGAGCGCTGCATCAATTTAGCCAGAGCCGCAACCGGAGTCTAAGTCAGAGTCGCAACCGTTACAGCACTTCATCTACATTAATCATCGTGAGGCCAACGGAGAAAACATTCGTGCCGACAAGGCGCTGCGCGATCCCCGTTTTGGCGGTGCGCAGATTGTTTATACTTGGCGCAGTTTAGAGCCTAAGCAGGGCGAATATGATTTCAGCGCGATTAGGGCCGATATTGCGTATCTCGATTCGATAGGCAAAAAATTGTGGTTCCAGCTGCAAGAGAAATCCTTTACGCCCAGAGTCAACGTGCCGCATTATTTGCTCGATGATCCTATTTATCAAGGCGGTGTGTTGAAGCAAAGCATGTTGAGCGCGCCAGAGCGTGATCCCAATAAACCGGTGACGGATGATGAGTATGGCTGGTCAGCCAAAATGTGGGAGCCCTCAGTGCGTGCGCGTTATCAACAATTGGTGCGTCAGCTTGGCCAAGAGTTTGATGGGAAAATTGCGGGCATTAACTTTAGTGAAAGCTCAATTGATGTGGGGACTGAAAACGCCGATGGAACGACCACCTTCCCCAGTGATTTTAATCCTAAAGCCTATATCGATGCGATTGGCGAGAATATTCAGGTATTAGCTGAGTCATTTCAGCATTCAACCGCTATGGTGTATTTGAACTTTTTGCCGCACGAATGGCTGCCATGGAATGACAAAGGCTATATGCGAGGCTTATTTGCGCAAGCCAAATCGCTCAACATGGGTGTGGGTGGCCCAGATCTGATGCCTTACCGTAAAAGTCATATGGCACAAAGTTATGCCTTTATTAAAGAGTACCCAGCGACACTGGTGAAAGGTATGGCGGTGCAAGACGGTAATTTGCGGCAGATTAATCCTAAAACGGGTAAAAAGAATACTGTGCCTGAGCTGTTGGATTTTGCGCAAAACTACCTAGGCTTAGACTACATTTTTTGGGTTGAAGATGAACCCTATTTTACGGATGAAGTCTTACAGCAGTTGCCAGATACAAAGGCGAATTAGCTTAGGTTGCCGTTTTAGGTTGTTTAAGGCCGTGATTGTTCAAGCCGATTATTGTTCAAAGCGTAGATAACGAGCTAAGCATCGATAAAGACAAACTAAGACAAACAAAAACGCCCAATTCCATACGGAGTTGGGCGTTTCTGTTTAGGACTTAATACGACTAAATCGCTAAGCAAGTTTGCTTAGCTTTTGCATTAATCCTGTGAATGTCTTGGACGACTCGCACCGTTATTTGGGCGACGGGTGTTTTTCTTTGGGCCATTGGCGTAAGGATTCTCACCCGCTTGGCCACGATTCTCGCCAGCACCTGAACGGCTTTCAGTTGGACGACTAGCGCCTGCGCTATTGGCTCGGCCATCGTTTGAACGTGGTGGACGAGGCTTGGCATCACTGCGGGGTGCGCTACTGGCTTCACCGCTGTGTCTTGGATTCTTGTCGTTTGGCTTGTGACCGCGCGCGACGTCACCGCTGCGTTGACCATCTTTATGCTCGGCGCTTCTTGGGGCACCATCGCGTGAGCTAGGTTGGTTTGAGCTGCGGGTATTTCTACGGCTTGGTACTGATTTACCACTACTTTTTCCGCCGCCACCCAAACGTGATTCTGGCAATTCATGGTTAAAGCCTTCAACCATTTCTCGGTCTAATACGCGATTGATTAAACGCTCGATATCGTTTAGCAGTTTGATTTCTTCGTTACTTACCAGTGACACGGCTTGGCCCGATGCGCCAGCGCGGCCAGTACGGCCGATACGATGCACATAATCTTCAGGCACGTTCGGTAAGTCGAAGTTAACCACTTGTGGCAATTGGTCAATGTCCAAACCACGGGCGGCGATATCGGTCGCAACCAGTACGCGAGCTTGACCATTTTTAAAGTCGGCCAAGGCTTTAGTGCGCGCTGTTTGGCTCTTGTTACCGTGGATAGCGGCGGCTTTAATACCCGCATCTTCAAGGCTTTTCGCCAGACGGTTAGCGCCATGTTTAGTGCGCGAGAATACCAGCACTTGTTGCCAATTGTTTTGCTTGATGAGTTGGATCAACAGTGCCGATTTCTGGCTCTTATCGACAGGGCAAACCCATTGTTTTACTGTGGTCGCCGCCGCGTTACGTGGCGTGACCGAAATTTCGACCGGATTGTTCACTAAGCCTTTTGCCAGCTCACGAATTTCATCGGAGAAGGTGGCTGAGAACATCAGGTTTTGGCGTTGCTTAGGTAAAATGGCCAGGATCTTACGGATGTCGCGGATAAAGCCCATGTCGAGCATGCGATCGGCTTCATCTAATACTAAGATTTCAAGCTGGCTGAATTTCACCGCTTTTTGATTGTACAAATCCATCAATCGACCTGGTGTGGCGACTAATACGTCGACACCGTGGCGCAATTTCGCGATTTGTGGATTGATAGGCACGCCACCAAATATCACCGCTGAGCGCAGTGGTAAATTTTTACCATAGGTTTCAACACTTTCTGCAACCTGAGCCGCCAATTCGCGTGTTGGAGTTAACACTAATGCGCGCACTTGGCCTGCTTGGGCACGGTTACCTTTACTCAGGAGTTCGAGCATAGGTAGGGTGAAACCTGCTGTTTTACCTGTTCCTGTTTGGGCGGCCGCCATCACATCTTTGCCTTGAAGCACAGCGGGAATTGCTTGAGCTTGGATTGGCGAAGGTGTGTCGTAGCCTTGTTCGGCAACGGCTTTAAGTATCGGGGCCGATAAGCCCAGGGAGGTAAAACTCATAGATTGGTCTCTTGTGGCAACGCTTTGCTGCATTTATGGTCAATAGCCAGGTCTGCTGGCGGGCGTGCAGCTTACAGGATCGGGGCCCTAAGTGCCATCGAATAAAGACTTTTGCATAGGGTTTCATTCATATTGGCACATAAATCGCTTGTCAGCGGCTTTCACTCGGCCTCGCTTATCTTTTAGGCGCAAGTTTAGATGGCAGAGTTTGAGGTTATGGAAGTTAATTGATTTCAAGGAATAAGATGACTATTAGGCTTAGTTCATAATATCAATTGAAGTCATAGGCATTTTTTATCTAGAGTTAGAATGAGTTAGCGGTAGATCACGCTACAATAATGAGAGTGGTATAAACTAAAGTCGATTGGAGTAGAATTAATCAATGACGCAATTGGTTTAGCTATCTGTTCAGTTCGTGATTGATGTCATTCGCTGAATTTTTAACAATTAACCAAGCGAAAGCATTATTGAGTGTTTTCACGGTCACGTTTAACTGAGTCATTCATGTTTAACTTAGTCATTTAGATGGAGTGGCTTAAGAGCAGTTCTCTGCATGCTTGCGATTTATCTCACGTTTATTTTAGGATGAGGCATTGTAGGAACGGTTAAAAGCCTCTCATTTATAGGTGGATTATGACAGCGATACAGCATATTGAACGCCTTGCACGAGGACGCAGTGAACAAGCCGTCGCTGTGATTAAAAATGTGCAGCAGATGTCAAATATCCCCATGCATGAGATGCAACTCGCGCTTAAACAATTGCTCAACTGTGGCCGAATTGCGCTGCATTTTCACCCCGATAGAATCGACAGCCGTGGTATGACTGTTGCCGAAGGTTTACTGCGCGATGGTCAATACCGTAGCCAGTTTGAGACCCATATTTCTAATGGTCAGTTGTCACCTGAGTTAGGTGGCCCACGGGATCATTGGGAAAATCAGCTTTTTGGTGATGTATACAAGGGCACTAAATCTCGGCCTAAATACGGTGCACTCGATCTGGGGATGTGGCAGGACGGTCCCGCCCCACGTTTTGGAAGCTGTTATTTTTTGACTCATACGAGTGCGATGGCGCGCTCAACCTTTAGTTATCTCGACTCGTATCGTAATCCGAAAGAGAAAGGCACGCTGTCATGTTTCGATGATATTTTAGCGGCGCTGCTGACTGAGAGTTTTGAGCGTCACTATGCCTTAGGCAAATCCGACTTTAAGCCGCTGAATGTGATCCATTATTTGGGACATCAGCTCAATGCTTCCTTGCTGTCTCGTTTCGAGCGGCCGCTATCGAATAATCTTGACCATTATATCGAGGCGCAGATCCATGGCGATGTTTCCCTCGATGAAGATATCGCCATGCTGGTGGCGGACCCCAGCTTTAGGGGTACTGATATTGGCGCAAGCTTAAGTAAAATTTGCGATAAATATGATATTGAGCTGCAATATCATGGTGGCTTTAGCCTGCATACGGCACAGATCCCCAGTGATTTCCGTGGGCCAACTATGCCATCGCTGGCTAATCGGATTGCCATAGAAGACAGAGTCGATGCCTATGCCATAGGCGTGGCGGCGCGGGATTTATACCATTCTCCCCAGCATTGGCGTGACCGCGGTAATCGTGCGCAAGTCGCCCATGAACTTAAGTTGCTCTGGCATGTGCTAGTGAAATACGGTGGAGTGCAATAAGCGCTAGCTCTTTAAAAATGCTTAATTGTAAACGTAAGCATTAACAACTAAATGAGTTTAGGGCGTAAATAAAACAGCGAGATAACCTCTGGTTAACTCGCTGTTTTTTTCTATAGATATTTTATCGTTAAGGTCGCCTAGCAACCAGTGTCGACTTTTTTATAAGTGGGAACGCCCGTTGTCTCCCATTTATAGTCGATATAGCAATTTGTCGCTTCGACTTGCGCTTCTGTGGGCGTGGCAAGGTTCAGTTTTTGCTTTGGCGTGGCGATAACTTCATAGGTACCGTTGGTGGTGTAAATTCGGTAGGACCACTCATTCACATTTAGCCCTGCCGCTTTAAAAATTTCTGGCGGAGTCGTGTAAGCTGTACTTGGCGTTATACCGCTGGTACTGGCAGCCCAAGGCTGATAGTTTTCGCCACGGATTTCGTCGTAAACGACTCTATTCGTGGTGCCGCTGTTAGTAATTTCCGACTTTGCCTTGAATAAAGTGACGGCGGATTTCATCGAAGCCAGTGCACCTGAGAGCTGACTCTTATAGGCATCTGATTGTAAATTAATGAATTTAGGTGCAGCTACTACGGCTAATACGCCAAGAATAATAATAACCACAACGAGTTCAATCAGGGTGAAACCAGCATTTTTATTTGGCATAGATAGAGGACATTCAATACAAAGAGCTTCATGCTACCTAAGTTTTTTAAATCAGGCTAGTACTAGGTAAAGTTCCGTTAACTCTTAGATTTATTTATCTTTAGCTTGTTTTTGTGAGTCCGCTAGCAAAAGTCTGTGATAGGGTTTCATCTGTTGTAGATGCCTGCGATACTGCGTCCCTATCGGAAATTTTTAACTGTTGCAAGCCCCTTAAACTGAGTTGTTATCGATAGTCGATCCCCGCTACGAGTCGCTTAATTGTTTTCTTGTTGGAGCACCATGGATAAGTCGTTAGAAAAATCCCTTCTCGTTTGGCTTAAAGCCCAGAAAAAAGCCTGTGGCCTGTTCCTTAAATTGTCGTTATGGCTTGGGATGATAAGCGCCGTCGCTATGGTGGCGCAGGCTTATATTATCGCGACGATTCTGGATGGCGTGATCATAGGGCAAGTTATACCGCTAACTGACAATGCCCAAACGATCAGTTCCAGCGTGAATATTGATACCTATACACCTCATTTTATTGCGCTAATTGCCTTGATGTTACTGCGTGCCTTGCTGGCTTATGGGCGTGAACGCGCCAGTTTTGAGGCGGGTAAGCGTCTACGTGGCCATATTCGCGCGGCAGTGATGGACAAGTTGACTAAGCTAGGTCCGGCATTTATTAAAGGTAAACCCGCAGGGAGTTGGGCAAGCATAGTCTTAGAGCAAGTCGAAGATTTACAAGATTTTTATGCCAGATACCTTCCGCAAATCAGCCTTGCTGGTTTTATTCCCGTACTCATTTTAGCGGCGGTATTCCCGATTAACTGGGCGGCAGGCTTAATCCTGTTACTCACAGCGCCATTAATCCCTATGTTTATGATCTTAGTTGGCATGGGCGCTGCCGATGCTAATCGCAAAAACTTCAGTGCGCTTGCAAGATTGAGCGGCCATTTTATGGATAGATTAAAAGGCTTAAGCACCTTGAAACTTTTTCACCGTGGTGATGCCGAGCTTAAGATGATCGCGAGTGCTTCAGAAGAGTTTCGTAGCCGCACTATGTCGGTGCTACGCATGGCATTTTTAAGCTCAGCAGTCTTAGAGTTTTTTGCCGCGGTTTCGATTGCTGTGCTGGCGGTTTACTTTGGTTTCAGTTACTTAGGTCACTTAGATTTTGGCTATTATGGCGCCCATGCCAATATTAGTTCAAGTACAGATCCTGACATGGGCGGTATTCCTTTCAGCTTATTTACTGGGTTATTTATTCTGATTTTAGCTCCTGAGTTTTATCAACCGTTGCGCGACATGGGGACTCATTACCATGCTAAGGCGCAGGCTATAGGCGCGGCAGAAGCTTTGATTACCTTGCTCGAACATCCGGAACCTGAATTTGCCGGCCACGTCCGTATCAATAGCATAGAGACGCTGAGTGCCGACAATCTTGAGGTGTTCAGTGTCGATGGCACGCGTTTACTTGGCCCGCTGAGTTTTGAGTTAAAAGAGGGGAAACGCTTAGCTTTAGTTGGTCCGAGCGGAGCGGGTAAAACCAGTTTACTCAACGCCTTATTGGGATTTTTACCCTACAAGGGCCATTTGTTGATTAATGGCCATGAGTTATCCGCATTAGACTTAGCCCATTGGCGACAGCACTTAGCTTGGCTTGGACAGGAACCGCAGTTATTTCATGGCACAGTGCGGGATAACGTTGCCTTAGCCGACCCAACTCTGCCCGACGATAGGCTGTGGCACTTGCTGGCAGAGGCCAATATTGGCGACTTCGTTAAGGCGCAGCCATTGGGTTTAGATGCCCCAGTCGGTGAACAATCCTCCGGTTTATCCGTTGGCCAAGCTCAACGTATTGCTTTAGCAAGGGCGCTTGGGCAGCAGGCGAGTTTGTTTGTCCTTGATGAACCCACAGCCAGTTTAGATAGCCAGAGTGAGCAGGCGGTGAGTTTTGCGCTGAATCGCGCCATGGCGGGTAAAATGTGCATTATGGTGACCCACAGATTAGATCAGTTAGATCAAATGGATACTATTCTTGTGCTTGATAAAGGCTTGATAGTACAGCGGGGCGACTTTACCACTTTGTCTAACACACACGGCTTATTCCAAACTTTACTGCGTGAAAATGTTGAGTCCGTGGCGGATATTGAACTTGTATCGTTATCGGCAAGCGCAAGTGAGACGCAGCTTGATAGTGACGCTCCACTCGACATTGCCGCCGAGTCTACTAAAGGAGATGCCCAATGAAAGTGCTGATCCCCTTTATTCGATTGTTCTCGCGCCAGTGGCTAATGATGTCCGTGGGCTTGCTGCTGACCATTATTACTTTGATGGCTGGCATAGGTTTACTGTCACTTTCGGGCTGGTTTCTTTCCGCTACCGCTGTTGCAGGTTTGACGATAGTCACGGCGCAGTCCTTTAACTTTTTCACTCCCGCGGGCGGGGTACGTTTCTTATCAATTGCCCGAACAGCTAGTCGTTATGGCGAGCGTTTAGCGACCCATGAGGCGACCTTTAAGTTGCTGACTGAACTTCGTGTTTGGGCGTGGCGTAAACTCTTGCCGCTAAGTGCTAAAAATCTGCAGGGGCTACGCCGTGGCGACATGCTCAATCGCTTAGTGGCCGATATCGATACCCTAGATCATCTTTACCTGCGACTGCTCACGCCTATGGCAGCATCCCTTCTGATGACGGGGCTCTTGTATCTGTTTCTTGCTTGGTTCGATGCCAAACTTGCACTGAGTCTTTGCTTATTCTTAGTCGCTGTTTGGCTGGTGATGCCACTGCTATTTTATCGCCTTGGACACGCGCCAAGCCGAACTATGCTCGAGACCAAGCGTCATTATCGGGTGCAGTTGCTCGATATGTTGCAAGGCCAAGCCGAACTTAGCCTATTTGGCGCGAACGACAGATTCAGGCAAAAACTGAATGATGCTGAAGTTGCACTTTTTCGCAGCCAAGGCGCGATGGCCAATATTACTGCACTCAGCCAAGCCATGTTGATCCTCTCCACGGGCTCAGCCTTGATCATGATGCTGTATTTAGCCGCTCAAGGTGTGGGTGATGCTGTGCCGCCGGGGCCCATGTTTGCACTTATGGTGTTTGCGACTATGGCCTGCGTCGAGATGATGATGCCGATCGCGGGCGCGTTTCAGCATTTATCAGGCTGCGTATTGGCCGCAACGCGAATTAATGAAATCACTGAACAAAAGGCCGATATTCAATTTGCTGTCGATACTGGCCTGAGGGCAAAGTCTGGCGCATTACAGATTGAAGATATCCACTTTGGTTATCGAGACGATCAAAACGTGCTGCAAGGTTTGTCCCTTGAGATAAAAGCCGGGCAAAAAGTCGCGTTACTTGGGCCAACGGGTTGCGGTAAGTCGAGCTTATTGACGCTGATTACCCGAGAATGGCAAGCGCAGCAAGGGCACATCAAGCTCGATGGTCATGCACTTTCAGAGTACAGTGAGCGCGGTCTTAGGGATGCGATTACTGTGATTAGCCAACGCATCTATTTGTTTTCGGGTACTTTGCGGGAAAACTTAGTATTAGCCTTACCTGTCATCGAGGGCGAGAAACGCACTGCCCACGACGCACGCTTGATTGATGTGTTACAGCGGGTCGGACTTGGCGCTTTACTCACGGGTGATAAGCCGCTGGATATGTGGATAGGTGAAGGTGGACGTCAGCTTTCGGGTGGTGAGCAGCGCCGAATTGGTGTTGCTAGGGCGCTGCTGCGTGATGCGCCGCTGTTATTGCTCGATGAGCCAACAGAAGGGCTAGATAAACGCACCGAGCGGGAAATTTTAAGTTTACTGTTTGAATTTGCTCAGGATAAAACCTTGCTGATGATTAGCCATCGTTTAACGGCTATGGCGAAGATGGATCAAATTCATTTACTCGGTCAGGGGAAGATTATTGCGTCTGGTACTCACCAGAGCTTAATTGAAGACAGTGTAGAGTATCAGGCCTTGTACCAAAGACTCGCTTAAGGTTTTTTATTTAATCTTTTAGAATTAAGACGTTGGCGCTCAATATTATAAATAGCGATATATTTTACCCATTAAAAGCGGATATGAATCTATGAACCCTGCGATGCCGGAAGCATTAGCCCCACAAATTAATGCCCATTTTAATGGTAAGTTTGAGGTCGAGCTTAAATACCACTTACTGGATCGCCACGCTTTTTTCGCTGCCTTACAAATGAGAAATCCCGAGGTCATGCTCGAAGATAACCTTGAGCATGACTGTTACTTTGATCTGCCATCACAGTCACTTAAAGGTGAGCACAAGAGCTTGTGTATCCGTGAGATGCAGCCATCGGGGATAATGCTGTGGATAGTGAAAGGGCCAGAAAAAGACCGCTGTGAAGCCGTGAATATCACTGAAGCAACAAAAGCAAAAAGTATGCTGCAGACCTTAGGCTATGAGTGTGTACTGGAAATTAAAAAGCGCCGCAGTATCTATTTTCTGGGTGAATTTCATCTAACAATCGATCATATCGAAGGTTTAGGGGATTTTGCTGAACTCGCGATTATGACCAATGATGAAACCCTATTGCCTAAATATGAAGTGCAATTACAACAACTCGCCGCTGACTTAGGCCTAAGTGAAGTGCAGCGGGAGTGGTTATCCTATCGGCAGTTGCAGCAGGCTTTAAATAATAAGTAATGGTTCAATCTTTTGGATTAACAGCTTGGGGCTTAATAGCTTAAAGTTTCATAGCTTAAGTTTTATGGTTTACACCGCTAGATTTTGCCTAACCAATCCTTCGCAACAAACCGCTATGGCTAAGTTCAAATCCCTTTGAGCGTCACTGTCCATATCGCATTCACCGTTTGTTTTAACTCGCTATCGACGACTTAAACTTAAGCAGCGTACTTTAATTCGAGTATCACATTTCAATTCAAGCCACCTTTACAAATTCAAATTCAAGCGGCTTACATACTGATTACTCAGTTTTATTTGCCGTGAGTTACTTGATGCGTTTTAGCCTAAGCGTTGTGAAAAGGCGAGGTAGCGTTTAACTTCCGCTTCAGGGAATTTTAATTCGTCACCATCTTGAACACTTGAGAGTAAATTCTCCCGAGCGAAGCGTTTAATGGTCGCTGGTGTTTTATCTAGCATTTTGCACACTTCATCTAAGGTTAATAAGTTATCGCTCATGGCACTCTCCCAGTAATTCAATAGAAACATAACCCAAAGAGTATAGAACAATAATTCCAATCAAGATGACGCGGCAGCCTAAACCGCCAAGGCTATGATTCTATTTTGTGGTTGCGGGCGGTTTCCCGCACTTGGCTCTCTATTTGCAGATGGCCTTTTGCCGCTGTGATCGCCAGAACGGCACGGGACTTGAATTCGCGGCGATATAAGGTTGCGACCACAAATAAGCTGGCCGAGATAAAGAGTATCGGGTGTACAAACCAGCACAATACCGCCATTGAAAAGTAATAGGCGCGTAAACCATAGTTATAGGAGTGTGCCGCTTGATCTTGCACTGTTGCCATTTGTCTTGCATAGGCTTTGAGATTGTCATTTGAGCCATCGGTGTCCAGAGGACCCGCGCCTATCATCACGTTCACAAAACCGTATTGGCGCATCGACCAAGTAAACTGGAAGAAGGCCATCACAAAAATGCCGACTAGCAGGGCTAACTTGACTTGCACCAGCGCATGATTCGGTGGCGTGGCGAAGGGAATCGTCGCAATAACACTTTCTAGTCGCTCAACTTGGGCAAATAAGGTCAGCACACCCGCGAGCACAAACAGGGTTGTTGAGGCAAAAAAGGCAATATTGCGCTCAAGGTTGGCCAGTAGCGCCGCATCCCCCACACGCACGCCGCGGGTCATTACCTCTAGCATCCAGTAAATTCTATGCTTATGCAGACCACGGGCAATACAGTCTGTATCTCTCGCCTTGCTACGGGCAAAGGCGGTGTAGCCAGCCCAAGAAACGATAAACCACACCAATGCAGAAATATCTAACAACGAAAATGTCATAGCTACCTTGAGAAAGTGACCTTGATAAAGTGAAAATTAATCAATCGATTGAAGGCTGATTATGAAGGTTTTTATCTCTTATGCGCAATCCCCTAGTATCACTTTGAAATCCATCCTATTCACAATTTGAAGCCGCTCACATTGGTTTTGAAGCCTCTTGCTTAGTGAGACTCAGTTTTGGAGAAATTATTGTCAGGTAAGTTAGTTAGAAAAGTGCGTTTGTACTGGTCATATCTCGAAGCAAGCCACTTGGGCATTAAGCGTCCTTATGCTATTGCGTTAGACGCTTGACCCTGACCGTTGTGTTCCATCTTTTGATTGCGGCCTTTCGGCCGAGGTGAATCAAGGTCGTGGGGCTTCACCCCACACCTGACCAAGGAGGACTGCTCGTCCTATCCTCTTTGGATGCTCCAAGACGCCCTTAACGAAGTTACATGCATTGATTAGTGGCTTCGTGCTTATTCGAAAATCGCTAACGCTTCCTATGGGGTGTCCCTTCCCCCCGAAAGTCCCCCCGAAAGCTACGCAGACGTCCTGTCTCTTTACCGCGCATTTAATTCAGTATTTTTCGTTGCAATTTTATCTGGATTCAATTAGATTCGACCCATACCTCGCGACTAGGAGCATCTCCAGTCATTAAGCAGGTCACTACGGGTCATGAACCATTTTACTGAATGCACTCGTATCTTGATTAAGTGCTATTACTTATTCAGATACAGTGCATGAAAGTAAGCCAATTCCTCGAACTATTCAGTGTAAACAGTCTGCATTGCGAAACGCTTGCATAACCTCTATTTGATAATGTCGTTATATTTAGTTTGATTATATTTCAATATACATAAACCTATTGCTAGATTATAACAGCGATTAATTATAATATAATTCCATAATTTCATCGTTAAGTTGGTCTTTCATTGTGGAAAAAAGAAGTTTAGATAAAGTCTTTTTGTCGATTTTTCATGATAAGTTTTCTTTCAACGACTTTATTGTTTTTGATCTGTCAAGTAATTATAAAAAGTTGATGGTTAACAACAGAGAAGTTTTTTCGGCATCAAAAGAGTTGAAGTATATCCATAAATTTATCAATAGTTCTATCCTTGCTTATGCTAAATATAATAAAGATGTTGTGTACTCGTACACGAAAGGTGTAAGTATAAGAGATGCTATCGAGAAACACTCTGGGAGTAAGTTTTTTCTTCAGACGGACATATCTAATTTCTATGGTAGTTTGAATAGGGATAATATTGAAATTTCATTACGCTATCAGATTGATAACTTCCCAATTTCAGATATAGAAGACTATATTGACTTGATAGTTTATCTTACTGTTGTTGAGGATAAGTTACCAGCTGGTTTTTCAACGTCTCCTCTTTTGAGTAATTTGTGTCTTTTAGATTTTGACACTGCACTGCTAAAATATGCAAATGAAAATAAATTAGTATACACTCGATATTCTGATGACCTTATCATATCAAGTGTGAACGATAGGCTTGATAATGACATTGTATTAAAAATAGAAAGTTTATTATGTGAGCATGTAAATGATAGTATTTCGTTAAATCAGTCTAAAACAAAATTTAACCACATTGGAAATTCATTTAAACTATTAGGATTGAATATATTGCCTAATGGTACAGTTACAATTCCTAGTTCAGAAAAGAAAAAGTTAGAAACACTAATATATCTTTATTTTACAGATAAAGATAAATTTATTGATTTCACAAATAATAACATTAAATATAACAAGGAAAGTAAAGAGAGAACTGTTGTAGAGGTAGGTACTAGATATATTACGAATAAATTAGTTGCATTTAACTCAATGGATCCTGAATATGTTAATAAGTTGAGGCGTAAGTACGGGAATACAGTGATTGAAATGTTTCTTAGACAGTCGGTAAATTAAGATGAAATTTACAGTAACACTTAAGGAAGTTCAGCATATTAGCAATTTGACTGTTGAGGTTGATTTAACTAAGAACAAAATAATTTGCATTGCAGGTAAGAATAGTGTTGGGAAAACTACATTAGTTCGTGCAATCAGAAATTTGTCTATAAATAATACTTTCCAGGAAACCGCTGCCCCTTACATTTTTAATCGCGACAGTTCAATTACTTATAGCTTCGATGATGGGCGTGAACCGATAGTTTTTTCGTATAGCAAATTTGTAAATTCGATCGATACGAAACAGAATATTCCTAGTGATATTAGAGGGTTAATTACTGTAGAGCTACCTATACCGCACGGGGAGAGATTTAACCACTTTCAGCGGCTTGCTGGAATGGATGAGCAGTTAAGAGCTAGGATTTCTGTTGGTGACTATAATACACCCAATGATCTGATTATATTTTTAAACTCGATTTATGGTGGGAATAGATTTGACAGTTTAAAAGAAATATTAATTGGAAGGGAGTTGTATTATTTCATTATTAAAGATGATGAGCAAAGGTATTATATTAGGGAGGATTATCTTAGCTCAGGTGAATATTTTTTGATAAATCTTTATAAACAGTTTAGGAAAAGAACAAAACTTATAGTTGTCGATGAAATTGACATATCTCTAGATGCAAGTGCACAAGTTAAATTAGTTGAAATGCTTAGGAAATATTGCCAACGATACCAGGTTAATATCCTTTTTACTACTCACTCTTTAGCTTTAATAAAAACTTTATTAGAGGAAGAGTTGTACTATGCTGAGGCAGAAGAGCTCGAGGTGAAAATATTTCAGAGGTCATACAATTATATAAAAAGCATAATGTATGGTTTTAAAGGGTGGGATAGATATATTCTTACTGAGGATGAATGCCTTCAAGATTATATTGAGTACCTAGTGTCAAATGAAACTTGTTTTTACAAGTTTCAAGTCATATACATTGGTGGGGCTACGCAAGTAATAGACCTTAAAAATAGAAATATAGAAATGAATTGTTTTGGTGAACAACAACATGTCTTAGCTGTTTTGGATGGAGATCAAGTCGGTAAAGGTTATCTTTCGGATATTGATAATGTAGTTTTTCTACCATTTGATAATATTGAGATGGAAATTTTTAGAGCCTATAATGAGTCGCCAGAATTTCCATTTTTAAAACCAATTGAGTTTCATGGTGGTTCTGATTCAAAACGAGCAAAAAGTCTATTCAAAATGTTGTTAAGAACTCAATATAATGGCAGGAACATAACATTTGGCGATATTTATTCTTATTTGGAAACTAGATCAGAAGATGGGGTTAGGCTTTTTAAAAATGAGCTTTTGACATTTCTAAATGTCCCTAAATAGAATTTATTTAATATTTACTAATGATTATAAATAGATAAGTCTATATTATCTAAGAAAAAGAAGATTCATAAGTGAAATCTATCAAGACACACATTGTTAAATTTTGCAATGAAAAGACAAAATTGAGGCATGTTCAGGCTAACAGGATACTCTGTGGTTAGCAGGATTAAGCGTCTACATGGAAGTGACCGTTAGTGACATGGATGTCACGGTCGTACTTGCTGCGAGTCACTGAAATGACGGTGCTTAATCATTGATTTGATAAGTTTATCGAGACATGTACGTAAGCAAAATATGGGCGTCACTCTTTTAGGATTAACTGCCGACACCAAGACCACGGAAGTTTAGAAGGTGCCACTGATTCCTGTGTTCATTTCTCGAATTGAATTTAGGTATAAGCATTCATTACCAAATAAAAAAGCCAGACTTAGTCTGGCTTTTTTTCAACTCTCACAGGTGAGCGATATTACTCTTCGCCATCACCCAGTGATAACAATGTCGCATTACCACCAATGGCGGTGATGTTGTTGGTGCGAGTCTTTTCAGTCACAAAACGGGTTAAGTAGTGTGGGCCACCGGCTTTAGGGCCTGTACCTGACAGGCCTTGACCACCGAAAGGCTGTACACCCACCACAGCGCCGATTTGGTTGCGGTTAATGTACACGTTACCCACGTTCACTTTATCTGCAACTTCAAGGGCATGGCCTTCGTTACGGCTGTGGATACCTAAGGTTAAACCAAAGCCTGTGCTGTTGATCTCATCGATCACTTTGCTAAGATCCGCTGCCTTGTAGCGGATAATGTGCAGGATTGGGCCAAAGTGCTCTTTCTCCAGCACTTTAATTGAGTCGATTTCCACGGCAGTTGGCGACACGAAGTGACCGTTCTCAGTGTCAGCAGGCAGCGGCATTTGCTTGATAAGCTTACCGACTTGCTTGATATGATCGATATGCGCATCTAAGTTGGCTTTGGCGGTGGCGTCAATCACGGGGCCTACGTCGGTTTTGATTGAACTTGGGTTGCCAATCACTAACTCATCCATGGCGCCTTGCAGGACTTCGATCACGCGATCGGCGATGTCTTCTTGGAGGAAGAGCACGCGCAGTGCGGAGCAGCGTTGGCCCGCGCTGGTGAATGACGATGAAACCACATCGTTAACCACTTGCTCGGGTTGAGAGGTAGAGTCCACTACCATGGCATTTTGGCCGCCAGTTTCGGCGATTAATGGAATAATCGCGCCTTCGCGGTTGGCGAGTGTGCGGTTAATCAGTTTTGCTGTGCCAGTTGAACCGGTAAAGCACACGCCACCGATACGTTCATCGGCCGTAATTGCGCTACCCACAGTCGCACCAGTACCCGGTAGGAATTGCAGCACTTCGACAGGAATACCTGCTTGATGAGCGAGTTGCACCGCACGGTAACCAATAATTGAGGTTTGCTCCGCGGGTTTTGCGATGACGGTATTACCCGCCGCTAATGCCGCAGAGACTTGACCGAGGAAGATGGCCAATGGGAAGTTCCATGGGCTGATACACACGAATACGCCGCGGCCTTGGAGGAACAGTTCGTTCAGTTCACCCGTTGGGCCTGGAAGTAGTTCAGGTTTTGCCATCATCTTCTTGGCTTGTACTGCGTAGTAACGACAGAAATCAACGGCTTCACGGACTTCGTCGATACCGTCTTGAATGCTCTTGCCCGCTTCACGGGTACAAAGAGCGATCAATTCTTCGCGGTTTTCTTCTAATAAATCGGCCAATTTTTGCAGTGCAGATGTACGGGTTTCCACTGGTGTGCGTGCCCAAGAGGCAAATGCTGCTTCAGCAGACGCGACGGCTGCTTCGATTGCAGCTTTGTCGGCGAAGGCGACTTGACCTACGGTTTGGGTAGTGTCGTATGGGCTAACAACCGTTTTATGTTCGCCAGTTAAGGTTTTACCGTTAACCAGAGGGCCCGCTTGCCATTGGGTATTTTTAAACTGTTCTAGTGCCGCGAAAAATGGCCCAGATTCGGAAATGATGTTCATATTGAGTCCCTTGGAATTTTTGCGATCGCTACCGAAAATATCGGCAGGTAAAACGATTCTGTTGTTAGCCAGGGTTTTATAGCCCGTCAGCGTTGTTAGCGGATGTACCACTAATGACTCTATGGGGGTTTTAGGATCCACCAGTTTGTGGACGAACGAAGTATTCGCGCCGTTTTCTAGCAGACGACGGACTAAATAGGGCAGTAGATCTTTATGGGCACCGATAGGGGCATAAATACGTACCGCTTTAGCACCGGCTTCAGCCAGAATCGTGTCGTACAGCTCTTGTCCCATGCCGTGTAAGCGTTGGAACTCATGGTTACGATCGCCCGCCATATCGGAAATTGCCGCAACGGTTTGCGCATTGTGGCTAGCAAATTGTGGGTAGATAGCACCGCGAGTCGCATCCGATAACAAGTAACGGGCGCAGGCGAGGTAAGAAACGTCAGTACCGGCTTTGCGAGTGTAGAGTGGATAAGCGGCTTCGCCAGCTTGTTGCGCCCACTTAAGTTCGCTATCCCAATAGGCGCCTTTAACTAAGCGAACTGGGATTTCATCCCCTTGATCTTTCGCTAGACGCGTTAACCAAACCAGTACGGGCAGGGCACGCTTAGAGTAGGCTTGTACTACTATGCCGAGTAATCCCCAGCCTTTAGTTGCTTCAGAATTAAACAGTTTTTGGAACAGTTTTAGTGATAACTCGAGGCGATCGACTTCTTCAGCATCGATAGAGATACCGATATTTAAGCCACGTGCCAGCTTAATCAGGCGAATCACTGTGTCGTACAGTTCAGTCAAGACGCGGTCTTCATTGGCCACTTCGTAACGTGGGTGCAATGCCGATAGCTTGATGGAGATTGTTGGGCGCGGTGATTCATTTTCGTTATAGCTTTGAGCACCGAGCTCAGTTATCGCATTGGCGTAATCGGTATAGTATTTCTCGGCATCTTTGCGAGTTAACGCCGCTTCGCCCAGCATGTCGTATGAATGGGTATAACCTAACTTACGTTTGTCTTCGCTGTTTTTTAGGGCTTCTTTCATGTTGCGGCCCAGTACGAACTGCTTACCCATGATCTTCATCGCTGCCATCATGGCTTGACGGATCACAGGTTCACCGAGGCGATTCACTAAGCGGCTCAGCAAGTTGCTTGGGGTGCCATCGAGTTTTTTATCGAGTTTAACGATTTTACCTGTGAGCATTAAGCCCCAGGTCGATGCGTTAACTAGCACTGAGTCACTCTTGCTCATGTGCTCATCCCACTTAGCGCCTGAAAGCTTATCTTCAATCAGCGCATCGGCAGTGGCCGCATCGGGAATTCGTAGTAAAGCTTCGGCTAAACACATCAGGATAATGCCTTCCTGTGTTTCTAAGCTGTACTGTTGCAGGAAGGCATCTATGCCGACCATCAAACCTTTTTTATCGAATTGACGAACCTTATTGACCAGTTCGTGGGCACGACGAGTGACGCGCTCTATGGCTTCATCACTTGAGGGAACTAGTTTGATCAGCTCTGACAAGTATTGTTCTTCATCGACAATGTAGTTGTCGCTGACTGCTTTGAACAGTTCGTCGAGATTGGCAGAATCGTAGCGGCCTGCCAGCACTTCACTCGCTTTGAACATAGTTATCGCTTCCATCTTGGCCGTTATTGGGGCGCTATTGTTGAAACAAATTGGGAGGCGCCAAACGCATTTGATATTTTGTATACAATATGAAGGTTTGCGCGCGCAGATTATACAACCAAAATGTGACGGACAACACTATAGCGTGAAAGATTGTGAAGTTTGTTTGATTAGCTTGCTAATAAGTCGATGTAACGCTTGATTGACAAAAAAGCCAGTGTTTGAAAACACTGGCTTTTGGGAGGTAAATTAAGACTTTTTGTGTGTCAGACTCACATCCAACGTTTTTTATTGCGACGTTGTGGTCTAGGTAAATACACTAAAATAATGCCTAGGATTAAGCCCATGCCTGCGATTAATCCACCTTGGCGCCAAAGTTCAAAACGCTCATCTTGAGCTGTGCGATCTACCGCATTTTTCAGTTGATCACGTTCTTGAGTCGTTTTAGCTAGGGTGGTTTCTAACTCGCTTAGTTTAGCTTTTAATTCGAGCAGTTCGTCGGCATGATTATCCGTTGAACTTGATACTTCAGCTAATTTAGCTTTGGCCTGTGCGAGTTCAGTTGTTAACGCAGGGACTTGCTCACGGAAACTTTGAGTCGAACTGATCAAGTTGGTTTGTACCCAACCTTCACGGCCTTTATGGTCGATTATTTTGGAGTAATCACCTTGAGTTTCGTTGAGCAGTGTCACAGGTTGACCCGCTTCAATTGATCCAACAATTCGAAACTCAGTACCAGGGCCACCTAAAAGATAAAGAAACACGTTATCCGAGATGTAGCGGGATTGGCCTTCGGCCAGCAGGTTGGAAGACAGCAAGATCATTCCTACCAGAGTCAGGAGTCTAAACACTTTTGTATTCTCATCAACGAAATAGTCTGCACATGCTAGGGATTTGAGGCCTGTAATGCAAGAGGGAAGTCATAGACTTCCCTCAACTTTACGGCATCCATGCTATGACCATTCCAATTTAATTCAATCTTTCCTACGACCTTCTAGTCCTAGGCGCTAATACTGCTTAATGTCAGCAACACATTTAGCGAGACTTCTTAATTAAAAATACCTTTAATCATATAGAAGAAGATGATTGATAGGCCAGCACCTGCTGGTAAGGTCACAACCCAAGATACGACGATATTACGTACCACACCAATGTTAATCGCTGCGATACCACGGGCCATACCTACACCTAATACCGCACCCACTAAGGTTTGTGTGGTAGAAATAGGTAAACCAGTGCTAGAAGCAATAACTACAGTTGTTGCCGCGGCTAATTCTGCCGCAAAACCACGACTTGGCGTTAAGTGAGTGATATTTTTTCCGATAGTTTGCATAACGCGCTGACCAAAAATCGCCAGACCCATCACAATACCTACGGCACCCAAAGGTAAAATCCACCAGACTAGAGGTGATTTCGCTGCAATCTCACCACCGCTATTGACGACAGAAACAACCGCCGCTAATGGACCAATCGCATTTGCTACATCGTTTGAACCATGGGCAAAAGCCATACAACAAGCTGTCAGGACCATCAGGATCGCAAACACTTTTTCAACGTTTTTGAACTGGGTTTGACGATCTGCTTTATCACTCATTTGTAAGCGTGAAATGGCGATTTTACCTAAGATACCAACTACAGCTGCAATAGCACCTGCGAGTAGGTAAGACTCGGTAACTGAGAAATGCAGACCAACATGGGATAAGCCTTTCATAATCGTCATTAATGACATGATGAAACCAGCAAATGCCATATAGAAAGGTACGAAACGCTTAGCATTACTCAATGGATCGTCAGTGTTGAAAATGAGTTTTTGAGTGCTTTGGAAGAGGATGAATGCCATAAAGCCCGAAATAGCGGGGGTTACGACCCAAGAGCCTACAATCCCGCCCACTTTATCCCATGAGACTGAATCTGCACCAACACCCACGGCGGCGAAACCAATAATGGCACCGACGATGGAGTGAGTCGTTGATACCGGCCAGCCAAGGGCCGATGCGACGACAAGCCAAATACCTGCTGCCAACAATGATCCTATCATGCCGTAAACCAGCAATTCAGGAGTCGCAGTGAAATAGCTAGAATCAATAATACCGCTACGAATTGTATTGGTAACTTCGCCCCCAGCTAAAAATGCACCGGAAAACTCAAAGATCATTGCGATAATAATCGCTTGTTTAATTGTAATTGCGTTTGAACCTACAGAGGTTCCCATCGCATTGGCGACGTCATTCGCCCCAATACCCCATGCCATGAGAAAACCAAATGCAGCCGCAATGGCAATAAGCCACGGGCCATTGGTGACTAAGACGTTAGCCACCTCAATACCTGCATCAACCATATTGATACCTTGATAACCTTAATTTGTTAAACGCGAGCCAGCATAAGCTCAAGACGCGAACCGACGCGTTCGGCAAGATCTGCAAGACCACCGACCCATTCAATCGTTTTGTAGAGGAACATCACATCGACAGGATTCAATTCAGATTCCATAGCGAATAACTGACGGCGTAACTGAATTTGTAGATCGTCAGTATCTTCTTCGATGATATCGAGTTCGTTGATCATTTTTGCCACTAAGTCGACTTCACGGCCACGGAAACCTGTTTCTAACAGATCTTCGAGTTCATTAATGACTTGTTTTGCTAGTGCTACCGCATCGATACAGCGTTGTAGATAAGCAATAAATGGGACTTGCATGACCTGAGGGATTAACAGCTGACGGCCGATAACACGACCGGAAATATCTTTGGCTTTGTTGGCTATCTTGTCTTGTTGAGTTAAAAGTTCCAATAAATCTGTACGTTCTACTGGCATAAATAAACCGCTTGGCAGAGTAAGGCGGATTTCACGTTTTAGTGAATCTGCTTGCTTCTCGGCTAAACTAATTTGCTTACGTAATTGAACTGCACTGTCCCAGTTGCCTGTGATAGTGGCTTCGAAAAAGGGGACGAGTAACGATGCGCAATCGTGTACTTTGTCCATGTGCTCTTGAAGAGGCTTAATTGGCGATTTTGCAAACACGCCCAAAATAGAGTTTACTGGCATTGCCGTTTACCTATTTAGATTGTTCCATTATTGGAAAAAGCGGGCGCATGTTAACCTATGCGTCCGCGTATTGAAACTGTGTTTTTTCAGAAAAAACGACAGGTTTATTCTAACGGGTTATATACCAACTGCAAAACCAAATCCTACGGGATTTTTATGACACATTTGTGACATTATGAACTAAAGATGACGCATCGATGAATATTTGATGACAAAGTGAGCGGTTACGCAATGAATGCTGAGATTGAATTAAAACTGTTTTTCCTGCCGATATATCAAGAATCCCTGATAAATAAGTTAGATAGTCTCGATAATGCCGTACCTCAAGGTCAACGTCGTTTGGCGAATGGTTACTTCGACACCCCTGACTTGCAATTACGTCAGTGGGACATGGGATTGCGGGTGCGCGGTTACGATGCGCACCGAGAGCAGACCATAAAAACCGCAGGACAAGTCGTGGGCGGCATTCATTCTCGGCCCGAATATAATGTGACTATCCAATCCGATAGCCCAGACTTAAGTCTATTTCCTACCAGCATTTGGCCCGCTGATGCTGATTTAGCGGCGACGCAAGCTCAGTTGACTTGTATATTTCACACCGATTTTTATCGTCGCGCTTGGCATGTTCAGATTGATAACAGCGTAGTCGAAGTGGCGTTAGACATAGGTGAAATCACCGCCAATGGTCAGCAAGAAGCCCTGTGTGAGCTCGAGTTTGAACTCCTCAGTGGCGATACTGAGGCGCTACTTAAGCTGGCGATGCAGGTGGCGAGTGTTGTGCCCGTGCGTTTAGGTAAGGCCAGTAAAGCGCAGCGGGGCTATCGATTGGCGGGCAAGGCTAAGCCGCTCGATTTAAAAGCATTGGAATTTCTGCCACTGGCCGAGTCACACGATTCTTCACAGGATTTAAGTGCAAACTGCCAAATCCTGCTTGAAACCGCCCTTGAGCGCTGGCAATTATTAGAGAGCATGATTGCAGAGGAAAGCGACCCTGAAGCCTGTGTGGCACTATGGTGGCGGATGCGCGCCTGTATTCGTTTGCTGCGCATGACCTTAAATCAGTTCGAATTATTGAATGTGACACTGTCTAGCCAATTTATGCTGATTGAAAAGCAGCTCGATTTTATTGAGCAGGCACAGGCGTTGACCGCCTTGCTTGGTAGCCAAAGAGGCTTATTTGCTAAACTTGGCCAACATGCCCAAGTTAAAGCGCGACTTCTGGCGCAACTGACAGAGATTAATCTGACGGAACGCTTACTCTCCCTATGGCAACAGACCGAATATGGTCAATTACAGCTGGCTATTGTTGAACTGTTGCTAAAGATCAGTGCTGGTGAAGTGGATATCACCCATCAGCCTAGCTTACACCAGCATGCCGATCGTGCTCAGCAAGCTTCTTGGATGGCGATAATTGAGGTCATGCCACTCAATAGCGTCATGACAGCGGCAAATTATCTACAAGTGGCCACAGTGTTGGATGCGAGCATTCTTGTGGGTCATGCCTACGGCAGTTTATATGAGGCGAAATCACGGGACGCATTTCGTGCACCTTGGCAAGATCTCGCGCTTGGGATTAAAACTTTGGCTTGTTATCGCGCCTTACAGGATGCGAGTCGGGAGTTAGATATCAATTTAGCTGAGTGGCTGGAAGACAAGCAGCAGAGTTTGTTGTTTGCTATGGAATCGACACGCCGTAACGCGATGCAACAGCAGGTCTACTGGTAATATTACTTTTTATCGCTGATAAACGGAAAAGGCTCAATCTATATTAGATTGAGCCTTTTCATTAGTCCGTTTTCGCAACAAAGTCAGCTATTTTTTGTTTTGATAGCCTGCTTAAGTTCCGCAATTTGAGCCAGCATTTGCGCTTGATTTTGTTCTATTTTTTGTTGGTTCTCTTCCATTCTCGCTAAGGCTAATTCAAGCTCTGATTTGATTTCGGCTTTATGCGCATCTTGGCGTTCTTGGCGTTCAGATTCATCTGGCGCGACAAATACCGATGCCATATAACCTGAAATCACACCAAAAAAACTCACACCGCTGACAATGACCACACCACCTATGATGTGGCCTGCTGTGCTTACAGGATAATAATCGCCGTAGCCGACGGTAGAGATAGTGACTAATGCCCACCAAATCGCTTGCTCAGCGGTCTGGATATTGGCGCCTTCGGTGCCGCTTTCGACGATGAGCATAATGACGGAAGCTAATGTCAGAATCGTCACCATAGCAACCAGTAGACTGGCTAAGGTGGCTTGTTTACGTTGTTTTACCAGTGGGAGCAGCAGTGAGCGACTCATGCGGATCAGGCGTATTACCCGTAGGATTTGAAAAAGCCGTGCCATACGTAGGGCTTCAATCGCCGGAATACTGGCAATAAAATCAATCCAATGGTGTTTAATGAAAAAGCGTTTATCGCGAGCACGGATCAACCCAACAAAGAAGTTGATCATAAAAATCATGCAAATACTGGTATCGACAAAGAAGAGCAAGCGGTAGGTTTCGCTATCTAGGCGGCCGAAGGTCATGACAAGTACTATGATCACCGACAGCAAGGACAATAGCATCATCGCCATTTCGAATGGAGAAGGAGTGCCAAGGGTGCGAAGCGACCATGGGGTTTTATCTGTCATGCCAAACATGATCCCTGTTAAGTGCGGCGAATATCACTACTAAAGTAAAAGACTTTAGGCTGTGAGTAAATTGACTGAGTTAATAAAAGGGCTATAAATCGATTAATCGCGCCAGCCAATGGTAAGAAGGGTTGGCGCTTGAGATCAGCGTTGCTTTAGGTTTCATCAACAAAGTGGACTAAATCGTCGAGTACACGGCGTTTAATTTCTAGCTGTGAATCGGCACTTAAACCATATTTCTCTGCCAGTTGCACATAGTCATCTGCATTGAGTGACACGGTAAGACGCGGACGCGTTGGCCGTTTCGATACGCTAAGACCTAAAATAGTGCGAATTTGATCAGAAGGGCTAACACCTGCATCTAACGCGGCTTTACGAATTGAGTATTGAAATTTTTCATCGAGATCGAAGGCGACTTGCGTTGCTTTCGCGGCCTGTTGGTTCTTTAACCATTGCTCGGGGAGAGGGTGTTTGGTCTTACTCATGGCGTATTACCTATTGCTATCAACCGTTTCTAGCGCTTATCTGTGAGATTGTATTGGGATTATTGATAAAGTGCGAGCGCGCACTTTATCTTATTTTTGGCTTATTTCGCTGGCCAGTATTCCCGAATATCCGTCAGTGGACGATATAAGGTCAAGACAACATCTGTATCGCCACCTTCGTAAACTTCCACTTCGACGGCGCGGCTTTCATCGTCATCGAGCAGTAAATAGTACTCGAAGGGCTCACCCGTGGCGCCATTGGCGTCTTGTGGTGGCCTTTGGCCGCGGTAGTCCTGACGATGGAAATAGCCAAAAGCGGCAAACGTCACTTGGTGATATTGCTTTCCAAGCCATTGTTGCAGTTTTTCCGCTAAGTCGGCTGGTAATTCTTTCGTGGTTAACTCGGCATGACCCGGTTCATCGAACAGGGCGCTGAACTGCTCAAGATCGAATAATTGTTCCACTTGGGCGCGGGAAATTTTAATCGAGAAGGCGAGATAGGTTTCGTCGTCTTCTTCGATGCTTAGAAAGAGTGTGTCGCTACCATGGCCTTTAAGTAACCATTCGGCTTGCTGATTACGTTCAGACTCATAAGTATGTACGGCTTCGACCCTCAATTGTTGACCACGAAGTTGTGGCGGCAGGGCAAAGCTGTCATCAATTGAGATCATGTCGCCCACATTGAGCTGGGATGGGTGATTGAGCTCGCGCTGTGGCGCTGCTTTCTTACCAAAAATACTATTGAAAAACCCCATAGTGACTCCTGCTGACTATGCTCGCGTGCGGCTTCAAATCGATTGGCTGCGGATCGTAACGGGCGATAGTGGTCAATTATTTTATGCGGATGAAACAAAAAAATGCCGAGGTCAGTAGGGGGTGATGATCCCACTGAGACTCGGCATTCGGTCAATCATTGCTTAGCTTTTACGTGCTTTGATTCGGTCTAGCACAGCATTTGCATTCGACTTTTGCTCACCAATACCGGCTTCGGCTAGCTTAGATTGCAGTGACTTGTCACTGTTTTCATCGGCTAAGGTTTCTGCCGCTTTCAGACGATCGTCAAACTGCTGCTGACGTGCCTTGATGCGCTCGAGTGAATCTTTAGCGTTCAGCAGCTTAGAGTTGCTAGAAGCGAAAGAGTCGGTAATAGTTGCCGTGGCTTTTTGCACGCTCTCAGTGGTTTTCACCATGCTCAACTGGCGCTGATAATCAGACAGTTGACGCTCGGTTTTCTTCACTAAATCCTTCAGACGCAGTGCATGGGCACTGAAGCTGTCGTTGGCGCTTTGCTGCTCAGCAAGCTCTTGATCGAGCTGGGCAATTTTTTCAGCAATTTCAATCGCTAAGGCTTCATTACCTTTGTCCAATGCTTGAGTTGCATAACCTTCGTGTTCTGCAATCGAACGTTTCAGACGGTCGATTTCACGGCTGGCTTGCATTTCTTTTGCCATGACATCGGTCAGTTCACGTTTAGCATTGGTTAAATGCTTTTCTGCATCACGGATTTCCTGTTCGAAAATACGGGTTGAGTTTGCGTCAACGATGCTTTGGCCAACTTCGGTGGCACCACCGCGAAACGCTGTTAAAATTTTATTCAGAATGCCCATTTTGTGGCTCCTTATTTCAGATAGTCGACCAATTCATCAATAACTTCTAAACAGTTATCAGATAAAACTGCTAATTCTTGCTCGATTTCGAGCATGCTAGATTGTAGTGATAGCGCACCGTAAACCACGTATTTGTCATCAATTTTTGCAAAAGCTGACAAGGGCATTGGAATGTTGAGCTCTAGCATGGTTTCAAACATTTCACTGCGACGTTCTTGATTTACTTCGTTCTCGCCCCACAGGTAGCTGATGCAAAGTACTTGGTTGTCCGTTACCGATACAAATACCGGGATTTCTTCACGGCCGACCACATTCACTTGCAACACTTCGACTTCACCATCGATTGGATAACAATCAAATTGAAAGCCAGTTTGGCTGTTGTTGCCAAGACTGTTGAGGTGATTGGCAATGGTATGGATATTCATATTTGTCCTTATTGACATATTATGTCTGTGTTCAAAGATAGCACTGAGACATAATATGTCAAGTACTATCTCATCCTATTAAAAAAGATCCAGTCCTTGATTCTCGGACCAATCTTGCAAATGGTAGTGATACAGCTGCAATGAACCCAATTCATTGGGTTTTATGTTGGCGGCATCTTGATAAAAATTGGCTGGAAACTCAAAGGCGCCATCCACTAAACCTAAAGTGAGCCAGTCATCTTTGATGGGCAACTCAGTTAACTTCGCTAATCTGTGTTGTGCATCGAGTCCGCCTAAGGTTGCAATACTCCAGCCCCATTCGCCAAAACTGGGCACATTATGATGGTACTGCTTGACGTCAAATCCCGCCAATGCCAAGGTTTTTGCTACCGAAATAAAGGCCTTAGGGGCATGGTAAGGCGATGTTGACTGTACAGTCAGAGCGCCATCACTGCTCATAAGTTCCTTTAATTTACGGTAGAAATAGTCCGAATAGAGCTTATTAAGATCGGGATGGCTCGGATCGGGCAAGTCTACGATAATCGCATCGTATTTCACGCCTGTGGCAATCAGTTTATCGACACCATTAAATGCATCGTCGTTGATCACTGTGACACGGGGATCGTTCAGTGCATTGCCATTGAGCGCCAACATAGCGCGACTGAGACTATCGGGCATATCTGTATCGGGCGATTTAAATAATTGCACTAGGCCCACATCGAGATCGAGCAGCGTGACTTGTTCAGGTTCCCAGCGCAGTACTTGTTTGAGACCGAGTCCATCACCGCCGCCAATGATCAGCACCTTGCTGTGACGGGCACTGGCCGCGAGCGTAGGATGAACGAGAAACGTATGGTAGATGTGCTCGTCTATGCTAGAAAATTGTAAGCGACCATTGATGTATAAAGCATAAACGGGCGGCAGACCGTTACCGCGCAACCGCTCGGTGAAGGTCAGCTGTTGGAAACGTGTCGCCTTGGCGTAAACCACTTTGTCTTTATAGAGCAAATTATTGAATTCTTGCTCCCAGCGTGGGCCGTGGATTGCTAATACGAGTAAGACGCCAGTCACGATAAAATGCCCACTCAAAAGCAGTTTAGGGCGGCGGATTTTAGGCCAGAATCGCCAGATAAACACAAAACCTGCCAATAGATTGAAACTGGCGGTTAAGGCGGCGGCAAGTTGGATATCGATGGCGAGCATAAAGCCAACCCAAATTGCGGCACCTATGCCTGCGCCTATGTAATCAGCTCCGTAAATGGTGCCCGCGTTATGCAGTAAATGCTCGTCGGAAAGGGATTGGCGAACCCTAGCAATCAGCGGGATTTCCATACCAATCATCAGGCCCAATAACACACCCCACACATAGGGTAAGTATTCGCTGAGTTTTTGCAGCGAGCCTATCATGCCACCTTCGGGCAGTTGATCTGGCGGTAAACCTAAGGTATTAGCAATGATCAATGGCAGTTGTTGACCAAAACCAATCACCGCTGCTGTGATTAAAATGGCGAGTGAGCCACAGAGTGCAACTGTGAGTTCTAAAATCACAAAACCGGTAAAGGCATCACGGATCTTACGGGCGGCGAAGGCACCTAGCCCCATGGAGACAATCATTAAGCCTATCATGGTGTAAATGGCGGCTTCTAATGCGCCTAAAATGCGGCCCGCATAGTGGGATAAAAGATATTCGTAGATCAGGCCGCAACCTGCTAATACGGCCATAATGCCCAGTAAGAGAACATCGTCGAACCAACCTAGGCGGCTAGGTTTAGCCGCCGAGGGAGTTAAGCTAATTTCTTGCATTCGATTAAGCCATCAGTGCCGTAAGAATAAGTGCGATAGCGATACTGATCGCCATTTCTACTGCGGCAATACCGATATTGTGTTGTCTTTCCACTTCATCGGCTAAATCGATACGGGCCAATACCAGTTTCTTCACGACGAACAGCAATAAGGAGAGCGCGATCAGCATAATGACTGAGAACACTAACCAACCGATCACGTTAGTCACATAAGCCGTTGGATTATAAATAATAAAGTGACTGGCGGCATTAAAGCTCAGTGCCATAGCAATCATGTAACCCGCATGGCGTAGCGCTAACGCTGTATGACCTTGGGCTAAGGCTTGCTGCATAGACGAGTCTTGGTTACGGCTTGCGAAACGGTTTTCACGCCAGCGCGTGAGTAGCACTAACATCAACTGCGAAATCGCAAAGGCGCTGAAGATGGCAATGAAGGTATCGACCGTTAAATCTTCTGCCCACAGCAAGACGGAGCGAATGATAATGGCGGTAGCAATAGCAACGCTGGCATCGACGATAGCGACGGACACATTACCTTTGATGATTTGCTCGTTTTTATCAAACTCATTTAGCGCTATTTTATCGTGGAGGAAACGGCCGAGTTTAATCAGTACTAAACCGAATAAACCATAGCAGCTCATGCCAATCGCTTCGGTAAGATAAGAGTGTGCCGCCGCGCCTGTGATAGCGCCTGTAAGCACTATGCCTAGGGCGGCAACTGCGCCAGCGGTACTTATGCCAAAGGCAAAGTTATCCCGCTCTGCCAGCTCCTTACTGCTATTGACCTTTACACTCCAACCTTGCAAATAACGCATTAGCGTTAGCAAAATCACGGCTATGGTGAGATCGATAGCCAGAATGATGGCTAGCTCTGGTGTGATACCGAAATCCTGAAATAATGTCATTGGAAATCCTTAGTTACTTGCCCCGGCGCACACTGCGGGTCGTGCGATTACTGGAATTGCGGAAACTGCTGTCTTTAGCATAGTTAGATCGAAACTTACTGTTCGAACTCTTGCTCGCACTTGTCGTGCTGGCCTTAGGTGCGCTGGTACTTTCACGGGATAACGCCGTGCCACCAGTTCGCGGCTTAGCATAAGGGCTGTCAAAGCGCTTGCCTTGTGAGTCGAAACGTTTTTTCGTTTGTTCGAAAGTCTTATTTTGCGCATCCGCTTGTTTGGGTGAGGTATAGCGATAACGACCTACGTCATTGTAATAGCTATAACCACGGTTACCCGACCAACGATCGTAGGAAACTGGGCGATTGAAAACATTCGAAAACATCGAATACATGCCATACCAAGCCCAAAACGAAGTGCCGCTTGAGTCGGTTTGCCAGTTGCCGTAAGAGGGATTACCAACTAATTGACTGCCTGGACCAAAATCTTCACCGCCATTGGCTAATGTTGCAGCCTCACGGCTAATCGCATTTACGCGAGCCAGTTTGCCGTCGGACATATCGGCGACCACGTTGACGGGATCAGACAACATATCGTTAAACAGACTGGGATCTGCGGCTTGATAAAGATTTTCTGCTTCGGCCAGCTGTTGATCGAGATCGGCAAAGTTACTCGCCACTTTCGATTCATCTAAACGACGTTTTAGCGAGGTATACATGGGACCTTGGGTACCAGAATCCTTTGCTAATTCATCGAGTAAGGGTGCTAAATCGGGTTTCTGTTGCTTTAGCAGTGTCGTGTATTGTTTTAAGAGATTAGCGTTACGCAACTGGCCGTCATCGATCATCGTCGTGAGCGTAGCGAGACGTTGCTGTGTGAGTTGTTGATACTTCGCGATTTTATCCGGTCTGTCATCGCCACAACCCGTCAGCGATAGCGAAACGGCTAAAAAAAGTATCGATGTGAGAACACGGGTTAGCATTCCTGCCATGTTTTCTCCAAAAGGTAATGAAATAAAACTCAAATACTTGCAGGCAATAATAATCCGCTTGCCCAATATGCCTGCCGCGCAGGTTATAGTACCCTTAAATGCCACAGATAAAAGTGTAAACCTTTATTTGTGTGTTGCATCAGGTAGCTGCAAGTCTCGTCGAACATAACATGATGTGGCGTCAATCTATATCATTTACGACATAATATGTCGATAGCTAAATTTGTTAGGGATTATTATGACCATGCAAAAAGACAGTAATAAGTCATTGTCTATTCTTATTAATCAAACCGCTGAACGCAATTGGCTGCGATTAGAGGAAGCATGGTCCGAAGGACTTGCGCAATTAACGCCTGCTCAGCAGCAAGAACTCAAAACGGTTTTGGGACTCAGTGATTATGTAGCGGCTCAACTATGCCGACATCCCGAGTGGATCGCTATGCTGTTTGCGGGTGAGTTAAGCCTGATTGATCGTAAAAACTTTGATGTTGATTTACATGAAGAACTTGCTAGCACGACCACTGAGGAGATGGCTAAAACCACCCTGCGACGGTTTCGTAACTATCAAATGGTGCGTTTAGCTTGGCGTGACTTTTTAGACTATGCCAGTTTAGAGGAATCCTTGCTTGATCTGTCGGCGCTCGCCGAAGCGTTAGTGATCTGCGCCCGCGATTGGCTCTATAAAGATATGTGCACTCAATATGGCACGCCGATGGACAAAGAAGGGAATCCGCAACCGCTACTGATTTTAGGCATGGGTAAGTTAGGCGGCCGCGAGCTTAATTTCTCCTCCGATATCGATTTGATTTTCACGTTTCCTGAGCATGGCGAAACCGTCGGCGGTCGTCGCAGTTTAGATAATCAACAATTCTTTATCCGCATGGGGCAAAGGTTAGTGAACTTGCTCGATCAAGTCACTGTCGATGGTTTCGTGTTCCGCGTGGATATGCGTTTGCGTCCCTACGGTGAAAGTGGCCCCTTGGTGGTGAGTTTTAGCGGTCTTGAGGATTATTACCAAGAACAAGGGCGAGACTGGGAGCGTTATGCCATGGTCAAGGCGCGTGCGCTCGGGCCTTGGAACCATTTCTCCGATGAACTACACAGTCTCCTGAGACCCTTTGTGTATCGCCGTTATATTGACTTTTCGGCAATTGAATCCCTGCGGAAAATGAAGCAACTCATCGCGCAAGAAGTGCGGCGCCGTCATTTGACCGACAATATTAAACTCGGTGCAGGCGGTATTCGTGAGGTCGAGTTCGTGGTGCAAAGTTTTCAATTGATCCGTGGCGGCCGTGAGCCTGCGTTGCGTCAGCAGAGTTTATTCGGTGCTATCGATACGCTTTACAGCTTAGGGCAGTTTGAATATTTGGCGGTGGATGAGCTTAAACACAGTTATTTACTGCTGCGCCGGGTTGAGAATCTGCTGCAAGCCATTGACGATAAACAAACCCAAACCTTACCGAATAATCCACTCGATTGGGCGCGATTGTGCCATGTACTCGATATGGCCAATGAGGTTGATTTACGCACTCATATTGAAGCGGCAATGAGCAAAATCCATCGTCATTTTAAAGCCACAGTGGGCGGCGAAGAAGGCGAAGAAAAAGTCGAGCATTGGACGGCGCAGCTGTGGAATATGCAAGACCTTGATGATGGCATTACGTTGTTGGCCGAACAGCAAATTGATGATGACAAGCTGTGCCCTATGCTTAGCAGCTGGCGCGAAACAGTGACTAAGCGTTCCATTGGACCACGCGGGCGAGAAACCTTAGATAAATTAATGCCAAGATTATTGGAAGAATTGATTAATCAACAGAGTCCATCGTCAGCCTTTGAGCCCGTGTCTAAGGTGCTGGAGCAAATTTTAACTCGCACTACTTACCTTGAGCTTTTGTGTGAAAACCCCGGCGCGCGGCAGCAGTTGGTGAGCTTGTGCTGCGCCAGTCCTTGGATTGCCGCGCAGTTGGCTAAATTTCCCATGTTGCTCGATGAGCTTATCGATCCGTCGCAGCTCTATGACACGACCTCCATCGACGATTATCCGAGCGAGCTGCGTCAGTACATGATGCGCGTGCCCGAGGATGATATGGAGCAGCAGATGGAAGCGCTGCGACAATTTAAGCTTTCACAACAACTTAAAATCGCCGCCGCCGATGTCACGGGTGTTTTACCCGTGATGCAAGTGAGCGATCACTTAACTTTTTTAGCCGAAGCTATTATCGAACAAGTGGTGATGCAGGCGTGGCAACAGGTTTCAGTGCGCCACGGCGTGCCAGCATACCTTGAGGGCAGTGACACAGGCTTTGCCGTTGTCGGTTATGGCAAGCTCGGCGGGATTGAATTGGGTTACGGCTCCGATCTCGATTTAGTTTTCTTGTGTGAAAATAAAACAGAGAACGGCCTGACCAATGGTGATCGCCCGATTGAAGTTGGTCATTTTTACCTCAAACTCGCCCAGCGCATTCTGCATTTATTCTCGACTCGTACCACTTCGGGGGAGTTGTATGAAGTGGATATGCGCCTGCGTCCTTCTGGCGCCTCGGGTTTGATGGTCAGTGAGATTGAGCGTTTTGGCGAATACCAAGCTAATGAGGCGTGGACTTGGGAACATCAAGCTTTAGTTCGCTCGCGTTTTGTTTTTGGCGACAATAGTTTAGCGGTTAAATTCAGTCATATTCGCGCTTCAGTATTGGAAAAGCCCCGTGATAAAGCTGAGCTGCAAAAAGCGGTACGTGAGATGCGTCAGAAGATGCGCGATCACTTGCTTAAAGTCAGTGATGGCATGTTTGATTTAAAGCAGAGTCCAGGCGGGATTGCCGATATTGAGTTTATTGCCCAGTACTTAGTGCTGGCTAATGCTCACGAGTATCCAGAGCTAACGATTTGGTCTGACAATGTGCGGATTTTTGGTGTGTTAGCTGAGCTTGAACTTTTGCCAATGATGAGTGCCCAGCATTTAACTCAGACATATTGCTTACTACGGGATGAAAATCATCGACTGACTCTGCAACAAAAGGCGGGGCAGTTACCAGTGTCAGAGGTAGAAGACCATGCTGAGCGGGTGTTAAACATTTATCGTGCTGTGCTCGAATAGTGCAGTCTTTAAGGGGATTAAGGCTGATACGAATTTCAGCCTTAACACCGCAAGAATACACCATTTAGGCTAGAGTTTAATGAGAGCAGTTAGCTGAGAGTGCCATGCAATTACCTACAATTCCTGAAAACGAGCTGCAACGCTTGGCTACGTTACGGGCACTTAATGTGCTCGACACCGATGCCGAGGAACGTTTCGATCGTATTACTCGGCTTACGCGCAGAATTTTCTCCTTGTCCATCTGTGTTGTGACCTTAGTGGATGCCGATCGGCAATGGTTTAAATCACGTCAAGGATTGGAGGTGACTGAAACACCTCGGGAAATTTCATTTTGTGGACATGCGATCAATCATGACGGCATTTTCATCGTGAACGACACCCTCAAAGATCCACGTTTTAGTGACAATCCTCTGGTGACTGAGCAGCCGCATATTCGCTTTTACGCTGGCTATCCCCTCACCATTCACAGGCAATATCGGGTGGGTACTTTGTGTTTAATCGGTACTGAACCGCGGGATTTTACGGCTGAAGACATTGAAACCTTAACGGATTTAGGGCAAATGGTAGAGGCTGAATTACTCTCTATTGCGCAAAACACCTTAGATCCCTTGACTACGATTTCGAATCGGCGTGGATTTGAGTTACTGGCTCATCAGGCGCTGGCGAGTTGTCGACGTACCAAATCTGAGGCAGCCTTAGTATTCTTCGATCTCGACTTTTTTAAGGAAGTGAATGACAACTTTGGCCACCTCAAGGGTGACCAAGTGTTATACGATTTTGCCCATATCTTGATGACCGCTTTTAGGGAGTCGGATGTGATCGCAAGGCTTGGCGGTGATGAGTTTGTGGTGTTATTAAGTTTTGTGCATAGCGATACAGTCAATCGGGTCATCGAGCGTTTTAAGCAGTTACTTGAGCAATTTAATCAACAGCATCCTAAGCAACATAGATTGGCGACCAGCATAGGTATCGCCCATTGGACACCAAATTCAGATATGAGCTTAGAGGATCTGTTAGATTCAGCTGATAAAGCCATGTATCAGAATAAAGCCACACATCACAGTGATGCATCTTAAATTGTTTATGCTTATGCTAATGAAAAGGGAGACAATAATGCCTCCCTTTTCATTGGACTTTATTCGGCGAAGAAGTACTAAGCTGTAATGAGCGTTACCCAATGTTGATATAAGGGTAAGCCAATTAATACGTTAACCGGAAATGTGATCCCGAGTGAGGCTAGCATAGCCAGACCTATATTGGCTTCGGGGATTGCGGCACGAATGGCCGCAGGCGCTGCGATATAAGATGCACTGGCACTTAATGCTGCTAGCACTAAAATGCTGCCAGAAGGTAAGTCCAGCCAAACACCTACACCAATACCACACCAAGCCAATACAAAGGGCGCTACGGCGGCAAACATTAATAACCGCCATTGTTTAAGTGGTAGCGGCAAACACACTTTGGCCGTTACTAAGCCCATTTCCAGTAAAAATAATGCCAGTAAGGTTTTGAACCCACCGAGTAACACAGGAGTGAGCGGCGCAAGCCCCGTTGGGCCGTAAAGCCAACCTATCACCACACCACCAACGAGTAGTACAACGCCGCGGTTGGTTAACGCTTCGTGCAACACGCTCGATTGAGTTTCATTTTTGGGTGATATTTCAATTGCTTTTTTTGCGCTTAAGTATCTGTGTAACCAGAGCATTACGACAATAGCAGGTAGTTCCAGCAGCACGAGATACAGGGTCGTTTCTGGCCTTAAGATCAGCCCAGATTTTTCAACCATAGTCATCACCACCGCAAAGGTTCCCGCACTGACGGAGCCGTAATGGGCGGCAATACTAATGGCATCGGTATGGCCAATGCGAACCAGCCGGATTAGTACAGGGTATAAGGCCAAGGGGATAATCAAACCTAAGGCAACAACCGCTAACAGCTCAGTGATCACTAAGTTTTGAGTGTGACCGTGGAGCGCCATTCCGCCCTTTAAACCTAAGGTAAGCATTAACAGTATGGATAGGGTTTCGTAGATCGCGGGTGGGACTTTAAGATCTGATTTCACTAGGCCAGCTAACAGGCCTAAGGCGAAAAATGCAATGACAATATCGGGCATAGGTATCTCATTAAGTTTGACTTTTAAGCGGTGTAAAACGCGCTTGTTTGTCGAGTGATCCTGATGGCTGGTGATTTTGGACCTAATTAGTTATATTGAAAAATAAATTGTTTACCACCTAGGTATAGATAATTGTCTATGGATAAGCGTTCGTCATCGACTCAGCTTAAATTGCGGCATTTGAGTTTTCGGTTACTGCAGGTGTATGTGCAAGTGGTGCGGTTAGGTAATATTTCCGCAGCGGCGAGGGCATTGCATTTAACTCAACCCACAGTGTCATTACAGCTTAAAAAACTGGCCGATGTGTTGGGCGAGCCATTACTCGAGAGTCGTGATGGCCGCATGTTACCGACCTTGATTGGTAATGAGTTGTACCGCGCAGCCTGCGATACCTTGAGTCGTTTTGAGGATTTCGATGCTTTTATGCAGCAGGCTAAAGGTGGCAGTGTCGGTCACATTAATATCGGTATTGTCACTACCGCAAAATACGTGTTACCACGGATTTTAGGGGCATTTTATCGGCAGTTTCCACAGGTTAAAGTGACCTTAAACATTGGTAACCGTGCCCATGTATTAGGCAGATTTGAACGTCAAGAAGATGATTTATACCTGTTCAGTCATCCTCCAAGTGGCGATAACGTGTTATCTGCACGCATCATCAAAAATCCGCTGCAACTGATTGCACCAAAGGAGCATTGGGCTGTGGGTCGTGAACAAGTGAATTTTAACGAGCTTAAAAATGAGCGTTTTATCGTTCGCGAACCGGGATCAGCCACCCGCTTAATGTTCGAGTCTTGGTGCAGCGGCCAAGGCATCACGCTCGGTGACACTATGCAAATCGAGAGTAATGAGGCGATACGCTTGAGCGTCGCGTCGGGCTTAGGTTTGTCGGTGATTTCGGCGCATACCTTGCAAGAAGGGCGCGAAAAACCTGCAATTCTAACTGTTACGGGTTTTCCGCTCGAAAGTAACTGGTATCTAGTTGGCCGTAAAGATCGCCGTTTGCCCTATGCCGCCATGCAACTGGTGGACTTTATGGCGGCGCATTTGGTCGAGTGTATCGAGCCAGAATGGGTTGCCACTGATATCAGTGAACTGGCTATGCACTTTAATCATGCACCGCAAACTCGGTCCTAGCACTCTTGAGTCTCGCTTGTATTATGGAAGCTTTATTAAACTAGATCATAGCGTTATGCATTGAGGGTAACTGTTGAACACATCTTGCGCCATTACCCTCAGATTCCATTATAAAGCGATACTCTAGACTTTAAATCGCGTCAGTAGATTGTTCAGTTCAACGGCGAGTCTTGAGAGTTCATGTGCCGAGGCACTGGTTTGCTGTGCCCCCGCAGCACTTTGGCTGGCAAGATCACTAATATTCACAATGTTTTTATCGACCTCACGTGCGACTTTCGCTTGCTCTTCGGCGGCGCTTGCGATGACCATGTTGCTGTTATTCATCGTACTGATTTGACGATTTATCGTGTTTAATGCATCCCCTGCCAATCTTGCGACTGAGAGTGCCTGTTCAGCCTTTTGACCGCTGTGCTGCATCGACTGCACAGCCGTTTCGGTGCCGTGCTGGATTTTGTTAATCATGTCTTCAATTTCACGGGTCGAGGACTGAGTGCGATGGGCTAGGGCACGAACTTCATCAGCAACAACCGCAAAACCACGGCCTGTATCGCCCGCTCGCGCCGCTTCAATGGCTGCGTTTAGGGCCAGTAAATTCGTTTGCTCAGCAATGGCGCGGATCACATCGAGAACTTTACCTATATCCCTCGCTTGAATCGCTAAGGTTTGAACAACCTGTGAACTTTGCGTCACATCCTGATTCATGTCGATAATGGCTGCGACAGTCTGATCTACCTGTTTTTTACCTAATTCGGTACTGCGGGCGGTTTCTTCAGAGGCTTCTGAAGCGAGCACCGCCGTATTGGCTACTTCATCCACTGCCGAACTCATTTCGGTAATCGCAGTTGCCGCTTGCTGTATTTCATCATTTTGTTGCTGTATGCCGCGGGAAGCATCTTCAGTGACTGAATTGAGTTCTTCGGCGGCGGAGGCGAGCTGGCTAGAGGAGTTTGCTATATGGGATAAAGTGTCGCGCAGATTTTGCTGCATTTCAGCTAATGATTGCATCAGTTGACTGGTTTCATCTTTACCCTCTGTGCTGATTTTCTGCGTTAAATCCCCCCTTGCGACTGCCACTGAAATGCCTACAGCTTCCTTCATTGGCTGCACGATACTGCGAGTTAAAAATATTGCCACTACAAATGCAGCGATTAAGGAGCCCACTATCATAATGCTGTTTAGCCATTTACTCTCGTCGTAGGCTTGTGCAGTTATTTGACCTTGTTCCTTTGCATATTCAGTATTCAAGCTGCCAATGCTAATGAGCGTCTTTGTCATTTTTTCGGCTTGCACTATCATGACATCATCCATGATCCGTTTAGCTTCGGCTGCATCATTCGCCTGTAGCTTGCTGATCATCTCATCTTGATGCTTTAAATACAGATCAAGGCTGCCACTAAATTCTTGATAGAGCTCCTGCTCACCTGGCAGGCTAATTAAAGGCTCATAGTTTTTTTGATCCGTTTTAATACTCTGGCGGATTTGCCTTAATGTATCGAGTCCTTTGTTAAGTTCTGCTGCCGAATTTGCTAATAACAGGCGAAATGTAAACACCCTAGCGCGCATCACATTGAGGTTGATGCTCGACAGACTGACCAGCGTAGGTAGGGTATTATCTTCAATTTCTTCTGCAGTGGATCGCATGGATGACATCGTCTGTAATGACATGATTCCTTGAAGTAGCAACACAAGAGCAAGTAATCCAAACGCAGCAATTAATCGTGAGCCAATCTTAAATTGTCGTAACCACATAAGTTAATCGTCCCTGTATTTAAAATAGTTCCGTTTAAGGCAGTTCTTAATATTTTCTAGCGAATACTTCGAACTAAGTGTCATGGCACTTATTCAGAATCATGAGTCTTTAGTTGATTGCATAAACTATAGATTATATTTTTCAGCTTTTATGTTGCAGGTTGTAAATTTGATCGATTTAAACCTATAGGCTGTAAATTAGAACAATTGAAACTAAGTTACACCGTACCTTAAAACTCAAGGTTAGCAACAGCTAGAAGCAAATTGAACGTAATGAGTCATTTAGTTGTGTGAATTGAATCGATTATGGCAGATGAGTTTTCTATTTTATGTATTTGATTTTTAATTATTATAATTTTTTTTGTTGTACTAGTTTGTCTATGATTGCAGATTTTCAATTTAGGTACTTATTCATCTTTCTAGGCTTGTATCTGCAAATAGCGTATTTGACTTGTTATATTCTGAATGCATGAATTATCTTGTCACTAATTGTTCCTCGAATTTTTATCGTGATGGCTAACTTCTTGCTTATCAATATTAGGGGTTTGGTCTAACTCAACAGAGCGATAAATCGCTAATGTTTTACGGCCATTCACTTCGACTCATTGCTATTAATCGACTGTAGGTGCGGCGGAATTCAAAACTGAGTGCGCCACCTTGATAGAGTTCACTCAGTGGCACGTCGCAGCTGAGATATAAGCTGACATTTTGATCATATAACTCATCAATTAAGCTGATAAAACGTCGCGCTGGGTCGTCGTTGGCGGCGTAGGAGAGTTTGCGCTCGCCCGTAGCTGCGGCTTGGTTTGCTCCTGTGCCGTCCTCCGTGCCGCGGGCACGGATCCAGCCTTTCACTTCGCCGCCCAGTTTAGGAACACCGCTCACCATTAAGATCTTAAATCGACTGGCGATTTCGATGTAATCGAGTTGGGATCTTGGGCCATCACACAGGGCATAAAAGTCGAACCAAGCAACGGCGTTGTCTGTGGGCTCTAAAGCGGCGCGGATCACTGGGATTTCACGGTTGCAGATGGTGAGGCTAGCATTGCTCATTCTGCTATCACTAACGTTAGAATCGCAAATACCAGTATCGCTAATGCCAACAGCGCTCATACTGAGTGCATTTGGCGTTAACCCATTCACTAGCTTGTCAAAAATCTGCTCAAAATCGAGTGTTCCGGTAATGCCGATATTGCGGGAAATCGAGGCACTCATTTCAGCGCTTTCAATGCCAATCTCGTTGTTTAATAAAGTATTGATGGCGTGCATCCTGTGGTCTTGGTTGCCAGCGAGATGCAGCATTTGCGTGTGCGTTTGCAGCAGTTGGATACAAGGTAAAAATCTGTGTCTGGCTAAGCCGTTCTCATACAAGCGCTCAATAGGAATATTTGAGGTCGCGATCAGCACCACACCTTGTTCGAATAGGCACTCAAATAGCCCTGCGAGTATCATGGCATCGCCAATGTCTGAGACAAAAAACTCATCGAAACACAGCACCCTACATTCTTTCGCTAGATTTTTTGCTATAAGCGTTAACGGATCGCGTTTACCCGAATGCTCACGCAGTGCATTGTGTATCCGCGCCATAAAACGGTGGAAATGCAGTCTTAACTTGCCTTCACTCGGCAAGCAATCGAAAAACAAATCCATCAGAAACGTTTTGCCCCGACCCACATCGCCCCACAGATACAGACCTTTGATTGCTTGTTTGTTGATAAGGGGAAACTGTGCTGAATATGGTCGTAGCATCAACTGCTTAAATAGCGCATCGAGCGCCAACACCGCCTGTTGCTGCGCGGGATCGTCAATGAGATCTATGCTCATCTTGGCGCGATACGCTTCAAGTGGTGTCACGATTGGGGTTATCGATTGCGAGCTAGCGGAGTTTGAATGTGCCATGTCGGGGTCTCGTTGGCGGTTTGTTTTCGGTGTTTGTTGCAGTAGATCCTGCGCTCTTTAGGCTTAATTTAGTGCGATATCAGCACTCACCTTTTTGAGGCATCCTGTTACTCATATTCAGGTACTCGGGAGCCATATGGCAAGATGCGCAGGGTAACATAGTCGCTGACGTGACTTAAGTCCCGCTCTGAAGCTTAGGTTAAATACTAAGCGAAACCAGTGCTTTATTCTCGAGGACTTTTACCATAACATCTTTGTCACAAAAATAATGATATGGAATGAATCCTATGGCGAGTAAGGGCAATGGCATTACGGTTATCAGTGCACAAACCTTGATTGAGGGCGACATTCAGTTAGAGAGCGCGGCATTCATTGCGGGTAAATTGCAGGGCAAGATTAGATCAGCAGGACAAATTAAGATCGAACTTGGCGGCGAAATATCTGGTGAAGTCAGTTGTCATGAGCTGCGGGTTTGCGGCGTATTTCGCGGAAGAGTCTGTTGTAATAAGTTGATTATTACCAGTTCTGGTGTGGTTGACGGTGAAGTCGCCAGTCATCAGATGGAGATTTACGAAGGTGGGCAGTTTATTGGTCAGCGTATTAAAGGTCCTGAACTCGATGCCTTGCCGGACATGCTACAAGCACTCGCGCCAATAGCTCAACGCTCGGATGCGCATTTATATGCCAGTGAAAGCACTTTGCTAAGAGGTGATAATCTGGCGATTCGCCCTTGGCTGTATGTTGCAGTGGCAACTGTCGTCATAGCGTTAGGTTTTAGTTTTGGACCCGAGCAATTGCGTGAGTGGTTACCTAATCTTAGTGACAGCACGTTGAAAACTGAGGTGTCTCCGGCAATCGAGGGGTCTAAGGCCGTAAATGGTATGGCTCCTGATCAACCTGCTACGCCAAATAGCGCGAATGCCGACAATATGGCGGTATTACCGGCAGCGGATCCTGATCCGCAGGCCATGCAGCAGGATTCGGCGATGGAAGATTTACAACAAATGGAACAAGGCCATGAACAGATGACGCAGGGGGATAATGGCGCACCGCCTGCCAGCGACAATGCGACCAATAAGCTCTAATCTGTCGATCGCGCATTTGAATCTTTTAGAAGGATTATTTGGCTTTAGTTGTCAGTTCGGCCAACCTTGACCCTTTCAAACTGCCACTCTGGTAGCTTGGTTTTTAAGTCAGGAAGAATTCGAGCGACATCGCCCCGCAAAATAATCAATGGATCATTACTAAAAGCCGCGTTTGCTAACTGTTGTAGCCTATCAGGCGTTAGAGCTTGCAACTCTGCCTTCAGCTTTTGCACATCAACTTGAGTCAATCCTGTCGCGACTTGGTGGATGTATTGGTTTTCCCGTTGAATGCTGTTGTCTTGGCTGAGCAAATCTCCACCGATCAAATAGGTTTTAAGTGCATCGATTTCACCTTGGCTAGCACCTTGCGTCTTAACCAGTGCGAGGTGATCGAGTATACCTACCACAAACGCGCCCGTATGTTCTATGGCTGTACTGCCGTAAAATTTGATGCTGCTGGACAGCGGTGCATTGGCGCACTGGCCGTAGATGCCATAGGTGAGGCCGCGTTTTTCCCGTAAATCATAGTAGAGTCTGCCCGAAAAACTGCGGCCCATGAGTGCGGATAAACTGCGACAGCTTAAGGCGACTTCCTGTGGGTTCAGTTGCTGCTGAGTTGATGCATCACTTAGGACATGATCTATGGCATAACCTAGGCGGACTTGGGTTTGCACGCTGCCCGGCGCATCAATAAGGTAAATCCTCTTGATTTGCTGAGGCTTTACTGTCTCTGGTTTATCCGCTTTCGGCACTGAATTAGGCAATAATGGCCACAGTTTAAGGCTAGCTTGAAGGTCAAATTTAGCGTTATTTGCCAAAGAGTTGGGTAGAAAAAGATGCCACTGTGCTTGTGTTACCGCCTGCTGTTGGATTTGTTGTAGTTGCCTTAGGCTGAGTGAATCGAACAATGCATTATTATTGATCACTCTATTGTAGGGATGTTCAGGGCCGAGCAGTTTATCGCGCCACACTTTATCTATCTCGGCGCCACTAAAGGCGTTTAAGTGTTTATTGAGCTTGAGTTGACGGCGAATATTGTCGACATCGACGGGGGCGGTTGTCGCATCAACAAAGGCATCTGGCTGCCAAAATTGCAGTAGTAAGCCGTAGATATGGTTAACATCGTCGGGGCAAGTGAGGCTTAAATTAATGCTGTGCAAGCTGACACGCATATTGAAAGTCTCAAGACAGGGATCTGCGCGGCTAATGGCAAGTGCGCGGGCTTTTTCTTGAAAGGCAATCTGTAAAATATCAGGATTATTGAAGGGAACTTGCGGGCTCACAGCCGCTAAACTGACCCTCTTACTCACACTACTATTCATTTGAACTGAGGCAAGGCGATGTAACTGATAGGGTAAATCCAATTCGGTATGGACTTCATCGGTAAAAATTTCATCCGTTACTGGGATAATGACGCCGCTTTTGGGTAAATGATTGTTCAAAGAGCTAGGCAAAGAATGGGCTAAAGAGTTTGGTGTTTCAAAATGGGCCAAACTCGGCGGTTCGCTCGGCGTGAAGACGATTTGCGTCTGCTGGCAGGCGTTTAGTGATAAAGCCACAGCGCAGAACATTAAGCCTTGTAGCTGCTTTGACATTGTCTGAGTCGTCATAATACCGCATCCTCTAAACTGTCACTCATATCGTTAGGCAGCCATTCCAGTAGCGTTTTACCCCAGCGAATATACCAAGGTGGCAGTAGGTCGACTCGGACATAATCTTGGTTGAAATACCGTTTTGCGACGCTTTGGATATCGTCGGCCGTGACTGCGTTGATCCGTTGCCACTGCGCGGTAAAGGGATGGTCTTTATCTTGAGCCGACGTTGCGGAAAGCTTGATGGCTAAGGCCTGTGTGTCATCCAGTTGTTGTAATTGATTGTTTAACCACACTTGTTTAAGTGTGCAAAGACTTGTTTCATCCAGAGCATCTTGCTGCGTTTGTGCCACAAGTCCCAATACTTTTTGCACTAAGGCATCGAGTGAGGTCCGTGCCCGTGGAACCAAGACGATATTCGCTATGCCGTGATTTTCTAACTCAAAGGGCAGGGAGTAGCTGAGCATTTGTTCGGGATTATGCAGACTGAGTTTAGCGAGTGCACTGGCGGTGTTTTGAAATAAATAGCCTTCTAGCAGCCGAATTGCCGCCGCATCGGGGTGATCTTTACCTACGGTATGCCAAGCAAGCAGTAATCCAGGCCAAGGTCCGCGCTCATCCACTAACTCAGCATGTACTTGTTTAGGCTGGATTGTTAACTCAGAAAATTTAGGTTCAGCAATCGTTGGCCTAGACCAAGCCGCAAAATTTTGCTCAATCCATTGTCGGGTTTGTGGGCTTAGTTTGCCGACAAGGGAAAGCTGCATCGCATCGGGACGATAATAATCACGGTGAAAGGCCGTTAGGTTTTCTGGCGTGGCTTGCAAGATATCTTCGCGGCTGCCAATAATACCGTGACCGTAGGGAGTACCTTTTACTTGCTCGAGTAAAAACACCATCGCGCTAAGGATATAGGGCTGATTATCTATGGTTTGTGCCATTTCCTGCAGTACGGTTTCCTGCTGATTTTTAACCGTAGTGGCGTTAAGGCTAGGGCGGATAAAGCGATCGGCTTCGAGATATAAGCCCAGTTCTAATGCTTGGTTTGGCAGCGTCACATAGTAGTTGGTGTAGTCAAAATACGTGCTGGCATTAAAACGTGCACCTAAAGCACTGAACTGCTGAGCATAGATATCGCCGGGGGCATTTTCACTCCCTTTAAACAACATGTGCTCAAACAGATGGGCGTAACCGCTCTGACCTTGGGCTTCGTTGCGGGCGCCTAAATTAAATTGGCTGGCGACTGTGACTGTCTGTTTATCTGCCATGGGCAGTAATCGCACTGTCAGGCCATTTTGTAGCGTATAGGTCTCTATATTCGCTTCGAGCGCATATAAGGCTTGTGCATCTTGCTCGGCGCGACATTGGGCCTGTAGCGTATGACTGAAAACACTGGCCGAAAGGGCGATAAAAAAGCTGATTTGAGTTTTCATAAGTGCGTCCTGCCGAGCTTATTTTTTAATTTGTCAAATGTCTTACTCAAGCTGGATACCATTAACGACAGGCAATTGATACATTCGCAGGTATCGATACAGATTGCACCACTGTCGACGACTGCTCGGATTTCATCGAAATCAGTTGAATAGCATTCAGTTTTTGAAAAGAACTGCTATGATGGCACAGTTCTTTTTCTGGCATAAGTACAAGATATGGTAAGCAGATCTCCGTTCGAATCCTTTCAGTGGAAAAGCGATATTTTTAACTGTGAAAGCACTGATATTGATAATTTCTATCTGCTGCTTGAGCAGGAAATGACCCGTTTGGGCATGGTTGAGAAAACATTGGGTGAAGTGGGTAAATACGATGTTAGCTTGTATCAGTCACCGGCCGCTAAGTCAGGCTTACCTTCTTTATTGATCAGCACAGGATTTCATGGCGAAGAATCTGCAGGCCCATGGGGTTTGTTGCATTTTTTGAGTGAAGCTTCAGCAGACCTATTTGAACGGGTGAACTTGAGTTTATTGCCTCTCGTCAATCCTACTGGATTCAGTCGTGGTCATAGATTTAATAAATACGGCGAAAATCCAAATCGTGGTTTTGTATTTGAGAACGGTAAACCTAAAGCGAATGAACATACATCGGTTGAAGGTAAGCTATTGTTAGAGCACGCACAGTTACTGCTTGCTGCGAGTCGAGACGGTATTTTAACTTGCCATGAAGATGTCTTGAGTCGTGAAGCCTATGTGTATTCTTTTGAGCCAAGCCAAGTGCCAGGACGTTTTAGTCTCGATCTGCGCGATACTTTAGGTGGTTATTTCCCGATTGCGGTAGACGGTGAGATTGATGGGTGTCCTGTTAAGGATGGTTTGATCTTCAATCATTTTGATACGTCTTTTGAAGCTTGTTTAGTACGAAGTGGTGCTCGTGTCGGTGCTTGTACTGAAACACCTGCGTTGCAAAACTTCGATCAACGCGTATTAGCAAACAGTGCTGCTATGACTCACTTCTTGGCCCTGTGTGCACCTTTATGTGATTGATATATTAGTCTATTACGTTAGTGAATAGCCTGACATGACAAAAAAATACCCGCAGATTGCGGGTATTTTTTTAGGTGGTATTCGCCAGTGAATTATTGATTAATTCGCATTGGCACACCAGTACGTTCATCGAGTAGCTTCTTGATCACAGAAGAATCAGTGTCAGCTTTAGCGATAAACTTAGCGATCTCTTTTGGCAGTGATATCGCAACGGGCTCATTTGATTCAAACTCCGCCACAGTGCGAGACAATGGTTGATGCACGGCTAAGTAGCGTTTACCGTCTGGCTCTTCGGTTGCTTTAATCGGCTGGTTCACAAATTGTACCCGAGTTCCCACTGGTACAGTCTTGAATAGATGCTCGATATCTTCATGGCGTAAACGCACACAACCTTGACTGACACGCAAACCAATACCGAAACTTGCGTTAGTACCGTGAATCGCATACAAGTTGCCGATATACAGCGCATACAGTCCCATAGGGTTATCTGGACCGGCTGGCCATACCGCAGGCAGGATTTCACCTTTAGCAGCATATTCTTTACGAATGCGCGGTGTGGGTGTCCAAGTTGGATTCGCACGCTTGCGTTGTACAGTGGTCACCCAGTTTTCTGGTGTGTCTTTACCAATTTGGCCAATACCAATAGGCAACACTTCAACAGTCTTTTTGCCTTTTGGATAGTAATACAAACGCATTTCAGCCACGTTGATCACTATGCCTTCACGGGGAGCGTTTGGCAGGATCAATTGCAATGGAATGATCAGTTGGCTACCTGGTTTTGGCAGAAATGGATCCACACCTGGGTTAGCTTCGAGTAAGTTACTGAGACCAAGCTGGTATTTGGCTGCGATATCTTCGAGAGTGTGTTTACCCTCTGGAACCGTATAATACTGGTTCTCGCCAATTAGCCTGCTTTGGGCGGCTGGTAAAGGATATTCCGTTGCTAAAGCGGACAGACTAGGGAAAACCAAAGTCAATAATAAAGCTGTGGTGCGAAGCATACTCATAAGCGGATACTACGATTCCTGTTAATAAAAAAGCGTGTTTAACGCAGCTTTCTCTCTTAAAACGAGAGCGGCAATTTGACGAGCAAAATGCACTGGCGCGCGAAGCTCGCATCCTTCCTTATTTTGGACATTATTTCAACTGAAATATGATCAGTACGGCGTATTTATCGCTTAATTTTTTGTTTTAACGGTTTTCCTTGGCGGCGTCAATTGCCAGTATTTAGTCTTGTCGTTAAAACCTGCTGTACTCAATTGTCTTGTGCATGCCTTCCTGCTTGATGAAAAATATTTGCAGTGTTAACCAATCTAAAACGTGTCTGTTTGAATGGCGAGCATGTATGGCGTTACTGGAACTGAATTGATTTGTTTTGGAAAACAGTGTGTGGTCCTTTTCTCACAAGGCTATTGCTCATCGGATAAGGTGAGTTTAAATCATCTCATTGGCAAATAAATGGAGTTAAAACAATTAGCTTAAGGATAATGTTCAAATATTCACCTTTTACACGACATTATTTTATCTGACACTAAATTGGTCATGATACCGTTAGTTTATACAGGTTTGTGAGCTGAGTTTTGCTTGAATGATTTGAGTTTACGTTCAGTTTGTTATTTTTAACTATTTGATATTTATTTCTTTTAATTATTATTAAGTCGTGTGGAGATGTTCTGCTATCCTTTAGGTTTTATGTTAGCCTTTATCTAAAGGTTAATAGAAAGTTGGTTTTATGACATTTTTTATGTAGATGATTGAAATTTAATATTTAACGCTCCAATAATTCGATATTTTTGTGCTAATATAAAATCATAAAATTGTGAGTTGAGTCATTTTTAACCTCGGTGATTTGTCTATCGTTTAACTAAACAACCTGTATTAAGGAGGCGTTTGTGGATGCAGATTCCATCAATAGTTTTTTTCTGATTGGCGCCTTGCTTACAGCAGTGAGTGTTTTACTTAGTCCTATGTCTTCCCGTTTGGGCATCCCTATTTTATTGATTTTCCTTGCTGTGGGTATTTTGGCTGGCGAAGATGGCCTTGGTGGAATCCAGTTTGATGATTATTCAACTTCCTATTTAGTCAGTAACTTAGCCTTAGCGATTATTTTACTCGATGGCGGTATGCGCACCCGCGTTGCCAGTTTTAGGGTGGCGCTATGGCCTGCATTATCGTTGGCGACCTTTGGCGTTGCCATTACGACCAGTATCACCGGCATGATGGCCGCATGGTTGTTCGACTTGCATTGGTTGCAAGGTTTGCTGGTGGGCGCGATTGTGGGCTCGACCGATGCCGCTGCGGTATTTTCCCTGCTTAAAGGGCGTAGCCTTAATGAGCGGGTTGGTGCGACCTTAGAAATTGAGTCCGGCAGTAACGATCCTATGGCGGTATTCTTAACCGTAACCTTGATTGCCATTCTTGCCAATGTCGACAGTGAGTTGTCCTTCAGCTTTATGCTTATTAGCTTTATTAAGCAATTTGGTCTGGGGATCTGTTTAGGTTTAGGCGGCGGCTGGATGCTGTGGAAGCTCGTCAATTTAAGCAAGTTAGCTGATGGTCTGTACTCTATTTTAGTTTTAAGCGGTGGTCTGATTATTTATGCTGCGTCCAACAAACTGGGTGGTAGTGGTATTCTGTCGATTTACTTAGTGGGTCTGTTCCTCGGCAATAAGCCAACCCGTGGCCGTCATGCGATTTTGAACGTACTGGATGGTATGACTTGGGTCAGTCAAATCGGCATGTTCCTCGTATTAGGGTTATTGCTTACCCCTTCAGATTTAGTCGATATCATGATCCCAGGTTTTGCTCTGGCATTCGGAATGATTTTATTTGCTCGCCCTGTCGCCGTATGGATCAGTCTATTGCCCTTTAAGAGCTTTAGCAGTCGCGACCGCTGGTTTATTTCTTGGGTGGGGTTACGCGGCGCTGTGCCTATCATCTTAGCAGTATTCCCTATGATGGCTGGCTTACCGGGTGCTCAGTTGTACTTCAACTTAGCCTTCTTCGTTGTATTAGTGTCGTTGCTGGTTCAAGGTGCATCTTTGACCACAGCAGCGCGTTTAGCTAAGGTGGAACTGCCCCCAAAGCCGTTACCCGTTTCGCGCTCGGGAGTTGAAATTTACCCGAGCAGCGAATGGGAAGTGTTTGTCTATCGTTTGAGTGAAAGTAAGTGGTGTATTGGTGAGCCGCTAAAGCGCTTAGCTATGCCAGATGGGACACGGATTGCGGCGGTATTTAGGGATGACACTTTGTTGCATCCATCGGGTAGCACTCGCCTCGAAGCGGGCGATATACTCTGTGTGCTGGGTCAGGAGAAAAGTTTAGAAGCCTTGAGTAACCTCTTTAGCCAAGCGCCAGAAAATAAAGAAGTACAACGATTCTTCGGTGATTTCTTTATTGAAACAGACGTTAAGCTTGCGGATCTCGCGCCTATTTATGGTTTGAGTTTAGATAATCTCGCTGATGATATGACAGTCGCAGACCTTGTGGTATCTCAGCTTGGTGCTAATCCTGTACTTGGGGATCAGTTCCACTGGCAGTCGTTGCATTGGGTGGTGGCGGGGTTGTATGAAGGTAAAGTCACTAACGTAGGTATTCGTTTACCGACTGAGAATGCGCTTTAATCCTATGTGCTAGATGGTCCTTACGATCGAAAGTCACCATAAAAAATGCCAGCTTATTTGCTGGCATTTTTGTATTCAAAGCTAATTGAGCTTATTGATATAAAGATTTGTCCGTTGGGTCGGGACGGGTCTTAAAGCGGCGATGTAACCACATATATTGGGCGCGGTTTTTATCTATGATGGATTCGATAATCTTGTTACCGCGAATCGCGTCGGCTAATTCATCTTCGCCGGGGAAATTATCCAGCGGTGGCATCACTTCAATTCGATAGCCTTTATCATCTGTAGTACGTTCCACAAAAAAAGGCAGGACTTTAGCTTTGCCGAGTTTAGCTAACGTGGTGGCACCGGTAATCGTTGCCGCATCTGGCATGGCATAAAATGGGATAAATACCGCACTGGAACGGCCAAAGTCTTGATCGGCCGTGTACCAAATCACATCGGGATTGCGTAGGCAGCGTATCATTTGGCGCAAGTCGCGTTTAGAAACGAGACCTTTATTGGAGCGTAAACGGCCTTTGACCTGCAGGTATTCCATCACAGGATTATTGTGTGGGCGATAAACCCCCACGCCGGGTTGGAATTGGCCGAAGATACGTGCGCCCATTTCCAGCGGCAAACAATGCACGGCAAAGAGGATAACTCCGTGGCCAGCATTTAACGTGTCTTGTACGTGTTCTTCACCTTTGATACTCATGTGCTGCTGCACTTTTTCATCGGGCCACCACCATGCATTGATGGTATCGAAAATGGCTTTGCCCGTTTCTTCAAAGTTACGCGTGAGTAAATCTTCTCGCTGTGTTTCCGTCATTTCAGGGAAACAGAGGGTCAAGTTACGGCGAGCTGTGTGGGTGCGGCCAGCTGCGAATTTCATCACTAAGCGACCCAATCCCTTACCCAGCGTCATCTGCCAAGGAAGCGGTAGAAGCTGAGTTAAACGCATCAAAAATACGCCAAACCACATGGGCCAATGCTTAGGATGATATAAAGAAGATGAAAACTCGGCTTTCTCGACCACAAAAATACTCACTACTTTTGAAAATTACTGCTCATTCTAACTCAATTTTTGCTGAAAATTAGGTACAATCACGGTTTAATTTCTGCATAAAGATAAGAGCACTATGAAGGTTTCTCTGCCAGCATTTGAAAAAGCCAGAGTGTTAGTCGTCGGCGATGTGATGTTAGACCGCTATTGGGTTGGCCCTACGGGACGTATCTCCCCTGAAGCCCCCGTACCTGTGGTGAAGATTAATCAAGTCGAAGACAGACCCGGCGGCGCGGCCAACGTGGCGCTCAATATCGCGACCTTAGGGGGGCAAGTCCAACTTGCCGGGCTCGTCGGTCAAGACGATACTGCCCATGCCCTAACGCTCGGTGTGCAAACTTTAGGGGTTGAACCCCAATGGTTAAGTATTGCTGATAAACCAACCATCACTAAGCTGCGGGTGTTATCACGTAATCAGCAGCTTATCCGCCTCGATTTCGAAGAAGCCTTCGACAAGGCCGATAGCGTGCGTTTATTGAAACAATCCGAGGCCTTACTCGATTCTGTCGATGTCGTGGTGTTGTCCGACTATGCAAAGGGCGCTATCGATCAGCCGCGAGATTTTATTGCATTAGCGCGTTCGAAAGGTGTGATGGTATTAGTCGATCCTAAGGGTAGTGACTTTGGTCGTTATCATGGTGCGTCACTCATTACCCCAAATATGAGCGAGTTTGAAGCTGTTGTTGGCACTGTGACCTCTGAAGCCGACCTGCTGGAAAAAGCCCGTGGTTTACTCAAGCAACATCATTTTGATGCCATTTTAGTCACCCGCTCTGAAAAGGGCATGACCTTAGTGACCGCTAATGCGCCTGAGTTGCACATTCCTACCGTTGCCCGTGAAGTCTATGATGTGACGGGTGCTGGCGATACTGTGATTTCGGCCTTAGCAACCTCATTAGCCGCGGGCGCCGATTTACCGCAGGCTTGCGCAATTGCGAACACCGCCGCAGGCGTTGTGGTCGGTAAACTTGGCACTTCTACCGTGAGCCGCATTGAGCTTATCGAAGCTTTAGCTTTGCACCATGGAGAATCGGGTTTTGGGGTGGTGAGTGAAGATCAACTGGCCTACGCCTTAGAGCAAGCCAAACTACGCGGTGAACGTGTGGTGATGACTAATGGTTGCTTTGATATTTTACATGCGGGCCACGTGAGCTATCTTAAACAGGCGAAAGCTTTGGGCGATCGTTTGATCGTCGCGGTAAACGATGATGCCTCGGTTAAACGCCTCAAGGGTGAAGGCCGTCCAGTTAATCAGGTTGATCGTCGTATGGCTGTGCTCGCTGGCTTAGCTTCTGTTGATTGGGTTGTGCCTTTTAGTGAAGATACGCCGCAGCGCATCATTACTCGATTGCTGCCAAATCTGCTGGTCAAAGGTGGTGATTATAAGCTTGAGGATATTGCTGGTGGCGCTGAAGTGATTGCAGCAGGTGGCCAAGTGCAAGTGCTGGGCTTTGAGGATGGTATTTCAACGACAGCGATTATACAAAATATCATGGCGAATCAGTGAGCTTAGTCGCTCTGGCATTCGCATCTAGCCTGACTTGGACGCCCATTGCCGATAAGCAGGCTTTGATTTGCCCTTTACCTGAGCTTGATACTTGCTTGGCATTATTGCCTAAGCAAGTGTTGGCGCAGCTGCCCGCTACGCTAGATCAATTTAAGCGCGATTTAGGCCGCAGAAGTGCCATGGTCATGCCCGTCGATGACAATAAAATTGCGGGCCTAGTCTTAGTGAATGAGCAGCTGACACCACAAGTACAGTTAGCCAGTGTCGATATGGTGACCTACCAATTACCTTTGCTTGAACAGCCGCAATTAACCCTATGGCATGAGCTCGGTCATTTGGAGAACCTTGCTCTGCAAGGCTCTGTGTTACCGACTCACTTGAGTGCATATCAACATGAATGGCTAGCTGACATTTATTTGGTTTGGCGTATCGCACGGGAGAAAAATGATTTTGCCTTGGCGTGGCAGCAATACCACAGACGCAATCTTGATGCATTAACAAGCCCGCAATACTTGTCACATTGGAGTTCGCCAATGTTGATACAAGTGTTGCATCGATACGATGTTGCTCAAGTGACTAAATTTGCCGAGTATCGGGACTTTTTAACGAATTTTTACCCTAAAGCCGAGCAATTAGAGCCGAGATTATTAGGTGAGTATTCGAGCTTAATGCAACGCACTTTTGGCGCGAGTGTATTGCAACCCCTTCCTGAATATCTATTTTGGCGAAAAGCGGATCTTGGACACTATCTCCAACCGACGTTCGTTTTACTCATGGGCGAAGAAAAAGCACATAACTGGTTGGTACAAAATTCAATGTTATGAATGTGTTAATTAAATCAGTGGTGAAGCCTGTTTTAAACTGAACCCTAGCTGAACAAAAGTGAAATACGCTGGTTACGGCCCAGTGAACAGCAGTAATCCCTGAGCGGCTTTGGTAAGCTTTCCCCCTAAAAATAAGAGGGGAGACATTACTATGGCTAAGCGCTCGCGAGTACAAACTGAGCAAACCATAAATCAAATTATGGATGAAGCGTTAAGACAAATTTTGACTATCGGCTTTGAGACTATGTCTTATACTACGTTATCTGAAGCAACGGGTATTAGTCGCACAGGTATTAGTCACCATTTTCCACGCAAAAGCGATTTTCTTGTTCGTTTAGATAGTCGTATCGGCAATCTATTTGTTGCTGCGCTGGATTTTTCTAGCCAAGAGGCATTGGAAACATCCTGGATGCAGGCAATGCAGGAAGAGCATTACCGCGCAGTATTAAGACTGTTCTTTAGTCTTTGTGGTGGTGCGAATAATGAAATTACCCTCTTTAGAGCGGTGAGTACAGCGCGTCAGCAAGCGATTGCTGAGTTAGGCTTAGCGGGCGATCGCACGATCAACCACCTATTAGGCCGTACAGCTGTGATGTTGCTATCCAATTTTGATGTGGCAAAAGCAGCATAATAGACTGACCAATGAATATAAAAATGGAGCCAGATGGCTCCTTTTTTGTGGGTAAAAATCGTGATTTGTACTGAGGTAAGTCATACCCCAATAGTGTAGGATGACCACTCAATAATGATTTAAGTTAGTGATATTGCCTTGTACTCTTGATTTGACAGGATAAAACATATGGATATGACACCCATCTCTAATGAGGCAGATATGCCTAAACGCACCATTAAGCTTGATAACACTGAGCTTATCAAAACCAGTTTTTGGGTGAGTCAGATTTTTATAATCATTGCGACTGTTGTTGGCGTGTATTTAGCCGCGCAAGAAGGGTTGTCACAGGCAATTAAATTTGATGCCCTGAGCAATATGCAGAATAACTATCATCTGCGTCATGCCCTATATGACGAAGTGAGTGACAATGTTGAAATCTTGAGTCATTACGCTGACACAGTTGAGACTGTGAGTAGTAATAGTTTAGTGAAAATGCATCCGCAGATGGGATTATTTGTCTGGGATAACATGCGCTATTCTGCCAATGCGCTAGAAACACCGAGTGATATTTTGTCTGATATTCGTCGTTTGTATTTAGAGTCTGAGAAGATCATTAGCAATATTGAAACCCGTCACTATAGCGTTTCTTACGGTAAGGATCAGTTGCAAAATGTATTGAGTAAAATCAAAGAAGATACTTTGCCAAAACTCAAAACGAATTATGAAACCCTGTCAAAAGAGCTTAAAGATAACGATATTGCCGTCGACTAACGTATCTTGGCTTAGCTCCCCCCAAACATCAGGGGTCATTCTTATCCCTGATGTTTGAATCCATTGATGAATTCAGTGTTGCTGACAACACCTCTACATGATCTGCTTTAGTCCCCCATTATTTTATGGTACTTAAGCTAATGATGAATTTACCCAGCTTTTATTCGCCTGCATTTGTCATCAAAACCTTGTTGAGTTAGCTTAATTCCTGTCGATAGGCTTGAGTTAATTTTTGCTGTTGTAGATAGATGCGAATAGCCAAGAAGGTTAATGCGGCAGCAATCACGGCACAGATTGCGTGGTGGAAGACTAAGTGACTTATTAGGAATGTGGGCAAGTCTTCAAAGCTGTCGATAAGGAAAAGCTTAGTGATTAAGCCGATATAGACGAGAAGATGCAGAGCCGCGCCAGTGATAAAGAGTCGTTTAAATTTATCAGTCAGTTTGATATCTAACTTGATATTAAACCATCGACAAAATAGGTACCCACTCAGGCCGATGGTAATCGATATCCAGCCAAGCCCGAATAATGAGGTTTTGATTAATACGGCAGACAGGATAAACAGCCCAAGCAACATTTATTATTTCCTTAAACCAGCTTTAGATTTAACTTACTGTTTTAGCTTACATTAAGCATACCAGCATTGTGGGCAGATAAGCCTCGTATCATATTGGCGCAGAGACTAGCTTAATAGGCTTAAAAAAATGTGAAAAGAAAGGGAGCCATTGGCTCCCTTCATTTCTTTAGAATAGTGTTTATCGCCTAAACGATTTCTACTCTGTTGATATTAAATCAAACTCAAAGTGCCTTTAAAATGGCTTCAACACTGGCCTTAGCATCCCCAAACAGCATTTGGGTATTTTCTTTGAAGAACAGTGGGTTTTGCACGCCGGCATAACCTGTGTTCATCGAACGTTTAAAGCCAATCACGTTTTGCGCTTTCCACACTTCCAGCACTGGCATACCTGCGATTGGACTGCCTGGATCTTCCATTGCCGCGGGGTTAACCGTGTCGTTGGCGCCGATAACGAGCACGACATCTGTGTCTTTAAAGTCTTCGTTGATTTCGTCCATTTCGAGCACGATATCGTAGGGGACTTTCGCTTCAGCGAGCAGTACGTTCATATGGCCTGGTAATCGACCAGCAACTGGATGGATACCAAAACGTACTTTCACGCCGCGATCACGTAGTTTTTGAGTGATTTCCGCAACAGGATATTGCGCCTGCGCCACTGCCATACCGTAACCCGGAGTGATGATGACTGAAGTGGCATTTTTCAGCATATCCGCCACATCTTCGGCGTTGGTTTCACGGTATTCACCCATTTCTTCATCGGCAGTCGAGGCCACACCATCTGTGCCAAAGCCGCCCGCGATAACTGAAATAAATGAGCGATTCATGGCCTTACACATGATGTAAGACAGAATAGCACCCGATGAACCCACTAACGCGCCGACCACAATCAAGAGGTCGTTCGACAACATAAAGCCTGCCGCTGCCGCTGCCCAACCTGAGTAGGAGTTCAGCATAGACACAACCACTGGCATATCCGCGCCGCCAATGGATGCCACTAAATGCCAGCCAAAGGCGAAGGCAATCAAGGTCATCAACAGCAGTGCTGGCATAGTGCCGCCTGTCTGTACGAAGTATACCAACAGGGCGAAAGACACTAGCACTGCCACTAGGTTTAGCTTGTGGCGATGTGGCAGCATCAGAGGTTTAGATGAAATCAGTCCGCGTAACTTACAAAAGGCAACGATAGATCCCGTAAAGGTCACCGCACCGATGAAGATCCCGAGGAAGACTTCGACCAAGTGAATGTTAAGCATAGCGCCAGTGAGGTGCTCTTTGCTGGCGGTCTTCACCGCTTCACTTAGTGCATCTTGTACTGCGGCGAGGGTCGTATTGATATCACCACCGACAGCCACCACGACTTGTGATACTTCCTGTGGATGTAAGTCGATAAAGCTGTTGAAACCCACTAATACCGCGGCCATACCCACAAAGCTGTGCAATATAGCAACCAGTTCAGGCATTTCAGTCATTTCGACTTTTAGTGCTAAACGGATACCAATCGCGCCGCCAATCACCATAGCGATTAAGATCCACGCAATGCCGTTAGTATCGGGGTTGAAAATGGTAGCCAGTAGGGCGATTGCCATACCTAAGATACCGAATAAATTGCCGTGTTTTGCCGTCTCTTGCTTCGACAGTCCCGCGAGACTGAAGATGAAGAGAATGGCGGCAATAATGTAAGCTGCTGTTACCAGTCCTTGAGACACGTTAAACCCCCTTAATCCTTACGGAACATCTTCAGCATGCGCTGAGTGACGGTAAAGCCACCGAAGATGTTAATACTGGCGATCAGCACGGCGATAAACGCCAGTACAGTGACCAAAGTTGAACCCTGACCGATTTGCAGTAGGGCGCCGACCACGATAATGCCCGAAATCGCGTTAGTGACTGACATTAAAGGCGTATGCAGTGAGTGGGATACGTTCCATACCACGTAATAGCCAACAACGCAGGACAGCAAGAATACTGTGAAATGCGACAGGAACTCTGGTGGTGCTACCGATGCCACGGCAGCAAATCCTGCAACGCCTAAGGCGGCGAGCACGTATTTGAGCTTAGATGGCGCCTTTGGGGTGGTATTTTTAGGCTCGATTTTCGCCGCTGGTTTTGCTGGCGCCGCAGAAACCGAAATCGGTGGCGGCGGGAAGGTCACTTCACCTTCTTTAATCACTGTCATATTGCGCATGACTACATCGTCAAAGTTGATGCTGGCTGTGCCGTCCTTTTCTTTACACATTAACTTCATCAGGTTGACTAAGTTAGTGCCGTAAAGCTGTGAGGATTGTGCCGGTAGACGACCGGGAAGGTCGGTATAACCAATCACTTTTACGCCGTTAGGAGTAACAAACAGCTCACCCGATTGAGTGTATTCGCAGTTACCACCCGTCGCAGCGGCTAAATCGACGATCACTGAGCCGCTCTTCATGCTATCGACCATTGCTTTGGTGATGAGCTTAGGCGCTGGACGACCAGGGATTAGCGCTGTGGTGATGATGATATCGACTTCTTTGGCTTGTTCGGCAAACAGCGCCATTTCGGCGGCAATAAATTCATCCGACATGGTTTTAGCATAACCGTCCGATGAACCACCTTCCTCGTTACCAAAATCCAGTTTAAGGAATTGGCCGCCCATAGATTCGATTTGCTCGGCCACTTCTAAGCGGGTATCGAAGGCGCGCACTATGGCGCCAAGCGATCCAGCTGTACCAATGGCGGCAAGGCCAGCTACACCAGCACCAATGACTAACACTTTGGCGGGCGGTACTTTACCAGCAGCGGTAATTTGGCCAGTAAAGAAACGGCCAAATTGATGTGCGGCTTCAACAACGGCGCGATATCCACCAATGTTTGCCATAGAGGAGAGGGCATCAAGTGACTGGGCGCGGGAGATGCGTGGCACCATGTCCATTGCCATCACGTTGATCTTACGTTTAGATAACTTCGCAACCAGCTCAGGGTTTTGTGCGGGCCAAATAAAGCTGACGATAGTCGCCCCGTCTTTGATTTGTTCAATTTCGGCGTCGCTTGGCGCATTGACCTTAAAGATCAGATCGGCTTGCCAAACGTTTGTTGTCACCTTCGCGCCCGCAGCTTCAAAGGCTGCATCATCGAAACTTGACAGTTGACCCGCATTGGCCTCAATAACAACTTCAAAGCCGAGTTTTTTAAGCTGCTCAACGGTGGCTGGGGTCGCGGCGACCCTAGTTTCACCGGCGAGACTTTCTCTCGGTATTCCAATCTGCATGACTACTCCCTGATGGTTTATATAATCGTTCCGCCTGCTGTTCTTCCTTCATCGTACTCAACTGCAAAATCTGTCGTCACCAGCGTTTATTCGGCGGGTGATTCGAGTCAGTTAGGGCATTCAATCTAGGATGGACACTTTTTGTTTTTAAAACAAACTATTCTGTGGGCAACAGAAATTATTGTTCGACAGGCTCATGACCATTGTGGCAATACTTTAGCTTGGCACAAGTGCATATTTCTCAAGCAGGCCGTTTCTGCACTGGTCGGATCAAAAACTTTTAACCAGTGCACACTTTTGTAGCTTAAATTTTGCACTTTGTATATTCCAAAATGGAATTAAAAATCCTATTTTATTCTTTTTTGCTTTTCTTAAACCGCGATAAGCTTGTGGACATTACACTGTCATAGGGCCGTCTCATGTTGTTAAAAGAACTTTCATCGCTGGCTTCGCCATTGTCTCAAGGACAAGTCGAGAAGCTAAAACAACTCACTTCTGAGTTAAGTGCTGTGCAATTGGCCTGGGTGAGTGGCTATCTTGCTGCTACAGCTAATGCGGGCCAATTAGCGCCCGTCGCGCAGGCGCAAACGGCTCAAACTGTGACGATTCTCTATGGCAGCCAAACTGGTAATGGCCGTGGTGTCGCCAAAGCGCTCGCCGATAAGGCGCAAGCGCAAGGTTATGCGGTCAATCTGGCTTCAATGGGCGAATACAATGTTCGCCAATTAAAGCAAGAAGCTGTGCTTTTATTGGTGGTCAGCACCCATGGTGAAGGTGAAGCGCCGGATGATGCGATTGAATTACACAAGTTTTTAGCATCGAAACGTGCCCCTAAGTTAGACAATCTACATTACTCTGTGCTTGCGCTGGGGGATTCTAGCTATGAATTTTTCTGCCAAACCGGTAAAGACTTCGATGCCCGCCTAGCAGCACTCGGTGCTAAATCACTGTTACCTTTAATTGAATGTGATGTGGATTATGAAGCTGCCGCTGGCCAGTGGCACGCCGATGTATTAGAGGCCGTTAAGCCGCTAATCGAAACCTCGTCCGCCAGTGTGGTATCCATCGGCACCGCTAAAGCGATTGGCGAAAGTGAATTTACTAAGCAAAACCCCTATAGCGCCGAAGTGCTTGTGAGCCAAAAAATTACCGGCCGTGGATCAGACCGAGATGTGCGCCATGTTGAAATCGACCTTGGCGACTCAGGCTTAACCTATCAAGCGGGTGATGCCCTTGGTGTGTGGTTTAGTAATAACGAAGTCTTAGTCGATGAAGTCTTAGCGGGTTTGTCATTAGCCGCCGATGAGTTAGTCACCCTTGGTACTGAATCCTTGTCCCTTAAGCAGGCTTTGGTTGATAAGAAAGAATTGACTCAGTTATACCCTGGATTAGTCAAAGCATGGGCCGAATTGAGCGGCAGCGCAGAACTGCTGGCATTGAGCGAAGATAAAGAACAAGTGCGCCACTTTATCCTTAAGCATCAATTTGCCGATTTAGTTACTCAGTATCCATTATCAAATAACTCAGTAACCTTAAATGCAGCAAAACTGCTTGAGCTACTGCGTCCATTAACGCCAAGACTTTACTCTATCGCCTCAAGTCAAAGCGAAGTTGAAACAGAAGTCCACTTAACTGTGGCCTTAGTGGAAGATGAGCGCCATGGCTCAGCACGTTTTGGCGGTGCGTCACACTTCTTAGCCTCTGCGCAGGAAGGCACGCAAGTTAAGGTTTATGTTGAGTCGAACAAGCATTTCCGTTTACCTGAAAATCCAGAAACACCGGTGATCATGGTGGGTCCTGGTACCGGTGTTGCGCCCTTCCGTGCCTTTATGCAGGAGCGCGTAGCCCAAGGTATTCAAGGCGATAGCTGGTTATTCTTCGGCAATCCACACTTTGAGCAGGATTTCTTGTATCAAACTGAGTGGCAACAGTATTTGAAAAATGGCGATCTCAGCCGTATCGATGTAGCGTTCTCCCGCGATCAAGCCCATAAGATTTATGTGCAGCACCGCATTAAAGAGCAAGGCCAAGCCCTGTGGCAATGGTTGCAAAATGGCGCGCATCTTTATATTTGTGGTGATGCTGAACGTATGGCGAAAGATGTTCACCAAGCCTTGATTGAGGTGGCAGTCGAAGTCGGTGGTTTGAATACCGAAGCTGCCGAAGCCTATTTTGAAACCCTGCGCAGCGATAAACGTTACCAAAAAGACGTGTATTAATCTCAACCGTTACGCAGATAAGAAACGCATAAGAATAGCTAAAGCTGCACACGTGATGACCTGTGCAGCCAGCGAACCCAATTTTAAGAGGCAGTTGCCATGAGTGAGCAAAAGTTAGCGTTAAACGAATACCTAAAGACCGACAGTGATTACCTGCGCGGGACCATCAAAGAAGGTTTAGATTCTTCCGTGACTGGCAGTTTCAGTGACGGCGATCAGCAGCTGATCAAATTTCATGGCTTCTATCAGCAGGATGACCGCGATTTACGTAACGAACGTAAAGAGCAAAAACTCGAACCTTTATATAGTTTTATGTTGCGCGCCCGTGTACCTGGCGGTATTTGTTCTCCACAGCAATGGTTAGGCGTGGACAAAATTGCGTCTACCTTAACCAGCTCAAACAGCATTCGTTTGACGACCCGTCAAACCTTCCAATACCACGGTATTCCTAAGCGTAACTTGAAGACCATTATTCAAGACTTAGATCGTGAAGCGCTGGATTCGATTGCCGCTTGTGGTGACGTTAACCGTAACGTGATGTGTAATCCTAATCCGGTGGAATCGAAACTGCACGAGCAAGCCTATGCGGTGGCGAAACAACTGTCTGATCATCTGTTGCCACATACTCGTGCTTATGCCGAAATTTGGTTAGATGAAGAAAAGTTACTCTCGACCGAAGATGAAACCGTCGAACCTGTGTATGGCAAAACCTATCTGCCACGTAAGTTCAAAATGGCGGTTGCGGTTCCTCCAGATAACGATGTTGACGTTTACACCAACGATTTAGGCTTTATTGCTGTTGCCGAAAATGGCGAGCTAGTTGGCTTTAACTTAACGGCTGGCGGCGGCATGGGCTCGACCCACGGCGAAGTGGAAACCTTTCCACGCCTAGCAGACGACTTTGGTTTTATCAAAACTGAAGACGTGATGAAGTTTGCCGAAGCTGTGATGACTGTGCAACGTGACTGGGGCAATCGCTCTAATCGTAAGCGCTCGCGCCTTAAATACACAATCGTTGACCACGGCTATGAGAAATTTAAAGCCGAAGTTGAAGTACGTGCTGGGGTGAAATTTGAACCTAAACGTGATGTAGTGATTGGCGATCGCGGCGATCGTTATGGTTGGGTCGAAGGCGTTGACGGTAAGTGGCATTTAACCTTATTTATCGAAAGCGGTCGTATTAAAGATTTACCGGGCCAAACCCTGCAAACGGGGCTGCGTGAAATTGCTAAGATCCACAAGGGCGATTTCCGCATGACCTCGAATCAAAACATGATCATCGCAGGCGTCGCAGCTGAAGATAAAGCCACCATTGAAGGTTTAGCCCGTAAACATGGTCTGCTGGGCCAAGTGTTGACGCAAACCCGCGGTCACTCGATTGCCTGTGTGGCGTTGCCGACATGCCCATTAGCGATGGCGGAAGCCGAGCGTTATTTCCCTGAGTTTATCGATCATATCGATGCGCTGCAGGCAAAACACGGCATCAGCGAGCAAGCAATTGTCGTGCGGATGACGGGTTGTCCTAACGGTTGTGCTCGCCCATTTGCCGCTGAAATTGGGCTTGTGGGTAAGGCGCCGGGTCGCTATAACTTGTACTTAGGTGCAAGTTTTGAAGGGACTCGTTTGAACAAAATGCACAGAGAAAATATCCAAGAGGCGGACATTCTCGCCGAATTGGATGCCCTGTTTGGCCGCTACGCCGTAGAGCGTGATGCAGGCGAAACCTTTGGTAACTTCACAGTCCGCGTGGGTGTAGTGAAGGCGGTGATCGATGCCGCTAAGGATTTTCATGGCTGATCTTGAGCAAAAAACCAGTGATAAAGTGCCGACTGTGGTCAGCGCTGCCGAACTCAAGGCATTATTGAGTGCGCCTAAGGCAGAGCAAGTGATAGAGCTTGAGCGCATTAATCAGTTCTTAGGGGGATTAAGCGCGCAAGAGCGAGTGCTATGGGGCTTAACTTATTTGCCCGGTAATCATGCGCTGTCCTCAAGCTTTGGGATCCAAGCCGCTGTAATGCTGCATATGGTGAGTCAGGCACAGGCGAATATTCCGGTTATTCTGACGGATACGGGTTATTTATTTCCTGAGACTTATCAGTTTATCGACGAACTGACAGAGCGTTTATCACTGAATTTAAAAGTGTACCAAGCAGTGATGACATCGGCATGGCAAGAGGCGCGCTTTGGCCAGTTGTGGGAGCAAGGGGTAAACGGGCTAGAGCAATACAACCGGTTAAACAAAGTTGAGCCTATGCAACGTGCTTTAGCCGAGCTTGAGGTCGGCACTTGGTTTGCAGGGCTTAGACGCAGCCAAGCCAGTACCCGTGAGGCGTTGCCGATACTGGCGATTCATGGCACGCGCTTTAAGCTACTGCCAATTATCGAGTGGTCGAATAAAGATGTTCACCTCTATCTGACGCAATTTGACTTGCCGTACCATCCACTTTGGGACCAAGGCTATGTTTCTGTGGGGGATACCCATTCGAGTAAACCACTCGAATTAGGGATGACAGAGGAAGAAACTCGCTTTAATGGCCTACAACGTGAGTGTGGTCTGCACTACGAAATCTAGTCATTTTATTGATTTTAAATATTAAACGCCTCAACTTAGTTTGGGGCGTTTTTTTATCATTTTAAGATAAGTGGGATTGAATTTAATACTCTGGACTGTCGAGGAAGCTAAGTGATGTCATTTAAGCGTCATTTAACTAAGATAGATTGATATTCATAGAGTTAGTTTGCATTCATTTTTAAATGCTAAAAATGTTGTACATTTTTACTCACAGAGTTATGCACATTGGTTAAGCCTGCGCTATATTTTGAAGTTCCCGTAGATGGTTTTGAAGCGTTTTACTGCGTTAATTGACATGATTCATGTCTTTTATGAGGTTAAGTTGTTGTATATCGGTATTTATGGGCTGGGTTTGCTGTGTATCGATATGGCTTAATTGGATGCAGTGAAAGCGTTGAAAACCTGACTCGCACCTGCGAGTATCAAGCTGTTTGATTGACTTGCTAGCTCTCGTTAATCAGCCATCATTACCTCGGTCAGCTGTCGTCAAAGCTGCCGAGGTCAAGTTAAGTCGACCCCAGTCAATCTCCAATAGTGATTTGTTCTTGTTATGGTTATTTCTCAACCTATCTTTGATTATCGAGTAAGATATCCTTGGTGTTTCCTTTATTCTCGTAGCATGATCAGCTTGCAACTCGCGTAAAGCTTTAGAATATTTTCTGTAAGCCTAGGTTGCCCCAAAGAATCCTTGCAATGGCTTGACTGGATAGATGAGAAACAAGAAATGAGAGTGTGTGGATGAGATGGTATAAATGACGGCCCCTTTATATGCGATGCGAGATCATGTCAGGCGTCCAAGTGTTAATAAGTCGAGTGACCCAGCACCTCAGAGACGAAAGCGTGGTTTTCGTCGTTTATTGTCTTGGTTATTTAAGGGATTAGTTTGGGCATTTATTTGCTCAATTTTATTAGTGATCCTACTACGATTCGTCGATCCTCCTATGTGGACTTGGCGTATCGAGCGTGCCTTATTTCCACCTGCACCTATCGGTGAGATCAGGCATCAATGGCGCGATTTAGCGCAAATTTCTCCCGAATTACAATTGGCTGTGATTGCTGCGGAAGATCAACGTTTTGTTGAGCATACTGGATTCGATTTAGCCGCGATAAGTTCGGCACTGAAATACAACCAAAAAGGCACTAAAGTCCGTGGGGCAAGTACCTTAAGTCAGCAGGCGGCGAAAAACCTTTTTATGTGGTCGAGTCGCAGTTTCTTTCGTAAGGGATTGGAAGCTTGGTTTACGTTATTGATGGAGTTGACTTGGGATAAGTCGCGTATTCTTGAAGTGTATTTAAATATTGTAGAATTTGGCCCAGGCATTTATGGCGCCGAAGCGGCATCAAAGCATTATTTTGGAAAGTCAGCGGCAAAACTTACCCAATACGAGGCCTCATTACTCGCAGCCATTTTACCCAATCCTTGGCGCTATAAGGTGTCTCCACCGTCATCCTATGTGCAGCAGCGCTCAGCTTGGATCCGTAAGCAAATGCGTCAGCTAGGTGACGTCACGCTTAAAAAAGTCCACGAAGCACGATGACGCTCTGGTGAGTTAGTTTGAGTGAGATGAGCTTAATTTGTCATTGAGTTCTTTGCTTAATCGTCGATGACTTTGAGATGTTTTATTACCGAATTGAAATAAGATTGGAGTTATGTTTAATAAACGTTAATTCTAATGCGTTTTTAATGCTGCGAACTCCTATCCTGTTCGCTTCTGTGTCGGTTTAATGTTAAATTATCGGGAAAATTTTATACCTTAGTTTCGCTTAGCCTAAGCATTTTAAACTGGGTTTGTATTGCGTAGGGCTGAGTCGTTGCGTTTTCTGATTTTGCATTATCTGCATAAGGGATATGTAAGAGCGGATAAATATTTAAATACCTAAGGTGAGTTCTTTAGGTATTGTTTTCATAAAATTGAATGTCATTAAATGGAGTTTCTTAAATGAAAAAGATTGTGATTGCCGCGGCAATTATTGCAGCAGGTGCTGGTGGTTATTGGTATATGCAGAATGGCGCGGGTTCTAGTGCCTCTGCTAATCCTTTGCTCGACTATGTGCCTGCCGATACGCCGATATTTTCGGGCCAGTTAAAACCCTTCCCGTTAAAAGCGTATTTACAGTCTATTTCTGGAAATTATCAGCAATATCCAAGTAATACGCTTGATGAACTCGGTGTGCAGGATAGCCCTATGGGCAAGTTCTTCGTTAGCATTTATCAGCAGTATATGGATGGGATGAAAGATCCTGCCTTACTGTTAAAAACCTTCGGTTTCCCCGATGAAGTTAAACCTTATATTTATACTTTAGGTGCTTTGCCAGTATTAAAGATTGATGTTAATCAGGCTGAAGCATTTTGGGCTGTATTAGATAAAGCCGAAAAAGATAGTGGTGTAACCCACGAAATGCGTAAAGTGGGCGATGTTGATTATCGCGCTTATGCACTATCGGATGAAAGCTCAGCAGAGAAAGCTGAACTGTTATTTGCCCAGAAAGATGGCATATTAACGATGACTTTCAGCACCTCTATTACCGAGCCTGAGTTATTAGAAATGGCATTTGGTATTAAGAAGGCGCCGCAGTCATTAGCCGCTTCTGGCATATTAGAAGATATTATTAAGACCCATGGTTTTAAAGATGACAGCATTAGCTTTATTAACCATGTGGAAATTGTAAAGGCATTGACCTCTGCAGATAGCAATATGCTAGCTAAGCAACTGACTCAATTTTTTGCTGATGAAAGTGAGGGGGAAGACCCATTAGCTCAAATCAGAACACCAGAATGTCGTACCGAACTGACTGCGATTGCCGCTAACTGGCCGCGTACCGTTGCTGGTTTAACGGCGTTTTCTGTGACAGAAAAAGAAAGCCATATGGCGGCTTCATTTGTTGTCGAAACGAAGAATCAACCTATTCTTGCGGCAATGCAAAAGATGCGTGGTTTTATTCCATCGCATCTGGCGGATATCGACAGCACTATCTTCTCCATGGGTATAGGTTTAGATATCAATGAAATTACCCCTTCATTAACGGCTATTTGGGATGATCTGCAAAAGCCACAACTGACCTGTGCACCATTGGCAGAGTTGCAGGCTGAGTTGAGCCAACAGAGCCCAGCTATGCTAGGCATGTTTACTGGCATGGCTAACGGCGTGAAAGGCATGAGCGTTTCATTGCTCGATTTTAAAATGAGCACACAAGATCAAGAGCCTAAGTTAGAAAGTTTAGATGCTTTAGTCAGCCTCAGCGCCGAAAACCCATCCATGTTGTTTAATATGGTGAAACCTTTCGCCCCTATGCTGGCTGAAGTGCAATTAGCCGATAACGGCGATGCTACTGATTTATCTCCAATATTGATGTTGCCTCCAGAGTTAGGTGTTAAGCCAATGCTGGCGATTAAAGGTCAACATTTAGTGGTGTATAGCGGTGATAAAGGCTTAGCTTTAGCCAACAAATTAGCAGGCGAGAAACTGTCAGCGAATGGCATGTACAGCTTGTCTGCTGATTACGGCAAGATGTTTACGCCAGTGCTAACACTGTTAGAAATGAGCGGTGAGCCGATCCCTGAAGAAATGCAAATGCTTAAAGATTACAACATGCGAGTTCAAATGAGCTTCGATGTGAATAAGCAAGGCTTGGTCATAGGTTCAGTCGCCAATTCTAAAGCGACTGAAAAGAAGTAATGCGTTAGTAAACTCATATTTGTTTGAAATGAGCCAGCAGATTGCTGGCTCTTTTTTTGGCTTAATTTAGCTTAGCTTGAGCCAACTTAGTGTGCTGTGCTGGCAGAACAAGTTGCGCTTTGGGCTTGGCGGAGCGCATTAAACTAACGAGCCCTTGCCATTGAATATCACTGTTCTGAGGGAGCAAAATATCCGGTTCAGTCCCGATACCGGACAGGAGTCTCCCCTGTGCATCATAGGTTAACGAACTGCTGAATCTTATGTTTAATCCACTGTTTGGCAGTTTGAAATGATACTGACGTGCAAAGTCGCCTGAGGTTTTTTCACCAATCAAATTTGCCCTAGACCAAGATTTAGTACGATAGGCAATCCACTCGCATTCTTGGCGACAATGGGGACTCACGAGTAGCGCTAAGCGATTTCGCCCTTCAGGAGCCACCGCAGGCTTAGTGCGAACATACCAAGGGCTGAATTTCTCTTTATCGACAGAGGGTAAGTTACGGGTGAGAGATTTGAGCCTAGGAGGACTGTACTCTAACGCATCCAGAGGCATAAAATTGAGCGGCTGTAGATAATCATTTCTCAGCTCTGGTGAGCGGCGATAGTGCGCAAATCCCATCACGTTAGGTGTTAAAGTGTTATTTAAATCCGCATCTTGATATCGCGACAGCATAGTCAATAATTTCGGACTAAAGCCACTGGTATCACGTAAATCAATGATTAGTAAGGGATGTGTCATGCCTTTGAGCAGTTCTTGCTGTTGTTCTTTATCTAATTCAAAGGCGTAGAGATCGCTGATCTTAAGTTTGACCGTCGTATTGTTGACCGTCTCTAATTGATTTGGCATGTCTTGAAATTCGGTGCGCTCAAATTGAGATAATTGGTTAATAAATTCGAGCACATTAATATCTTGAGTCTCGTCTTTTTCACTGATAGTTGCTAATTGAACTTGCGGTTTATGGCTTGGCAGGGCGAGAGTCACCTGCTGGCTTTGCAGATCATCATTAATTAGCGTAATGACCACATAGGGCTTGATGCTAAGTCCTAAGTCTTCGCGCAGTAGGTTAAGTTTTTTCAGCCAAGGTAACTGCATTTCTTGGCTCTGTTTTGCCGGCTCAGGTAAGTAGGCTTGGCTGGTCGCTACCCATTTGCTCATAGGTAAACCATCGATATGAGTGATAAAGGGGAAGTCGTTGTTGACTGGATTATTATCGTTATCCAAGGCTAACCATTGGTCGTTGACTGGCCTTAGCGTTAACGGGAGATCGCCGCTTTGATCATCGAAGTTATGCACTTGAGCGCCTGGATCTTTGAGGGTATTGAGTAATTTAGTGACTTCAGCAGCAAAGCGATCATTGGGAGTAATATCTTGATACTGTTCAACAATAAGGCTAGCCATAAATTTAAGCTGCGGGTTGGCTTTGTCGGCCGTTAAGGCATAAAACGCTGAGTGTTGCTCGATTTGATCCAATAAGGCATAGAGATCTTGGCGTACCTCTTGTGCATTCAGCACTGGTGCAGCGCTATCTTTTGGCACAGCGAAAAACGCGAGCTTAAGTAAGCTCGCGAAAATAATGACACTGAGTAGCATGACTATGCTGCGGTAGCTAAAACTCATATTCCTCCATGATGTTAAGGCGCTGCTTCAGGGCACAAAAAGGTGTGCGACTATCGGCTTAAATGCCATTCGGATCAATGTAAATCGTCCTGCTCTGCCCTAAACTCAGGTCCATCTGAGCAATTTAGCAGCAGGTTTGGTAGATTAGCAGCAAATTATGGTCGATTTTTGTACTTAGTCACTTTATATACCCAAACAATCTTAAATAGCGGGATCAAGTGGGTATATCTTTCTTAAAGAATATCGTTGAGTGAAATTCCGATACCAATACGTTGATTGTGATAGTTGTAATCGATTAGGCTTTCGCCATAACCATTAAAGTATTGAGTATAAAAGCGTAAGTTGCCGACGATAGGATGACTCCAAGTCAGTTCTGCTGAGCCTCTGTCGATATCTTCTAGATTCGTTTTAACGGTTAAAGTGAATCTATGTTCATCTATACCATAAACGCCAATAAACTCTGCTTTACCTATATAGTCATCAATATTAGGGTTATCGTCGCCGCTGGCTTTATATGGATCTGTCTTTTCATCTTCAGGAATACGCCACCACACTTTGGTGGAGAAGGCGAGTGGGCCTGCATCAAAAATCATAGTGGCATAGAGTCGATTCCAACTGCGGGAAAGTGGCCCTGCTTTACCATTCGATTGATGTACGGCACCAAATCCCCAAAAGGAATTGGTCACACTCCCAATTTTCCAATCGTTATTAAACAGCATAAAGACTTCAGGCTCGTGATTGGTTTCCCTAAAAGGCGATGAAGTGTCTTTGTTATAAACCTGCCAATAGGATTGATTGGTGTAAGCAAAAAATAAATGGCCATTATCACCAAACACATTGTACCAAATAGGAAATTTAAAACTGATTTGGAACTTAGCCTCAAACTCATCTAAAGAATAGGGGTTGAGTATTGCATCTTCGGTGAAAGGTGCCATGTTGGGATCTGGGCTGTAGGTGACTGGTAAAAGGTAATTCACTTTATGTGGCGTAATCACAAAAGGTAGATCCGCCGTGGCAAGTTCATCTTTTACTCTTCCTTTTACTAATGATTCTTCGGCATTTATGTCCGTACAGGCTAATAGCCCTGCCAATGCAATACCTGAGTAAAGTGGTTTCATCTGCCCTCCTTGATGTGTTTATTTATTTGTCAGTCGTACTCAACAAAGATAGTTATTTCCAGCTTAACATTAGAAAGTGAATTTATGGTTATGGAAAAATCCTGTGTCACTTAATGACAAATCTTGTAGTCAGCCATTTTTAGTCCCATAGAGACATGTTTAGGTAGAATTTTTGGCAATAACATAGTGCCAAAATCGTGCACTTAGCGGACAGAAATTAATTTGATGCAATTAGCTTAATCTTATTAAGTCACTTTTATTTCAATAGGTTAACCTGGATTTAGCGCATTTTTGATTTTGAAACCTAAGGTTTTCCCCACTTTAAGTGAGTGATCCCTCATTCTTTTATATCTAAATGATATAAAAACTAATTATTATCTATTTATTATGGAATATAAGACGCGCTATATTTCTACAGACTAAAGTGATCTTGGGGATTCTGATGGAAATTTTCTCTTTACCGGGCCAAGCGGCCAAAGGCAAAGTCTGGCTGGTGGGTGCAGGTCCCGGCGACGTTGAGTTGTTGACGTTAAAGGCATGGCGCATCCTTAAAACTGCTGATGCAGTGCTATATGACGCTTTAGTCAGCCAAGATATCCTCGATCTTATTCCCAAAGACGCTGAGAAGATTGCCGTAGGTAAACGTGCGGGCAAGCATAGCGCCGCACAGGACGAGATTAATCAGTTACTCGTCACTAAAGCCTACACCCGTAAAAATGTGGTGCGCCTTAAAGGTGGCGATCCTTTTATTTTTGGCCGCGGGGGCGAAGAGTTACAAACTTTAGTCGAAGCTGGGGTTGAGTTTGAAGTCGTTCCCGGCATTACCGCTGCCAGCGGCACGTCAGCCTATGCGGGAATTCCCCTAACCCACAGAGACCATGCCCAAGGCGTCACTTTTATCACTGGCCATTGTCAGTTAGAGAGTCGCCCTATGGATTGGCAAGGTTATGCTAATCCTAACAATACCTTAGTCGTGTATATGGGGGTTCTGAACGCAGGCATTATTCGCCAAGGTCTAGTCGATGCGGGCCGAAGCCCTGAAACGCCTGTGGCGATAGTGTCAAAGGCAACCACTAAAGAGCAACGTCGTTTTATCGGCCGTTTAGGTGAGCTTGAACAGCTTGCCGCCGATCCAGAATTACAAATGCCAGCTTTGATGATCATAGGTGAAGTCGTCACGCTGAGTGACACCTTGCATTGGTTCAAACCTGAAGCGATTGAATCGACTCAGGTCAGCGATGAACAGACTCAATCGGTTAGAGTCTCGGCCGTCGCGTCGATAAGCTAAGCCGCAAACAGTTAAAGCTATTAAGCAGTTAAACAAATTAAGCTAATCCATGCTGTGGTAACACGGCGAATTTAAGGTAACGGAGAATAGTATGGCCGGGCGTGAATTAAGCCACTTACAACAACTGGAAGCTGAGAGCATCCAGATCATTCGTGAAGTTGCAGCCGAATTCGATAATCCTGTGATGTTGTATTCCATCGGGAAAGATTCTTCCGTTATGTTGCACTTAGCGCGTAAAGCCTTTTATCCAGGCAAGATCCCATTCCCGCTACTGCATGTCGACACTGGGTGGAAATTCAAAGAGATGATCGCGTTCCGTGATGCGCAGGCAAAGAAATTTGGCTTCGAGTTACTGACGCACATTAACCCAGAAGGGTTGGCGCAGGGAATTAACCCCTTCGACCATGGCAGTGCGAAACACACTGACATCATGAAAACCCAAGGTTTAAAGCAAGCACTTAACCAATATGGTTTCGATGCGGCTTTCGGTGGGGCTCGCCGCGATGAAGAAAAATCCCGCGCCAAAGAGCGCGTGTATTCCTTCCGCGACCGTCACCACAGATGGGACCCTAAAAATCAACGTCCAGAATTATGGCGCACCTATAACGGCGCAGTGAACAAGGGCGAAAGTATTCGCGTGTTTCCATTATCTAACTGGACTGAGCTGGATATTTGGCAATATATTTATCAAGAAAACATTGAGTTAGTGCCTTTGTACTTTGCTGCTAAACGTAAAGTGGTTGAGCGCGGTGGTCAGTTAATCATGGCCGATGACGAGCGGATGAAGTTAGCCGAGGGCGAGCAGATTAAAGAAGCAGTGGTGCGTTTTAGAACCTTAGGTTGCTACCCACTCACGGCCGCCATGTATTCTGAGGCCGACAGTCTAGAAAAGATTATTGAAGAAATGCTGTTAACCCGTTCGAGCGAACGTCAGGGCCGATTGATCGACTCAGATCAAAGTGCCTCTATGGAGCAGAAGAAGCGTCAAGGCTACTTCTAATCTCTACAGGGTTAACCCTATTTCGCGAAAGTGGCGCAAGTAAAGCGCGACCTTCAGCCAAGCAGATCAAGAGTGAGAATAAGATGGACAAAGCGGTCAATAAAACCAATCTCATGGCGGCAGAAATTACCCTCCATGGTGTGAAAGAATATCTAGCCCTGCAGCAACACAAAGGCTTACTGCGTTTTTTAACCTGTGGCAGTGTTGACGATGGTAAAAGTACCTTAATCGGCCGTCTGTTACACGACAGCGCCCAGATCTATGAAGATCAATTAGCGAGCCTAAAGAGCGACAGCGCCAAGATGGGCACCACAGGTGAAGCCATTGACTTAGCCTTGCTGGTGGATGGCCTGCAAGCTGAGCGCGAGCAGGGCATCACTATCGATGTGGCTTATCGTTATTTTTCAAGTGATAAGCGCAAGTTCATCATCGCCGATACGCCAGGGCATGAGCAGTACACTCGCAACATGGCAACGGGTGCATCAACCTGTGATTTAGCGGTGATTTTAGTCGATGCCCGCTACGGCGTGCAGACTCAGACTAAGCGCCATGCGTTTATCGCGTCATTACTGGGTATTCGTCACTTTGTTGTGGCCGTGAATAAGATGGATTTGCTTGGGTTTGACGAGCAAGTATTCAACCGTATTCGTGCCGATTTTACGGATTTCGTTAAAGATTTCGGCAACCTCGATATCCACTTTGTGCCGTTATCGGCGCTTAATGGTGACAACGTGGTTGAGCGCAGCACTCAAAGTGACTGGTATCAAGGCGGTACACTGCTTGAACTGCTAGAAACCATTGATACTCAACGTGAACTCAGCTCATTGCCTGTGCGTTTTCCTGTGCAATATGTGTCGCGCCCTCACTTAGATTTTCGCGGTTTTGCGGGCACGTTAGCCTCTGGCATCATCAATGTCGGTGACGAGTTAGTCGCTTTGCCATCGGGCAAACGCAGCAAGGTTGAACGTATTGTGACCTTCGATGGTGACATACAAGAAGCGGTTGCTGGCCAAGCTGTGACGATCACGCTGGAAGATGAAATTGATATTTCCCGTGGCGATTTACTGGCAAAACCCGATTCTGCGCCAGCCGTCGCTAACGTGATCAGCGCTGATATAGTGTGGATGGATGAAAAGCCATTACAACTCGGTCAGTTATACGACATCAAAGTGGCCGGTAAGAAGACGCAAGCTTCTGTGACTGCTATCGATTATGTGGTTGACGTTAATACCTTAGCACGCAGTGCGACGGACACTCTTGGGTTAAACGCCATTGCGCGTGTGACCTTAGAACTGACCGAAGACATAGTGTTTGATGCATATTCGTTAGTACGCGATACCGGCGGAATGATCTTAATCGACCGCCTGAGTAATGCGACGGTTGCCGCAGTGATGGTGGTGTCGGGTCAACATGTTAACAAGCAAACAGCATCACAATTTAGTGCCTTTGAAGTCGAGTTTAATGCCTTAGTGCGTAAACACTTCCCCCATTGGCAAGCGATAGATATCACTAAGCTTGGAGCTTAATTTGTGAGTGACTTGTGGCTATTAGCGATTATTTTGATAGGGCTTGTGGCTGGCTTAATTAGCGGCCGTATCAATCCAGCGGTATTGTTTTTATTTGCATTTTTGCTCTGTTATTTGCTTGGCATGGTTGCGCTCGATACCGCATTAACAAGCTTTACCAATATTGGCTTAGTCACGCTGGTCCTGTTGGTGTTGGCCGCGACGGCGTTAGAAAAAACGTCCCTGCTGGGAAAGTTAAGTCAAGTTATAGGCAATAGTTCTTTGCCTATGACAATGGCAAAGCTCGGTTTTTCGACGGCTTTACTGTCGTCATTTACCAATAACACTGCAGTTGTGGCATCACTGATTGGTGTTGTGCGCCGCAATCAGGCACACGCGCCGGCTAAGTTATTATTGCCGTTAAATTATGCGGCAATTTTAGGTGGCACACTGACCCTGATTGGTACCTCGACCAACTTGATTGTGAACTCCTTTGTAGAAAACGCCGGCTTACCCGCCTTAGGGTTCTTCGAGTTTACGCCAGTTGCAGTGGTGATCGTCGTCGCAGGCATCTTGTTACTGACCCTACTGGCGAACATTCTGCCCGACAGACGGGAAGAATCAGGTGAAGAAGCGCTGCCATATTTGCTCGAAGCCCATGTGGCGAAAGGTTCGTCCTTGGTCGGTCGCAGTGTGGTGGATAATAAACTTAGGGCGCTGAAAAAGTTATATCTAGTTGAGTTAGAGCGCAGCGGCATTTGTATTTGCCCTGTGCCGCCCCAGTTAGTGTTGCAAGCGGACGACGTGCTGCGCTTTAGTGGCGCGGTGGAATCGGTTGAGTTATTGCACCAATTCGATGGTTTAGATTGGTTTGGTAAACATCAAGCCAAAGGACAAAATTTAGTTGAAGCCGTACTCGCACCGTCATCCAGTTTAGTGGGCAGTTCGTTGAAAGCCTCGCGTTTTCGTGAGCAATTTGATGCGGCTGTGATGGCCATTCGCCGCGGAAATCATCCGCTGAAGGGCGGACTCGGTGACATTATTCTGCAACCCGGTGATGTGTTGTTATTGACGCCCGGCGATGGTTTTAGCAATAGCGCAAAGCTGAGTTCAGAGTTTGCGGCGATTAGCGGTTTAGATTTGAATGTGCGTCTAGACAGTCGTCGTGGTCGTTGGGTATTGCTGGGCTTTGCGGCAACGATCATCCTGAGTGTCACTGGCATATTACCCTTGGCTAAGGGTTTAGTGATATTGCTGCTCAGTTATTTTGCCATAGGCGCAGTCACGCTGGCTGAGCTTAAACGCCGTTTCCCATTGGAATTAGTGGTGATCGTGGGGAGTGCATTAGGGCTTGCCAACTTGATGATGAGTACAGGCCTTGCGAACAGTTTAGCCCAAGGATTACTCTCAGTTATTAACGGTTATGGGGTATTTGGCGCTTTTGTCGGCGTGTATTTAATGACCTTATTGCTGACTGAACTGGTGACCAATAACGCAGCGGCGGCGCTGGCGTTCCCTATCGCTTACGCGATTGCGCTTAATTACGGTGTCGATGCAAGGCCCTTTATTATGGCCGTTGTCTTTGGTGCCAGCGCGAGCTTTATTTCACCCTACGGCTATCAGACCAATTTGATGGTATTTAATGCGGGTAATTATCGCTTCAGTGACTTTGTCCGCCTTGGATTGCCGTTATCTGTGCTGTATTCCCTGATAGTGATATTTATGGTGCCGATCATCTTTCCATTTTAGTGATTAGCTTGAGTTTATTGCCCTTATGTTAGCGGTTAGTCAACATGGGGATTGAGGAGTTTTTATGACAAATATCGTGTGGCATCAACATCCTGTAGACCAAGCCGCCAGAGCCGAGCAGAAAGGCCAAAACCCAGTACTACTTTGGTTTACCGGACTTTCTGGCGCGGGCAAGTCAACACTGGCGGGTGCATTAGAGCGGGCGTTATTTGAGGCGGGATTCCACACTTATTTGCTCGATGGTGATAATGTGCGCCATGGCCTGTGTAAAGATTTAGGGTTTACGGTTGAAGACCGTGATGAGAACCTGCGTCGTGTGGGCGAAGTGGCTAAATTGATGGTGGATGCGGGGCTTGTGGTATTGTCAGCATTTATATCACCGACCCGTGAAGAACGTGATGGTATTCGTGCCCGTTTTCCTGCGGGGCAGTTTATTGAAGTGCATGTAGCTACGCCTTTGAGTGTGTGCGAGCAGCGTGACCCTAAGGGGTTATATGTGAAAGCGCGCAGTGGCGAGATTAGCAATTTCACTGGTATTTCATCACCCTATGAAGCGCCATTGGCCGCCGAGTTAACCATAGATACCAGCAAAGGCGATTTAGCGACTCAAGTGCGCGCCTTAATCGATTATCTGACGGCAATCAATGTTATCAATACCGATAAGGCTAAAGCACTCGCCTAGTGTTATGACTAGTTATGCCTAGCCATATTAAATCTTGCCTTAGCAAGTGATTGAATGCTCATAAAAAACAGGAGCCTTGGGCTCCTGTTTTATTTTGGGCGCAATGAGTTCACTATGTTCAATGCTGATATTCAAGCAATATGGTTTAAGCACCGCGTTCAAACAGAATAGTTCAAGCATCATGGTTAGATATCAAGTTTTAGCATCATATTCGGCCAGCATACTGGCTATCTATCGCCGTTGCGTATAAGCGGTTAATTCAGGTTCAGCTCGGCGGTTTCTGGCGCTGTTACTGGGATTATCAGGCTGAAAACGCTGCCTTTACCTAACTTACTGCTGACCGTAATTTTCCCGCCAAGAAGTTGGCTGACGAGTTGATAAGTTAAGTGTAACCCCAGCCCAGTTCCGCCATTTCCCCTGCGAGTGGTAAAGAAGGGGTCGAAGATTTGTTTCATCGTTTCCGCGCTCATCCCTATGCCATTGTCTGAGACTGTGATTTCGACTATTTGATCTTCTATCATCTTTGCCGAGATTTTTATCTGGCCATTTCCCCTTCCTTCGAAAGCATGGGTTATCGCATTAGTGACGAAGTTTTCAAGGGATTGTCCGAGTGCGCCTGGGTAGCTGTTCATTTCGATATTGGCATCAATGTCGATTTCGAGCTCATGGGATTGCTTCTTCATCCGTAGCCATGAGGTATGTAGCATGTCCTGAACGAGACTTGTGAGCTTAAAACTACGGCGTTCTTCCCTTGTTCTATCCACGGCTAAGCGTTTGAAGCTACTGACTAAGGTTGCGGCTCTGCTTAAATTGGCTTGCACTATCTCCGCGCCTTCATGGAAGTGAATAAAGTAAGTATCGACATCAGATCGCTTAAGACCCGATTCGAAGGCGTTTTGTAGCTTAGTGCATTCATTTTTCATGCTCGATAACGTGACCTGTGCAGCGCCGACAGGGGTATTGAGTTCATGGGCGACGCCCGCCACCATCATGCCTAAGGATGAGAGTTTTCCCGTCTCGATGAGTTGTTGCTGAGTGTCGTGTAAGTGCTGTAACGATTCGGCTAACGCGGTATTGGATTGGGTGAGTTTTTGCTGTTGCTCGGTTAACTCTTGATTCAACTTGTCCCTTACTCGCATGGACTTTGCTGCGCGCCAGCAGATCCCACCGCCGAGTAATAGTAATAAAATCCCTAGACTGAGCGCTTCCAGCAGGCTGCGTTGATTAATCTTTGAAAGTTGATCATTGGGAACCCGTATCACGAGTTTCCAATCTTGGTCAGAAGTGTTGGTCGCATCTTGTACATTTTCATAATCCCAGAGCCCTTCGGGGGTGATAAAAGCACCTTCGCTATCTTGGGTAATCTGTTGCCAGGCATCGGGATTGAGCTTAGCTAAGGTTAATTCGGGGCGATTAAACATAAATGCCCAAGTGAGTTCGGAATTGGATGAGAGTAGCCAGTAACCCTCTTTATTCAGCAGTGAAAGCTCGACATTGCTGTTAGCCGTAATTTTGGCAATGGCGTCTAACATTGATTGGGCGAGAAAATTGAGGGCAATAAAGCCTTGGCGCTCGCCTGAGGGTAAAAACACGGGAGTGGTGACTCTTAATACGGGCTTGATAGGAGTTTCAATTGTCCCCTTCTCAACATTCAAATCTAAGGGCGAAAAGTAAAAACTATTGGGCGCTAAACGTAAGCTTTGGATGGAGTAGTAGCGTTCGGCTTTTGATTGCAATAATGGCTTAGCAACCACTTGCGGACGTTCTTGGATAAGGTTAACCCTCACTTTCTCGAAGGCATGATTATCGAGCCAACGTACCTGATCGTAGTTTTGTGATGCGGCACTAAAGCTCTCGAAGAAATGTTCGACCTGAGTGAGATCTTGCTCATTTCCCGCCGCATCGAGGAGTGTTTGATATTTAGCAAGAAATAGGGCGTCGCGCTTAATATTACCAATATGGTAGGCAATGGTTTTAGCGGCATCACCTAAAAGGGTGTTCGCCTCTTGGTATAAGGGCACCATGGCATCTTCATGGCGCTTTTGATAAAGCAAAGTGGTGAGTATGGGCACCAACAATAACCACGGCAGCATGAATCTGAGCCAGTAGCCCCAGAAGGTAGGCTGAGTCAATTGCGATGGCGCTGTCATAGTGGTGTTTTTTGGTAGTTTTTAAGCCAAGTTAATAACTCCGGTAGTGGCATTGGCTTAGCATAAAAGTAGCCTTGGGCATCGTGGCAGCCGCGGTCGCTTAGCCATTTCGCTTGCTCTTTAGTCTCAACGCCTTCGGCAATCACATTCATGTGGAAGCGTTGTCCTAACAAGATAATGCTATCGACTATCGCAGCGGCGCCATCATCTGAGGTGACATTGTCGATAAAGGATTTATCAATCTTAATGCGGTCGAAGGTCAGTTTGCTGAGATAGGCTAATGAGGAAAATCCGGTACCAAAATCGTCAATTGCGACTCTAATATCTATCGAGCGTAAGTCATTTAACTGCTTGCGGATGGTTTCGAAATTTTGCATCGCAATCGATTCAGTGACTTCGACTTCTATCTGACCTAGAGGCATGTTAGCGTCGGCAATGTGCTGCTTTAAAATATCGACTATGTTCTCCTGTTCGAACTGCATGGCCGATAAGTTCACTCCCATACATAAATTGGTATAACCCGCCTCATTGAGTGTGCAGAGTGCTTGGCAAGATTGCACGAATAGTTGCTCACCGAGTTGGGTGATCAAACCTGTCGCTTCGGCAATGGGGATAAAATCCAACGGCGGCACATTTTGACCATTTGGCAAGGTCCAGCGAGCCAGCGCTTCAACCCCGACGACTTCACCCGTTTTAATACAGACTTGCGGCTGCAGTGCAATATGGATGTCATTACAGGTAATACTGTGTTGCAGCGCTTGTAAGAGTTCGAAGTGATAGGCCACATTATCGTCATTGGCTTGTTGGTAAGTCACATGTTGTCTAATGCCTAACTTTTTGGCGGTTTTCTGGGCCATGTTGATTTGCGTTATGGCATCGACCGCAGTGCCATCGGCTAATTCTAGTGGCAGTGTGACAGTGCTGATATTAACCGTGATCTTCGATTTTCCTTGCTGATAGGGCTCAATGAACAGTCGACTAATAATGTCAGCGGTGACTAAGGTTTTAGGGCCGAGCACGGCAAATTTATCATCCTTGAGGCGAGCGACTAACACACAAGCATCAAAGTGTTCGCGCAAACAAGAGGCAACGTGTTTGAGCATCTCGTTACCTTGGGGCGAACCAAATACACGATTAAAGTCGGAAAACTTATCAATATCAATAATCAATAAATTAAATTTTTCGCGAATATCTTCCGCCAGCACGCCTTCTAAGGTGCGGAGCAACACGTTGAGATTAGGGATTTTGACGAGCGGATCTTCAAAAGCAATCTTATCTAGTTGGCTCATGAGCGACACGCTATGCAGGCCGCCACAAATATTCATGCTAAACACACGGATCATTTCAGTTTCCGTGATATCCAGTGGTCTGCCTGTGGCTAAATAAACGGAGTAATCGGCGCCTGCGAGTTCGTCGGGGAAGAAGAGGCAAGTAAAGTCATTTTCGATACGGGATTCCCTGCGGCTCAGGCAAAGTTCAAGTTGTGCCCGTATGTGTTGCTGCTCAAGCTGCTGTAAAGCATAGCCAAAATAAGGTTCAAACTCGCCCGATGCGGCAATGATTTGGTGGGAAATACCCTGTTCAGTTAATTCCCCCATTGATTTCACGCACACAATGCCACCATGGGGCAGGTTTAATAGCTGGGATAATTGTCGCAGCATCTTGCCTGAGAGTTCTTTGATATTGCGTGAGGTGTAGAGCGCGCCGCTGGACTCGGCAATCAGTTGCAAACCACGCTTAGCATTGGCAATACTGCTAATTTGTTGATATGAGCGCAGGTTAGTCGTGAGAATAGTTTGCAGTCTATCGGCCGATAACTCGGATTTAGTCCAATAGTCGTTGATATCGTAATCTCGCATTACATCGAAAATAGGGGCCATACCGGGCTGACCTGTAAGCAGTATAATGCGGATTTTTTCGTTACCGAGCACTTCCCGAATAGCACGGACTAACCGTAGCCCTGCATCTTCGGTTTCCATCACCACATCGACTAAGGCGATCGCAAAATCATTTTCCTTAGTTAACACTTGGCAGGCTTTTGCATAGCTAAAGGCTTGGGCCAGCTCAATTTTACAATCTAATACTTTGAGGGTTGATAACGCGAAGGCGGTCGAACGTTGGAAGTTTGAGTCATCGTCCACCGTGAGTATTTTGACTGTTTTTTGATTTTCGAGGTGTTGTGGTGACGGTTGTTCGTCTAAAAAAAAGACATTTTGTTCTTGACTAATCATTCTCTCCATCCTTGAGATGCCATTCGCATCCTTATTCACTCAGCAAATAAAACGAGCATTTTTTATACATAGAGTATTTGCGACAGATGGAGTTTATTCAAGCAAATATTTCTATTAGTCAATAATATAAGCGATTATGTTGCTACTCGATCTTAAAATCCTTAGCGAACAAGAGTTGCAGTGCCTTGAGGTATTCTTGATCCGGTTTAGGTTGCACGAGTTGGGCGAGTTCATCACCAATCGGTGTTAAGCGATAATAACTAAAAAGCAGATTACCGCTCTTGGGCGTAAGCTTCATTTGTATGCCTTGCAGGGCAAATTGAATGGGGGTTTTATTGTTGAGTAAACCAGTTTCGAACTCGCTGCTGTGCAGTATACCCGCATCGACTAAGGTCAGAATGCTGGAGTAGGGTAGGCCAAACTGGGATAAACCTAAATTGACTGAGGTTGTTTTACGGAAATATTGGCCAATCCCACCCGACAAGCGGTAGCCACTGATGAGTTTTAGGCGCTGCTCGTTATTTACTTTCGCCGCCATGCCAAGGGCTTTTTCAAGAATTTGTGCTTCCCTGTGAGTCAGTTGCTTGAGCAGCGCTAGGGTACGTAGACTGAAGTTTCCCGGATTGACTATCTCGCTCGACAATATCCGAGCCCACAAATCTTGCATCTTACGGTTATGGATTTGTTCCGCCATCAAGAAAAATTGATGGCTCCAATCGGGATCAAGATCGACCCCAGTGACATCTGAGTGGGTATAACTGAGGGCTAAGGCAAAAATGGTTTCCACATTGGCCTGATATTCGCTCGATAACTTGCGTGCTCTATGTTGAGCTCGCTCGGCTATTGAGGCGTTCGCAGGGCGATATTCTTGCTCACTGGCGAGCCCTAATTGGCGACCGAGTAGCAGGGCTTTTTTGCGAGCGGATACCTCGGATGCTGACTCGCCTTCTTCTGCCAACAGTAAAATATCTGAATCCTTCATCGCGTTATTAATCCTTGAGCCTGCACTGTGGTTGAGGTGAGGGTTTAGTGAACTCTTACATTCGGTTGTAGCTTACTTTAGATGATCATCTCTTTAGTTTGAGCATCTCGTTAAGCCAATTCTTTGGTTCGTTATTATGCCGTTTTATTTAACGACTTTAGCGATTGATTTCGCACTTTTAGTTGGCCAAGACCATAAGGTTTCATTACCCGGTTCAGGATGGCGCGGAACATTCAGCGCTAGCAGTAACGAACATACGGCAAAGCCCGCCCCTATGTAAAATACAAAGGCGGGATCGGTTAACCATAATAAGCCCAAAAGTACAGGAATAATCACAGCCGCTATGTGGTTTATGGTGAAACTGACTGACATAGTGGCGGCAATGTCTTTGCTGTCGGCGATTTTTTGAAAATAGGTTTTCATCGCAATTGCCATCGCAAACAGTAAATGATCGATGACGTAGAGTGCTGCCGCCATATGGGCTTGTTCGACTAGGGCATAGCTGATAAAGACTAAGATGAGTCCAATATATTCCACAGTAAGCGCATTACGCTCACCAATACGTCCAATCAAACGACCAATAGCAGGCGCAAACAGTAGATTAACGGCATAGTTGATTAAGAACAGCGCAGTGATTTCACTGACGCTATAACCAAACTTTTCAACCATCATAAAGCCCGCAAATACCATAAAGATTTGCCGCCTCGCACCTGAAAAAAAGGTGAGCAGGTAATAGAGCCAATAGCGTTTACGCAGTATGATTTTTTTGTGTTGTATTTCCGTTGTCTCAAACTTGGGGTAATACCATGTTATGGTTAGCACAATGATGAGACCTAATACGCCTATAATCAAATACATATGCAGGTAGTCCAGCTTCAACCAAGTCATTACTAGCCAAATGCTGGCATAACCGACTAAAGCGGCCGCCGAACGCCACGCCAGTGCTTTCCCCATAAATCCAGCCGCGTCTTTTTTATCGACCCATTGCAGCGTTAGCGATTGGTTGATGGTTTCAAAATAGTGAAACCCGACAGACATCAACACAGTCGTTAGATACAGGCCTATGACCTGAGGAAAGAAACCTGTTACCGCTACGCCGATACATAAAATGGCGAGCGAGAGCAGGGCGAAGGCTTGTTCTCGAATGAGCAGCAGCACAAAAATTGCCGTAAAAGCCAAGAAGCCGGGGATTTCGCGCAGGCTTTGTAACATGCCGATTTCAGCACCAGTGAATTGGGCTTTCTCAATCACGAAGTTGTTGAGCAATGCCTGCCAAACGGCAAACACGAGCGACATAACAAAGGTCATCCACAGCAAGAGTGCTTTAGGATCTTTTGCTTGAATAGCTTTCATGGATAAGGGACTCAGGCGATAAGTGTTCAAATGCTAATGCTTTTTTCTTAGGTTGGCTATATAAGGTGTGACTTATCCCTTTCAATTTTGTAACAATGTTTAGGCGAATTAACTCCCTAGGTTACAAAGACGCTAAAGCGAGAATATACCTAAGGCGTTATTTTTGTGAGGCAGTTAAAACTACCGCATATACTTGGGGTGTTTGGCGCTAAGCCCGTGATCTATTTCATGTAAATTGGCGGGTAAATCACCTAGTATGAAATATCATAATTGTCATTTTACTTTTGCATACCAAGTTAAATTCCACTGGAATGCCAATGACTCTGAGTGTCCATTGCTACTTTTAGCACATTTAGTCTGAGCGTTGTGATGTCATTTGATATGCCAAACGGGCATAGAGAGTCGAAATTAAGTCGCCTACATCGTCTTTTCTAGGCCGCTTATTGTTATTTTGCTTGGGATTAATCGAGGCTAAATTGAAAAGAATTCTTATCATTTACTCTAGTGTTCACGGCCAAACCCAAAAGATTGCTAAAAAGCTCGCACAGCAGTTAATGGCTTTGGGTAATGAAGTGGTTACTGCCGATATCAAGGCCGCTCCAGTGCTCACTGAGTTCGACAAAATCATCATAGGCGCCAGTATTCGCCATGGTAAACATAACCCAAGTTTGTACGAGTTTATTGAAAAGCATCAAGCCGTATTGACGGATAAGGTCAGTGGTTTTTTCTCTGTCAGCTTAGTGGCACGTAAACCCGAGAAAAACACCCCAGAGACCAATCCTTACATGCAGGCATTTTTAAGTAAAACCACTTGGCGGCCACAATTGCTGCGCGTTTTTGGGGGTAACTTGAATTACCAAGGCTATAACGCTTTAGATAGAAATATTATCCGTTTCATCATGTGGTTAACGAAAGGACCTACGGACCCTGTTACCAATGTTGAATACACGGATTGGCAGAAAGTGACTGAGTTTGGTGAGCAGATCCACAACGCTTAAGCTTGATATCAAATTTCGGTGCTTCATTTAGCCCTATTCTATTCGCGCCCTGCAAGCTGTATGCATGTCTTAGTCACAAGGGCAAAGGAGCATTAAATATGATCAGTATGATGACTAAACTTCGCTCCTTGTGCCGAGTCATTATGGCGCAACTGCATGTGTGGATTGTCGTGTTGACTATTTTACTCGTGTGTTCCAGTCCGTGGATTTTTATGGGCCGACGGATACCCGATAACGCCAGTTTTTGGGATTATTTGCATGTATATTTAGGTTTAGCGTGCACTGTGCTTGGGATTCTTTTCTTACTCAGCAATATCTTGCGTGGCAAGTGGCACCAATACTTTGGCTGGTTGGCGGGCGATTGGGCACAGTTAAAGCAAGATATTGTTGGACTTGCTAAAGGCAAATTCCCCGTGGCTGGTGGCAAAGGGCTGTTTAGTGCCATAGAAGGTATTGGCATGCTGTTGCTGGTGGCTACAGGGGTTACGGGTCTAGTTTGGTTTATCGTTCAAGGGACGCCAACGGCACTGACATGGCGTGGTTATCACCAAGTCTTTGCGCAGGCTTTTATTGGTTTCTTGCTCCTACATCTCGTCTTGGCTGCGAGCCATATTCTTGATTTTATTCGGCAATAAACTTCAGAACCCATATTGAGCGCTTATATCGATAGCTTGGATTGAACACGCATAAAAATGGCCTCCTAATTTGGAGGCCATTTTTTATTTCAACAATTGTTTTGAATTAGCTAAGACGTTGCTGACGGATCACACCAATTGCGGCGGCGAAGACTAGAAATAACCAGCCTAGACTGCCACCCGATGAGGTTTTAGCGGGGGCGGCATCTTTCTCAACTGCAAGGTAGTTAATTAACCCAATTAACTCATCTAAGGTTTTGATACTGTTTAAATTTACTGCATATTTATCGTTCACGATAAAGGCGGGTACGCTGTCGATTTTGAATTCATTCTGCTGGGTGCGCCAGAGGGAAAGCTTTTCATTAGTGCTTTTGCTATCGGCTAATTCATCGTATTTAGCAGCATCGACACCAAATTGGGCGAAGACTTTTTTGATGTCATCACGGCTGTTAATTTGCGGCTCGTGCTGATGGCCAGGTGCACTATGATCGTGGCCGTTTGCGCCCTCTGCACCTTGGATTGCGGTAAACATGGCATGGGTTAAGGCGTCTTTGTTATCAACGCTTTGGATCACGGCTAATGAACGCATCACTTCGGTGCCAATGTCGCTATTCATAAAGTCGACATGCTTATTGTCGAAACTTATCTGTTTGTTGAGGTTCGCCTTGATATCAGGCAAATAGTTGGTTTCCATATTGAAGCAGTTATGGCAATAAAATGAATAGAATTCAGTGAGTTTTGGTTCGCTGCTAGGCGCTTTGGTCGAGATTTGAGTGTAATGTGTGCCTTCTACAAAATTGGCGGCAAAGGTGCTCAATGGTGCAATCGCTAAGGTTACAGCCAAGGCTAATTGTTTAATCATAGTTTCCTCAAATTCGGTGGGATTGAATTCACAATGTCAGTCGTTGTTATCGTTGACATTCAACGGTCAACATAAGAGATAGAGTGAGCTTCAACCTAGGAGTTAAGCTAGCCAAAATGCCAGCGTTGACACATAGGTTCAGGTTAAATGGAAAGGCTTAATTATGACTGAATTGACATGAAGCTAGTAGGCTAAATCTGTGATCTCAATGGAAGTTTTACCTTAGATTTGGCAGGACTGTAGACAGGATCGCATCGCTAAGTCGGTGCATGTTGATTAAAGCCCAGTTCTGCATCATCACTGGCTAAATTCTTACGCAATATCCCTAAGCGACTGCCAAGCTTCGCACACCTCGCGAAAACGCGCCGCATCGCCATCGGGCCTGTCTGGGTGCCATTTGAGCGCTAAACGACGCCATTGCTTGCGGATATCACGGGCGGTAGCACTCTCGTCTAATTCGAAAACTCGCAGCGCGTTACCTTTGTTCATCAGATTGATATTTAAGCCAATATAGCTCTTATAATTGCTCCAGAATGCCTCAAGTAATTCTCGTACTACGTTTTCGCTAGTGTCGTAGTTATTCCAATCAAGGTAATACTCACGCAGGGAAGTATCTTGCATTATCAGCAGGTTAACGTTTGATGGTACTAGGCGGAAGATTTGAATTTCCATGGCTTTGACTTGTAGCCATTGCTTGGGCAGTAATATTTCCTGCAGTTCAAACAGGGCGTTCATCAGTAGGAAGTTACGTTTGAATAAATCGTTACCCGGATTTTCATCAAGCTGGTGGATCAGCCCTTGGGTTTGTAATTCAGTGGCTAAGTGATGGATTTTCCAACTTTGATTTGAGGCTTGTAAAACCGTAAGCAACGGCCAGATCAGTGGGTTATCGCCCTTAGTGTTTGCAACTCGAATCGATTGAGGTTCTTCAGTGAGTGAGGGTTTGGCAAATAACATACTGACTGTCCCATCCTAAATTGTGAGTGTTACCAATGCGCCGATAAAACTGCTGGGCTGCAACAAAGATGACTCGAAAGGCGACGATAAATGATGATCCACTAAGCTATGCCGTTCTGGACTGTGCAGCAAATCATGCCATAGAGGCAAAGTGTAGGCAAAGATGAATTTTAGAGCAATACCGTGGTGGTTTACTCCTACTTTAGATGGTTTCTCGGCGTAAATAAGCCGTTAACAGCAGTTAAGTTTTAGGGGAAGGTAGTTAAGAGAGGGCTAGTTTTAGACATGATGCCCTTGTTTATATCACATAAAATCAAGGGCATGCTTATTTTCACATAGAGTGAAGGACTAGATCTCGGTGAAGATCACTTCTTGATCTAAGCGAGACTTAGGCAATTTAGCGTTGAAATCATTTTCTGAGTGATAACCCAAGGCTACAACCACGCAGGCACCTAGACCTTGCTCTCTTAAGCCTAGGGCTTGATTCATTTTAGTGGCATCAAAACCTTCGATCGGACACGCATCAATATCTAATACACTTGCACCGAGCATTAAAGTGCCAAGTGCTAAGTAGACTTGTTTTTCCATCCAATGCTGGGCATCTTTCAGCTCAAATTTATGCATATTCGCGAAGAAAGAACGGCCATTATGTTGGCCTTGCTTGGCTTCTTCATTAGCAAAACGGCCATCCTTCGCTTCTTGCTCGAGTACTTGCAGTAAGTGTGCTTCATCTAATTGAGCACGAGCACAGAGTACGAGCACATGGGAAGCATCGAGAATTTTTTGGGTATTAAACGCATAGTTTTCGGTCGCTTGGGCAACTAACGCTTTACCTTCCGCCGTACTTGCTAACACAAAATGCCAAGGCTGTGAGTTAGTCGATGATGGGCTGTACTGCAATAAGGTTTTGATTTCTGCTATTTTATCCGCAGGAATAGTCTTAGTTGGATCAAAGGCCTTAGTGGTGTAGCGCTTTTTGGCGAAGAAACTTAAATCACTCATGTAACGGCTCCAAATCATTAAGGAATACAAATTCAATGGCAGCATTTTAAGCAGGTTTAAGTAAAAAACAATGTGATCAAGGCAGGTATTAGTTTCAAAAAAAATTTGAAACTGGGTGTTTATGCGCACTAGACAAAGCTTATGTGTGATGGAGTAGATGGCATGAAGTTTCAGACAATCCCAATTATGCGGATCTTTGATGAAGATAAAGCCAAAGAGTTTTACCTTGGCTTTCTGGGGATGGAATTAGATTGGGAACATCGCTTTGAGGATGGCTACCCGATTTATATACAAGTTTCACTTGGCAATTTTGTTTTGCACTTGAGTGAACATTCAGGCGACTGTACTCCTGGCTGTAAGATTTTTGTGAATGTGAGTGAACTTGATCAATTGTTTGCTCATGTGACTTCTAAGCCATATAAATACAACAAACCTAGTATTGAAGATGCGCCTTGGGGCGATCGTTGCTTTACTGTAACAGATCCGTTTTCAAACAGGATTTTGTTTAATGAAGCAGCAGACACATAACAGAGTGAGGCATTCGAGGCCTGCGGCATTTACAAGTTTACGCGCATGGGCACTGCGTTATGCTTTCAGGAGAAAAAATGAGTTCAGTTGAATTGTGGAAATGCTTTGTTGACGAGTTTGCTCAGTTACATGATGGAGTATTTGAAAAATGGGTCTTGCAAGAAGGGAGCTATCCAAACAGGCAGGAAAATTCAGAAATAAATGAGTTCTTAACGTCACTAACTGTCCAGCAAAGAGAGATTCTCGTCAAGATGCTTATTAATGCTAGACGTGGTGGTATTCATGATGCCTTAGTACGACTTAATGACAGAATGGACTGCGAAAATGGTCAGTATTACGAAAACGGCATTGAGATGGAATTTCAGCCCTTTGGTTCCACCCTTTACTATGACTATGTTTGTCGCCGAGAAGGGGATAATTGGGAGCAAGAATAGGTATTATCGGAATATCTTACTTCCAATGAACATCCTGCACAGCTGAATGATTTCAGTTACTTAACAAAGCCATCGCTGGTTGAAGGCAAACCAAAAGTGCATTATGTTGTTGGTTTAAAATGGATGGCTTGATTTATTATTCGCTAACGCGGATCCGCTTATACCCAACGTTATGTGTAGGGGAATCTTAATGATCGAAAGACCCAAAGTAATAAACCTCACAGAAGCCAGAACGATTCGCAAAGTCCATTGCGGAGAGTGTAACTGGGAGCAGGAAATTGCTGCTATCACTGAAGCTGAGATAAAATGTTGCCCTTGGTGCGGCTGGAGCGATCTGGAAATAAGTACTTTAAAAGCAGAAGGTGGCTTCCAAGAAATAGAATGTCAAAAGCACGGTAGAGTTACGGTTCTACTACCTAGCTGTAATATTGATCCACTAGACTTCATGAACAACTTATTTTGTCCATTCTGTGAGTAACACATAACAATGCAAACCAGCCTGATGGCTTTTTCGTTCCTTGTTTTGCTACGCTACCGCAAAACAATCCAATACAAAGCAGCTGTTTGCGGCTATGCGTGAAGAGAGATCGGATATATAAATGGAAAAAGCATTAATAGATATTAGGTATTACGCTAGCGACTCCCTATATGAGACAGGTAAGAGTCTACCTTCGAGTTGTTCTAGATTTTTCAAATTTCCTAAGCTGCTTCATTACTGGGGTGCTCGCATAGCCACAATACTTGGTGAAAATGGATTATCCCTCGGAGAATTCGATCACCTATATGTAAACTACACAAATGCTATTCCAGAAGGCACGATGGTTTTTTCCGATAGAACACCAGAAAAGTGGCTTAGGTATATAGACTGTGGTGTAAATTTTGAGAAATTAAAATCATTAAATGAGTCCGAACTTGAACAATTTGTAATTCGCAGTACCTTTGAGTGTCTTGAGCACCTTTGTAAGTTGAGCATAGAAAAAACCGAAAAAATCAAGCTTGCTTCAAACGAGGTGGAAAGATTTGGTTCTGCGGTCGAGCTTCCGGTTAAGGCAAAACATACTAAGTCATATTCGGTTCTGGTTTCATATAAATTGCGCCCAAATGGCGAAGCATCTCATGGGCTTGTAAAATACATTAACCACAAAACAGGTACTACTTTCACTAAAAGGTTTGTTGATCTTAAGGGGCCATCGGATATATTTCCTCTGGTAGGTACAATTTCAGTAAAAGATGGAAAAGTCTTGATCACGCCGAGGGCATCATTTAAAGCTAGCCTTTACACAAATTCATATCAGATTCCAATGGAGATTGATTTAAGTGAAGCGGCAAGCGCATAACAAGGCGCTCTGTGACAAATCTACGCTGCGCTTCGGTTTGTCCTAGAGCGCGGCGTTAATCCATAGAAAATTTAATCCGAAAATCATAGATTAGAGCAAGAATTCTAACCCATTTATGTCTACTAGCTTTTTACGTATATATAGCAAAACTGGTAGTTAAAATTGGCATTGGGGCACCAGTGACCGTTGGCGACATGGATGTCGCCGTCGAGCCTATAAGGACATATTCACGGCGTGTCGCTGGAGACACAATGACAATAAACTCCCTGAACAGATAAACGGCTATTTAGCTTTTGTTTAATACCTATTAATTCAAAGGCATAATTTTTATGGTGTTGTGAAAGATGATTGTATCCTGACTTGTTTAATTTAGTCTTTGTCATCAACGTTGAATGTTGGGATCCTAATTTGAATTCTTCGCTCACTGCACGTACTTATAAAGGTCATGACAGTGAGCGTGAGTGACAGGACTTAAGCCGCTTAAGCTAGCGGAGTACCTTGCTTAAAAACGCTTGGGTACGGGCTTCTTTCGGGTGGCTAAATAGCTCATCTGGTGGACTAGATTCGACTACATAACCGCCGTCCATAAAGATCACTCGATCGGATACATCGCGCGCAAAGCCCATTTCGTGGGTGACAATGACCATGGTCATGCCCTTTAGCGCTAAGTCTTTCATCACGTCTAATACATCACCGACCATTTCAGGATCGAGTGCCGATGTTGGCTCATCGAACAGCATCAAGTCTGGTTCCATCGCTAATGCGCGGGCAATGGCGACCCTTTGCTTTTGGCCGCCCGATAAACTGGCGGGGTAGGCATTGGCTTTGTCACTTAAACCAACCTGTGCCAGTAGGTCGAGGGCTTTGGTCTCGGCTTGAGCTGGCGTCATCAGTTTTAGACTAATGGGCGCTAAGGTGATGTTTTGGATGACGGTTTTATGGGGGAACAGGTTAAAGTTTTGAAACACCATGCCCACTTTTTGCCGCAGTTTATCTACGCAGGCGTTTGGCGCTGTGATCAATTGACCTTCAATCTCGATATCGCCTTGGCTTGGCTGCTCTAACAGATTGATACAGCGCAAAAAGGTACTCTTGCCACTGCCGCTTGGGCCGATCACACTCACCACTTCGCCCTGACGAATATGCTCGCTAATGCCCTTGAGCACTTGGTTATCGCCGAAGTTTTTATGCAGGTTGGTTATTTTAATCACTTTGTTTCAACCTCTTTTCAAATTTCGACAGCACAAATGTGAAGCTGTAGGTCAGGAATAGGTAAATAAGGGCGCAGGTAAATAAGGGCACACTGTCCTCGAAGGTACGGCTACGGATGATTTCACCGGCGCGCATAAGGTCAACGCCGCCGATAAAGCCAATGACGGCGGTTTCCTTGAGGAGCACGATAAATTCATTACCAAGTGCGGGCAGAATATTCTTAATCGCTTGGGGCAGAATAATCGATTTCATGGTCATTGCTTGGGACAAGCCAAGTGAACGTGCCGCTTCGGTTTGACCTTTATCAACGGCTTGAATCCCTGCGCGGATTATCTCAGAAATATACGCGCCGCTATTGAGACCAAAAGCGATAATGGCGGCGGTGATCTTATCGACATCTAAGGCTGAAAGCACGATGAAGTAAAGGATCACTAATTGCACAACTACTGGGGTGCCACGGATCACACCGACATAAAGATTGGCGGGGAAGCGGATATACCACTTAGACGACATCTTCATAAAGGTGGTGCCAATGCCTAACACTGCGCCTAATAACATGGCGAAGAAAGTGACGATTAACGTCACTTTCAAACCATTTAATATCAGCAGTATGCCTATCATGCCATCTTCGCCAATCGGGCTAAACAGCGAGGTATTAATTGCGTCTATCATGCTGATATCACTTTATATGGGCAGAAACGAGCGTCTGATATTGGCCGTCGGCTTTCATGTTAGCCAGTGTTTTATTGATGCTCGCCAGCAGTTCAGGCTGCTCTTTTGACACGGCGAAACCATAAAACTCAGCAGGAAAATCCAGTTTGATCATCTTTAATTCAGGATTTTTAGCAAGATAGTTAGCGGCAGGTTCGCTGTCGAATAACACTAAATCTACCTTTGAATTTTTAAGCTCCATAATGGCTTCGAAACCCGTATTAAAGGCGGTGATATTTTGGGTGTATTTCTTCGACATGATGTCAGCAGTTGTGCCTAACTGCACCGCAAAGTGTTTGCCTTTAATATCTTCAAGCGTATGAATACTATTGTTATCTTTATTAACCAGTACCACTTGGGTCGCTTCGTAGTAAGGCTCAGAGAAGTTGACGTTTGCTTGACGTTCAGCGGTAATTGTCATGCCCGAGGCGATAAAATCAATTTTGCCAGAGTTGAGTGCGACGATCAGTGAATCAAACTTCATGTTTTCGACTTTCAGTGTCTTGCCCGCATCTTTAGCGATTTGCTTGGCCAGATCGATATCAAAGCCTTTGATTTCATCGCCACTTTGGCCGCCAACATATTCAAAAGGAGGGAAGGCGGCATTAGTGCCAACGACTAACACGTCATCGCTTTTTCCGCATCCAGCTAACAACAAGGTGGCAGTTAAGGTCAGGCCGCCTAATAACATGGACTTTTTCATTTAAGACTCTCTTGTTCGATTTCACTATCAGTGTGGCGACTATAGGCAGATGAGCATTAAGTGTCAATAATTATGCTGTTAATTTGATTAAAAATTCATTTCTATTTTGCGGTTTTCAGTCGCAAGATTGAGGGGCGCTGCTTTCCTGTACAAATTTGTGTGTAAGTTGTTTTTTCTGGGTTGAATTATTGTGCTTTGGTCTATAACTATTGTTACTGTTAGGTTTTTGGCTATCTATACTTCTGTAGTGTTTATTAGTGGCTTCTCAATGAGAGTGTCATAATTTGAACTATCGCCTATTATTCTTTGATTAAATTGGCTAGTTTAGCCGCTCTTTAACGGCAACCTTAGTTGGTGTTATTCCTATTTTATGCAGTTTAATCCTCTGGCTGATTTGATTATCAAGCTAGAAACGATATTTCAGGAGTCAAAAGTGAACTATCTCAACTCAGCATTAGTGTGTTTAGCCCTGTGCTTATCGAGTGCACTGCAGGCCGAAGAGCAAACTCAGTGGCATTACAGCTTAGGCAGCCATGATTTTGTGGTCGAGGATTCTCACACCTTAGGGGTGAATGCGAGTCTATTGTTAGAACATAAAACCCAAAGCGATATTTTGCTGACGGCGGCGCTGGATGCCTATATAGACGCAGATGTCGATAAACTCGACCCTGACCACATCCCTGTGTGGTTTAAGTCTGCCTATGCCGCGAGCGGTGAACTTTATCGTGTTAATCCCGCGTTTTCATTCGGCTGGCAGTTCGATTTACAGGGAAAGCGTAATACCGTTAGCTCGGTTGAGAAACAAGCTAAGGTATTTCCTGGGTTGACGGCTAACTTTGACGGGCAAGCATTACAGGCCCAGTTCAAGGCGGGTACGGGTTATTACTATCTCGAAATCGATGACGATGTGCCTAGAACTCGAGGTTACGATCGTGGCGATTTTGGGAATGGTACGTTTGCTTATACCTTTATGGGAAGTGTAGGGGCAAATGTGACGCCTAAGCTACATATACAGGTTGCCGCACAAACCTGGCAAGACGAAGACCAATGGTTAGAGAATCAATATCGCTTTGAACTGAGTTACCAAACCGATTTTTGGCGGCCTGACAGCCTGCTTGTGCTGAGCGCCGAACACACGCAATACAATTTAGACCACTATGCCAAAGTCGATGTTAACTCGGCTGAGTATTTGCCTATTCTGCCATGGGATAGCGATACGCTAGTGCGTTTAAGCTTAGTGGTTCCTTGGTAAGAATAGGGTTATTTATGGGTTAAGTGCTTCTCGACTAAGGCGATCATGGCTTGAGCCGCGAAGGATAAGACTTGGTCTTTGCGCCAAAAGAGGGATAACTCCCAGCGCAGCTCGTCACTCGCCAGCGGGATATTTACGACGCCTGACACGCTGTAGCGCCGCGCGATGGAGCGCGGTAATACCATAACCCCTGTGCCCGCGGCGACTAAGGCAATACCGAAATCGGCTTGGCTAACGCGGGTAATGTTTTTAGGGACAAATCCGGCGTGTCTGCAGGCATTGAGCACTAATTGGTAGAGAGTGTATTCGGTTTCGAACATCACCTGAGGGTCGGCACTGAGATCGCTAAACGATAATATCTGTCGGGTGGATAACGGATTTTCCTTAGGCAGCACTACTACCATAGGATCGTTAAACACGCGTATGCCGTCATAACCCTCATCAAAATCAATAATCCCAGTAGCCAGTTCAATTTCGCCCTTTTGGATTGCCGCGGTTTGCTCTACACCGCCACGGACGAGTAAGTGCATCTCTATCTGCGGATATTGCTGGCGATATTTGGCAATAATCGGGGCAAAAATTTCGGCACTCCCTAGAGGAGCCAATCCGAGATTGAGTTCGCCCGCGGTTAAGCTGCGTTGGGCTGTGAGTTCAGCGAGCATGCGTTGTCGGCCAGCGAGTAACTCTTTGCCATGTCGATAAACAACTTCGCCCGCGGGCGTGAGTTTGACTTGGGTGCCGCGTTTACCGCGTTCGAGTAAGATGAGGTCTAGCTCCTCTTCCAATTGGCGTACGGCTTTTGATAGTGCAGGTTGGGTGAGATGGACTTTTTCGCTGGCTTTACCGAAGCCTCCAGCATCGACGATTTCGATAAAATAGCGGATAACTTTGAGGTCCATTAAGGTTCACCTTTAAATGTATTCTTAAAATTCATGCATTACATTCTTAATATTCATTTTTTTTATCAAATAGGCAAGCCTAGAATAGCCCTATAGAAAACTTTGTTCTAACCGAGAAAATCATGTCATTCCCACAAGCCGCAATACGTCAGTGTCGACATTGGGCTTTGTTATTAAGCCAAATCGGCCTCTTCTGTTTACTGTCCTTCGCATGTCACTGGTTCGCCACTTGGGCACATTCTCCTATTCCAGGGAGTGTGATTGGCTTAGGTATACTCTTATTTTTATTAGGTTTTAAACTCATTCCTGAAAATGCCGTACAACTGGGCGCCGCTTGGTTGATTGGTGAGTTATTGCTGTTTTTCATCCCGCCAGTGATATCCGTTATTAAGTACGAAGGTTTGTTTGAGCAATACGGCACCAATATATTGTTCACTTTAGTGATGGGCAGTGTGTGTGTGATGTTTGGTACAGGCTTTGTGGTCGATAGAGTGTTTCGTTTTGAGCGCCAACTGAACATCAAAAAGCAAGCCCGTCGCCACGCTAAGGCAGCTTAGTTATGAATGACTCAAGAGTGGTGGATTTTGTGTTGTCGCAGACGGGATTAGCCTTATTCAGCTTATTGCTGACCGTATTCTGTTACTTCGGTGCCAAGCGTCTCTATAAGTACCATAGAGTCTGGTGGTTAGCGCCCATAGTGTTAGCGCCAATAGTGATTACCTTATTGGTGTTTAATCTTAAAATCCCGCTGCCAACCTATTTTGAATACACCCATTGGTTAATGGCCATGTTAGCGCCAGCAACTATCGCCTTTGCTTTGCCGATTTATCGTGAGCGTAACTTGATCCGCCAGTATCCGCTGACGATTGGTTTAGGTGTGACGGCGGGATTGTTTTTAGGGATGATGTCTTCTTGGCTGCTGGTGAAGTTTGTGCCTTTACCGGTGGAATTGTCTAAGAGTTTGCTGGTACGTTCGGTGTCGACGCCCTTCGCGATGGAGGCGACCAGTGCCTTTGGCGGCGTGCCTGAGTTGACGGCTATGATGGTGTTAATTACAGGCGTTATTGGCATCTTGGTGTGCGATCCCTTATTTAAATTTATGCGTATTCGTACTTCGTTAGGTAAAGGTGTTGCTCTAGGGGCATCAGCCCATGGTGCGGGCGCCGCAAAAGCCAATGAAATCGGCAAGCAAGAGGGCGTTATCGCCAGTTTGACTATGATTTTTATTGGTATCGCTATGGTATTAGGCGCACCCGTTTTTGCATTGATTTTTATCTAGGCTTTGAATGCTATCGTGTGAGTTTTATGGCTTGAATTTACACACCTCAATTTCGGCAAATTTGCCTCTTCGAGCGCTAACTCCTTCTCGGTTATGCGCTTTTTTTTTGAGCTTACCTTCATAAAATGTGGCATGCTGTACCAAGTTGAAATACATAGTATTAATGGTGATACCTATGTCTAGTAAGTCAGACAAACAACCAAACACGCAATACAGCGTGAGTTTACGCCCGATTATTGAAAGTGATCTTGAAGCTATTTTTGTGCATCAAAGCGATCCCATTGCTAACCAGCTTGCTCAATTTCCTCCTCGAGATCGAGAAGCGTTTTTTAAACATTGGCATCAAAATATTCTGGGACAAGTGAATGCATTACCAAGGGCGATATTGGTCGATGGCAAGTTTGTGGGCAATATTGGGCATTGGCAAAGTGATGGACAAGCGCTGATAGGGTATTGGATTGACCGTGAATATTGGGGCAAAGGTATCGCGACACAGACCTTAGCGCAATTTTTGCCTTTAGTCAGTTTAAGACCCCTCTTTGCCCATGTGGCTAAACATAATTTAGCTTCACAGCGAGTGCTGCTCAGACACGGTTTTGTGCTGACAGACCAACTGATACAAGAGAGCGAAGATACTGAAGCCTTACTCGAATTTGTCTTACGCTAGCGGATAAGATGCTATAACGCGACATTTTAGGGCGTATGTTAACGCTTTCATTCGCCTAAAATGACGTATTTAGATGCTTGAAACCACTGTTGTACAGGGACTTTTGTTAAAAGTGCAAAAAGTCGCCCATTATTTTCATTTCAAATTATTCTACTGAAAAAAGCCTCTTTCTAAGATTTTGTCTCTACTGTAATTGAAAAGCCTAGATCTAGATGCTTTATTGCTCTGAATTGGTGACAGGTTAAGCTGGTTTTATATAAAAAAATTGAGAAGAAAGTGCTGATCTTACTGATAAAAGTCTAATTGCATTCTATTTCTTTCACTGTAGAACTCCTATACTTAGCCAAAACCTGTGCCATAGCACAATCGATCCCTTATCTATTCAGTGAAATCTATATGAAGATCCGTTTTCTGCTCAGTAGTTTTATTCTTGCGTGCAGCAGTCTCACCGTTGCCACGACAGCGCATTCAGCCGATTCGGCCTCTGTCGCATATAAAAGCACCAAAACTCAATCGACAGCAAAAACGAAGCAAGCACCATTAAAGCAAGAAATTGCAGGACGTAGTGCGATAGTCGTGGACTTAAAAACCAATGAAGTGCTTTATTCCAATAATCCTAATGCAGTAATGTCAATTGCATCTGTCACTAAGTTGATGACAGCTATGGTGGTGTTGGATGCAAAGTTACCTATGGAGCAAAAGCTTGCGGTAAATATCCGTGATACCAAAGAAATGAAAGGTGTTTATTCTCGAGTTCGTATCGGCAGTGAAATCAGCCGTAAAGAAATGTTATTACTGACCTTAATGTCATCAGAAAACCGTGCCGCTGCAAGTCTTGCACATCATTATCCCGGTGGTCATAAAGCTTTTATTAAGGCGATGAATGCCAAAGCAAAAGCGCTGGGAATGAAAAATACCCGCTATGTTGAACCTACAGGTTTATCCTATAAAAACGTTTCGAGTGCCAGTGATCTGATTGTATTACTTAAGGCCAGTGAAAAGTACCCTATGCTAGGCCAGCTGAGTTCGACCGAGAAGAAGACGGTAACCTTTGCCAACCCAAGATACAGTTTAGATTTTCGTAATACCAATCGTTTGGTTTATAAAGATAACTGGGATATTCATCTAACCAAAACAGGCTTTACGAATGCAGCAGGGCATTGCCTTGTGATGCGTACTGAAATGGCAAAACGCCAAGTGGCATTTGTCGTGCTCGATGCTTACGGCAAATATACTCATATTGCGGATGCTAACCGTTTACGTAACTGGTTAGAGACTGGCAAAGTCACTCCTATTCCTGCTGAAGCTAAGCAATACAAGAAACAACGTAGCCAGCAGCAATTAGCTAAGTTGAGTGAGACCTAGTTTCTCGGTTGCAGCTTTATAAAAGTACAAACATAAAGGCCAGATGAGCAATCAATCTGGCCTTTATGTTTTAACGCTTTGAGTTTCTATTCAATTTTGGTAAATTTATGATGGATTTGAGCGTACCATAGTCGTTATTTTATGTTCTCAAGGATGACATTCGTGTGGATGTATTTTTAAAAAAAATTCAACTTATCTATTTTCCCTTCTTATTTCTCAGCCTGTTATTTGTTTCTGGTTACAGTTTTGTCCATTGGCTGTTGTTGGTTAACCTTGAGTTTTTTAGCCTAGATGAAGATATCGTTAATTTGTGGCTGCCGCAGATACTGTCTTGGTTATTGTCGATCATTTATATCCGACCTAGGCTAAAACGACTCAAGTTTGTTAAAGACAATTCGCGCTTTTTCTATTTATTGATCGCGGTGCAATTAATGGCTGTTCCTTGCATTGTTGCGCAGGAATATCTCAAGACTGCCACGGGGAAGTTAACGCAATTAGCATCGATACAAGAATTGTATCTCCATAAAAATACTCAGTATTATCAGTTGCAGCAATCTTATATTGATAAGACGCAAATTGGTTTGCAGCGAAGCCTAGAGGTTACAGGTAAACATAGTAGTCACTTAAATATGGCACTGTATATCGCTATGCCGATTTTTGCAGAGTGTGCAGACAGTTGGCATGCTAAGGCCCTCGCTTGGTATGGTAAAGTTTATCAGCAGGAGATCAGTAATCGACTTGAACCCAATGAGAAAGAAGCGCAATTCAAAGCGTTTTTGGCTAAATCCCTAAATGAGTTCAATGAATTGGACCCCCAGAGTTTTGTTTACCTTGAACGATTAGCCCCATCCTCTCTTCGTTCAGAGTTGCTCAGCGCCGCACAAAAAAGTCCGCTTTATCAAGCTGAACATCAAACGATTTTTATGCCTAAATTTGAGCCATTTGAGGCTCGTAATGGCCATAAGTTAGTGTGGATTTTTATCTGGTTTGTTGTTGGCGCTTTAGTTTGGTTTGTACTCTTACTGCGGGTCAATCTGGATGAGAAAAGCGTAAAGCCGAGACGCAAATAAATCACGCTCGGCCTTGGATTTAATAAAATTTAGGCATGTTCAAACATTAAGAACAAGTAAACGATAAACAACACTATATGAGTCGCGCCGTGCAGTGCATTGGTGCGACCGCTGCTAAAGCTTACCTTACAGACCATTAAACTGGTGATTAACAGCACCATGTCGGCGGGTGACAGGCCTAAATGGACTTCTTGATCTATCACGCTGCCAATAATTAATACCGCGGGGACTGTGAGTGCAATCGTCGCGAGCACTGAGCCAAAATACAGATTCATTGCCCGCTGTAATTGATTGTTTAACGCGGCCTTAAAGCCTCCCACAGCTTCGGGGGATAAAATCAAGCAGGCCACAATAAAGCCGCCTAATGCCTGTGGAGCGCCTAGAGTTGCTACGCTGTAATTGATAGGCATAGCTAAGGTTTTTGCCAGCAAAATGACCACGAGCAAGTAGCCAATTAATAGAATCGTATGGTAAGCATTGCTGCGTAGTATGCCGTGGTGTTCCTCATGGTCTTCATGATCGGCATCGACAAAGAAATGGCTGTGGCTCTTCGTTTGTACCACTAAAAAGACGCCATAGAGCAGAATCGAAATAATGATCAGCATCCAAGACATGGCTTTAGACATGCCGCCAATAGTGCCACCTTCGGTAAAATTAGGCAGTACTAAACAGAGTAGGGCGAGGGGGATAATCGCCACGAGATAGGATTTTACGCCATCTAAATTGAAATGCTGGGTATGGTAACGCCAGCCGCCAAGTAATAATGTAAAGCCCACTAAGCCATTGATGATCAACATGACGACGGCGAACATAGTGTCGCGCGCCATGACAGGGTTGGGTTCTCCGGTCAGCATCACGGAGGAGATCATCACCACTTCGAGTGAAATGACCGATAAAGTTAAGATTAAGGTGCCATAGGGATCGCCAAGCTTAATCGCTAGTGCATCTGAGTGGCGTACCACAGAGAAAATAGCCCAAGTCACTACACCCAATAGGGCGAGTGAAACGGGAATATAGGTCGAGAGGGCGGTGCCATCGGCGAGTAAGCTATCGCCACCGGTTTTAAAGAATACTAAGGTCAGTATTCCCAGTAGCAGGGCTAACTCGTCTTTCATAAATGTCTTCATAGGCAATTTGTCCTAAACGAAAAAAAAGGCCGTTAGTATAGACACTGGTTATGGCACACTTTGCATGAAACTTCCTTTAGATTTGGAGTTAAGGATAAATGTTTGAACTAGATCGCTTTTTAATCTAAAACCCCATTTTTAAGCTAGCCATGGTGTTCTGTTTTAATCAGCTTGCCGAGTTGATCATAATGATTCCAATCCCCTGATTCTCGATCGCTGAGATAACTGCCTTCAGTGCGTTTTTCACCATTAGGCCAAAAACTTTGCCATAGACCTTCCTTGCGATCCCTAAGATAAGTGCCTTGTTCGGCTAACTTGCCATTGTTGTGGTAATAGCTAGCATCGCCTTCTTTTTGGCCTTTCACCCAGGTTTCAACGAGTTCTGGCTTACCGTTCTGGTGATATTGCTTCACTTGACCATCAAGCGAACCCTTAGCATAAGTTGCCTCTAATTTGAGTTGGCCGTTACTGTAATATTCTTTCGTTTGGCCATGGTTTTGACCCTCTAAAAACTCAGTGCTAGCAGCTTGCATCCCATCCTCAAACCAACTTTCCCACAATCCAGTTTGATTACCTTTATCCATAGCACCGCTAAGTTTTAGTTGGCCATTGTTGGGATAGTACTCGGCATACGGGCCTGTTTTGTCATTTTTATCATAGGTTTCTGAGCGGTAAACCACTTGCTTAAAGCTGTAAAACTCTCGAATTCCATGGCGCTTGTTTTCCTGCCAATGGCTTTTTTGCTGGATATTCCCCTCGGGGATTGTGCCATAGGTAGGGTCTTTTTCTTCGTAGCGATAATCCGTCCATAGACCGGTTTTTTGGTCGTCCAAATACTCCCCTGTCACACGGCGGCGTCCGTGGTAATACTCTGTATAGTTACCATTAAGTTTGCCATTGGCGAAGGTTTGCTCCCGTTGTTTCAGGCCTTCGCTGTACTGTATCCATAGGCCTTCTTTATTGCCGCTTTGATATGTGCCTTCTTCATTGGGATCACCATTGGCATACCAGCGGGCGAAATGGCCATCAAGAGGGTAACGACTGGCATTGTCTTTTTTATCCCGTGCGTAGTGAGATACTTCCCGAGGTTTACCGTTATCGTAAAATGACTCATATTTTCCGACCCATTGGCCATCGATACGTTCGCCGCGCTCACTCACTGTGCCGTCGTCAAAATAGGTTTCTGATTTCCCTGTTGGTTTACCTTCAACGTATTGATCTAGCGTCCGCAGCTTGCCATTGTTGTGGTGACGGCGTGATTCACCGTGACGCTGCCCTTGTCGCCATTGCTCGGAGGATTGCAGCTTGCCAGCGTGATAGCGCTCAAATTGGCCATCCTTAATTCCCATGTCGTAGTGGCTTTTTTCGAGCAGATGACCTTCGGCATCATAACGCTCCGATGGTCCATGAAGCGGGTATTGGCCATTGTCAGCCTGCTTTGAGTCTTGGTAGTTACGTAATTCTTTAAGTTGGCCGTTGTTGTGGAAATATTTTTGCGTACCAGCGAGTTGATCCTGTTTATAGTTGAGAGCACTGGTGAGAATGCCCTCGGCATTAAAATATTGCTGTGGCCCGTCTAATGCACCATTAACATACTGTTCTTCAACTTGTAATTTACTTGCATCATTAAATTGCTGGCATTTCCCTTGGCGTTGTCCAGCGCTATATTGGCAGCGGCTGGCGAGTTCACCATTGGGGTAAAATGTCCGTTCTTCACCCTCGAGCAGATTGAGATTAAACTGGCTGCTGCTCGATTTAGTCCCGTCATCGAAAAAGGTTTCCCATGCTCCTTGGCGACGGCCTTCTGCATCGAAGCGGCCCGTCACTGTGGCTTGTCCATTGGGATTTTGTTCTAAATAAGAACCAGAGAGTTGGTTGTTCGCATAGCTCTGGCTTTGGAACAAGGTGCCGTTTTCATAGAAACTTTCCCATTTCCCGTGGCGCAGGTTATCGAGGTAGCTTTCTTGGGCTTGCAGTTTGCCACTGTCATAGAAACGTTTTACTTGCTCCTTTTTACCGTCTTTATAGCGCGTCGTTTGGCTGAGATGGCCGCTGCTGTTGTATTCCTTCCATTCGCCCGTGGGCACGCCTTTGGAAAATTGCTGTTCCTCAGTAACTGCGCCGCTCAAATCGAACATATGCCAAGTGCCATCTTGATAACCCTGCTGATAGTTTCCTTCGACTAGCTTGCTGTTATTGGTATGAAATACTTGCCATTTACCATTAGGGATCCCCTCGGAAAACTGCCCTAAGGTATAGCCTTGGTTATCGCGCACTATGGCGATATCGCCATTTAAGGGCATGCCAGTGGCGAGATTGTAATAGCTGGGAATTCCGTCCTGTTGGCGGATTTCGACCATCATGGAAGAGAGATTTTGCGCTGCTTGTACATGGACACTGGTTAAGCTGGCTCCCGCAATCGCGAGGCTGATAAAGCGAAATGGCGTATTGAACATGCTGATTCCTTGCTCTGTTCTGGGTCTTAAGGCCGCGCGGTTTGCAGCCTATACAAGAATCCTAATTTTTTGCTGTTGAGTTTATTTATCGGGCTGTGCACTTATATACAGTGCACAGCGCCAAGGGTTAAGTTAATCGATTAAGCGAATATGCTTAGGCTAAAAAATAGGGAAAACATGGTCCGAGGTAATCACCGGCGGCGGTATTTCCCGATTTAAAAACTCGCCATGATGGAAGCTATTGATCACTTCTATCCAGCCATTATCCCTAAATTCGTATTGTTTACCATGAAGCCTGCTCTGCTCGTCATAATTAGCTATTTCAAGCACATAGTCTTCGGTATTACGCAGTTCCCAGTGGCCGACTTGTTTACCTTGGTCAAAGCGTCCGTACCAATAGTGTCTCTCAGGATTTGGCCTTGGGTTGAAACCGAACTCGCCATGGGTGTACACCCAGTCGCCATCCTGCTGCCCATTGCGGTATTCGCCCTTTTCATACAATTGGCCGTTCGTGGCGTAGCGTTGTACTAATCCTTCGGGTTTGCCATGGTTAAAGTTGATTAATTCAAGCAATTGCCCAGAACTTGTCTCATTACGGAATTCACCATCGAGCTCGCCTTGGGCATCATAGCTAAAGGTGAGGGTGGCATCCTCTTGTTGTTTTTTCCATTTGCCTGAGGGCTTGTCGTTGGCATATTGGCCTTGCTCGGCCAGCCATTGTTCCCCTGTTTCATGCTTAATTTTCAGCATTTCGTAGGGGCCTTCGCGCTTACCCTCTTTAAAATACTCGCGGGTAATCACTTTTACAGTTTGACTGCGGTTTAGGGTTTGCAGATATAAACCGGTCAATTGGTTATCGATATGCTCGCTGCGGCTAATTAACTCACCTTGCTCAAATATTTCGTTGAGAACCCATTTTTTAAGCTTGTCTTCTTCGATGTTAGAGGTAAGTTGACCGTCACTAAAGCGTTGATGCTTACGGTAAACCCAGCTGTTGTTTTGGTGTTTTTCTTCGGTTGAACTGAGCATGTCACCCTTTTCATCGTATTTAACCGATAAGGTCACATTCCATGGTGCTTCTATGATTTCCTTTTGTGCTATCTGGCCATTTTCATAGTAATCCAGCTGTTCACCGACTTTATAATCATTGTGGTAGCGGTAGTGGCGCTTTACCTTGCCATCAGCGAAATATTCGAAGTAATCCCCGTGTTTCTTACCTTTAACATAAGCTTGGGTCGAAATGATTTTACCAAAGCCCCAATTGGTCTCGTTGCCATGTGTAAGCCCATCCACCATAGGGATTTCGACGTGTAAGTTGCCATTGTCATAGTACTGGGTAACACAAGTACCACTATTACAGACTTTGCCCCTAAGCTTGCCCTCGCTATCAAAAAGCTCGCTTATACCGACCTCTTTGCCATCTTTATAGGTCGTTTTGTACCGGATCTTCCCACCTTCCCAGTAACCCGTTTCAAGGCCTTGTTTAACGCCATTTTCATAGTGCGATTCAACATACAATTGACCCGTGGCAATGTATTTTTTGAGCAGGCCATGAAGTTGACCTTGCTCGTTGCGAAAGCCTTGTTCGTAGGGCTTGCCATCCTCAAAGTAGCATTGATAAGCACCGCGAAATTGTTCGCTTGTGAGGGTTTTGCCAATTTTGTTATCGGCGAGGGCACTGGCGCAGAAAAGCATATCGTTATTTTTGTAATAAACCTCAGCCTTATAATTTCCGTCGATAACTTCGGTCGATTTTTTTAGATAGTATTGAGCCTGTTTTTCATCTTTGACAACCTTCCAATGGGCATCGAGTAACACCTTTTGTGCATTGGCACTGGCACTGAGAGTGATACAGATAAGTACCAGTGCTCCAAGGAGCAGTTTTACTGTAAATAGACGCATAACCGCTCCTTTTTATGGCAAAGGTTTAAAGGTGAATTCATAGGGGATGTCTACGGGGTTTTGAGAGAGAGTCATATAACTCACCTTCGCTGCAGGGCCCTCCACACTCAAATAGCGGCCATCGACCAGCGCCTCTTTAATCCGCAGTTCGGTGGTTTCGGGCAGTCGAATCGTTAGGGATTTGCCTTGGGCATCCTCGACTTTAAAGTAGTTCTTAAGATCTTTACTCGGCTCGTCACCATAACCGGTTTTTGTTAGCCAAGCTTGTAAATCGATTAACCAAGGACGTGGGTTAGCTGCCTGCTCTAAGGGTTGCCAACTGATATCACCTTGGCAATGGATTTTTCCTTGGATGTGTTTATCGTAGAAAAACTGCCGCTCGCGGTCGGGCGTCATCAGGGTATAGGCTGGTCCGTTTGGGGCATTATGCTCAAACAGCCAAGTGACTTCGTGTTTCCCTTCTTTAAAACCTTGTTCTATTTCAGGTTTACAGGCACTCGCTAATGCGGCTGACATGGGAATATACAGATTATGGCCATTTTCAGTCTCAGGTTTTATCCCTTGGATCGCACTGATTTCGGCGTTTGATGGCTCAAGATCTTGATAGAGGAAGTTATTGAGGCTCGAATCGCCAAACTCGCTTAAGGGATTGGCCAGATTTTGGTTGTAGTCGGTAAAGGTCACAAAGCGGATGTTCTTGGTTTGGCTTAACTCCGGCTGTGGCTGGCTCTCCAGTATTACAACGGTTTTAGGGATTTCATCTAGCTTAAGTAGCAGGGCGCGGGTGCTAAGGTGATGAGGATCATCGACACCGATTAATTCCCCCAGTAGTTCCTTATCCGTCACCGTTAACCATTTAGGATAATCACCATCGCGACGGGCTTCGGCCATCTTTCCTTTAAATTGTTGAAAAGGAAGGTTAATGTTTTTAGTCTTACTCTGCTTTGTCACGACTTTAAATAGCTTTGCCTCGGCGTCGAGCACCTGAATCGTGAGGCTCGCATCGCCAAAGGTATAGGGAGTGGCGACCAGTTCATCCCACGATTTTTCGACTATCTTATTGCTTTCGGGGATAAGGGTCAGCTTGGCGGTGATATGGTCTATCTGTTTGAGTTTATTGGCGGTGTTGTCCCAGCCTGTGGCGATAAGATCCACCGAAGACTCAATCGAGCGGTTGAAATTCATCGCCACACCTCTGCTGTGCTGCCAGAAGTGAATGTCTATCGGATTTCCGCTGGCATCAAAGGCGGCTAAGTCTTCATAATTCACATTAGCAACCACATATCGCGGGCTCATATTATGCACAAAGCGCAATTGCAGCACTTCTGGCGTGTCAGCGCCCCATGGGCCAATATTATCAAGAATACCTTGCTGATCAGGTAATAAGGATTTTATAAAGTCCTTATCATGGGCTTTATATTCCCGAGGAATGTCGCTAATCGGGTAGAGCTCTTTTTGCAGATCATCTATATCACGCTCCGCATCGTAGCGAGCGTCGGCATGCCAAAGCATGCTCATAATATAAGGGCTATCCTTGGGCGCCATGGCGATGCGGCGGGTGAGGGTACTGCCTTTGCTCTCTTCCTGTTGAAAAAACGCCATGCTCTCTAACCAGCCGGTTTTGCGGTTAAGCTCGAACTTGCCATAGGCCTTAAAGTTGTCTTTCTCACCTTGTACTACTGCAAATAACTTATCTTCGGTCACTTGCTCAACTGTCCAAGTTAGGCGTGCATCCATGGGGGCGCTGATGCTATAACCGACCCTAGGCTCAAGCGCTACAGGCAAGGTTGGAGCTTGTTTAAACAAGCTATTAAGATTCACCCAGTGGTCAAATAATTCCTTGATATCTTTTTGATCCATTTTGGCAATGGGAGTCAGTTGGCGGACTTCACCATTGTTAAATTCCACATTAAAGCCGTCTTTAACCAACTGAAAGATTTCATTGGAATTACCTTTAGGGTCGATATTACTCACCGGAATCGGCATACCATAATCGCTAATTTGCAGCATATTAGGTTGGATAAAAAAATGGGCGTTATGGGTTAATGGCGTTGTTAAGCTGGCCGCCTTACCCTCTGCATCCTGTAATTGGTAATCCAGCAGCAGTCGTGCCTGCAGCACTTTGCGGGTTTCAAAGCCATCATTGAGGTTTATGGTGGAGATAATCTGATATTCACGTTCTGTGGGGATGTTGGTATTAACTGAATTGGAGGGTGACGTTGAGTTATCGCAGGCGGTTAACAAGAGTGTTATACCTGCCATTGTCAGTGTGATTGCGGCGTTAACTGCCTTGTATTTCACTATGGCCATTCGTACTCCTTTGGCTACGCATGTTATTGAAATGTAAACTCATTAATCTTTTTCTGGCGACATTATACACAAAAAATATCTGAGGCATAAAAGAAAACCCAAACCAAGCTTGCTTGATTTGGGTTTGTGTTGATCGCGGTTTTGCTGCGCGAGAGTGGCTAACTTAGTGGTTAACTCAATGGTGAGATGAGTGCTTAAAAAAGCCCAAGCTGATGGATTACAGCGAGAGGATCACGCTGGCAATTGCTGCACTCATCAGGTTGGCAAATACACCAGCGGCAATGGCGCGAAAACCATTACGGGCGATAAATTCGCGGCGCTCTGGCACCATGCTACCCAGCCCACCGATCAAAATCGCCATGGTTGAAATGTTCGCAAAACCACACAGGGCAAAAGTCACAACGGCCTGAGAATGGGCGCTCAGTTGGTCTTCGACTTTCATTAACTGGATGAAGGCTACAAATTCATTCACTACGATTTTTTGGCCAATGAGTGAGCCTGCAGTAATGGCCTCATGCCAAGGAATACCCAGCAGCCACGCCATAGGGGCGAACAGATAACCGAGTAAAAATTCGAAGCTTAACTGGTAACCGAACCATTCACCCACAGCGCCTAACATGCCATTCAGTAGGGCGATAACACTGACAAAGGCCAGTAGAGTGGCACCAATCCCGACAGAAATCCGCATGCCAGACATAGCGCCATCGGCTAAGGCTTCAACCACATTGGTGGCGCGTGGCAGTTCGACTGAGGTGATTTCATCGGCACTATTTTTGTCATTGTCGCTAGGCGGCATGAGGATTTTAGCCATCAACAGACCCGCGGGTGCCGACATAAAGGCTGCGGCGATCAAATAGTTGAGATCGACACCTAAAGCGGCATATCCGACTAAAGTACCGCCCGCGACTGAGGCTAAACCACAGCTCATGACCGCGAAGAATTGCGAATCGCTCATGTGCTTTAAATAGGGTTTAATCACCAGTGGCGCTTCAATCATGCCGACGAAGATGTTTGCCGTGGCAGATAAAGACTCGGCGCGGCCCGTGCCCAGTAAACGCTGCAGACCACCACCAATAATGTTGATCACCTTAGGCATAAGACCAATATGGTACAGGGCTGAAATCAGCGCCGAGAAGAAGATGATGATACCTAACACATTGATTGCAAATACAAAGCCGACTTTACCCGTGGCGAGATCGCCAAACAGAAAGCCAATCCCTTCGTTGCCATAGGCTATCACGCTCGACACGCCCGCCGTAACGGATTGCAATACGGCCTTACCCGCGGGGACGTAGAGCACTAACAGGGCAAATATAATTTGTAAGCCTAGGGCTAAAATCACAGTGCGGTAGGGAATATTCTTGCGGTTCACTGACAGTAACCAAGCAAAAAACAAGATACTAATCATGCCTAATATCGCGGTCATAAGGGGTTATTCTTTTGAGTTAAGGAAGAAGCCGCGCATTGTAGGCCGAGTCGCAGTAAGGGCAAGTCGAGGGCGTTACTGGGCTGTTACGATAAAATAGTCGAAAATAGCAACAGTTTAAGTTGCTGTTTATGCAGGAGAATAAAAGCTATTTTAGCTACTGTTGCCCAGAGGAAATAATATTTGTGCCTGTGGCAATAATCGAAATCACGCCACAGACGACTTTAGGCTGGTGTCGTAGTCAGTGCTGGTTTGAAATGTAGCTTAAGTGGCTGCAGTTTAAGTGACTGTCTTACCTAACCAAGGTTTGAGCTTTTTATCCCAGTAGGGCGGGTGGCCGATATGGGACTTTAAACACTCGATTATCACCTTGTACTTAGTCGGTAAATGGCGCCGCCTTGGGTAAACCACATAAACGGGCATCTGTTGCAGTGGTTTCCAATCGGGTAAGAGTTGGATCAGTTTTCCGCTTTGAAACTCATCACTGAGTAAATACGTGGCCACATAGCCTATGCCGCGCCCTGCAATCACCGCATTGCGCACGGCTTCGGCTAAGTCAACACGGTAATTTCCCGCTACATGCACGGTTTGTTCTAGGTCATCCTTAGCAAAACTCCAGCGATCATAATTACGGCTTTTGCTTTGATAGATAACGCAATTGTGTTGCGCTAACGCCTGTGGATGGTGTGGCACGCCGTGCTTGAGTAAATAATCGGGAGAGGCGACCACCACAAAGTTAGTCTCGGCAAGGTGCTGGGCGATATAACCTTCGTTCAACTGTTCATGGTTAGTGATCCACAGATCCAGGCCTTCTTCTAGCATGTCGGCTTTATGGTCGAACAGGCTTAGTTCAAATCGCAATTCGGGGTATTTTTGCTGCAATACTTCCAGCGCGGGGATAATGTGTAAGGTGCCAAAGGACTGGGAGGAACCGAGGCGAATTGTACCACTAATGTCATCGCGGGCATCTAGCATAATCGCATCGGCATTTTGTGTCGCTTCAAACACTTGCTCACAGTAATGGGCAAACTGTTGGCCCGCGTCGGTTAGCACTAAGGTGCGAGTGGTCCGCTGGACTAACAGCAAGTTCAGCTCGGCTTCCAGTGCGCCAAGCTGCTTGCTGACATAGGAAGTCGAGGTTTTTAACTTGGCCGCCGCTTGGGTAAAACTACCACTGGTCACCAGAGTGTGGAATATCACCATCTGGCTAGCTCTATGTTGTATCACGCTAGGCCCTCTAGAATCTAAATCGCTATTTTAAGCTAGCCTTGCCCTAACCGACAGCCGTTTGTGCCGATCGTGTGCTATTTCAAAACAAACTTACCAAACGGCACACGTTAAAGTCAGTTGCCCTAAGTGCGATTCTTACTTTACTCTTGAGTTAAATCTTAACACCCACAAGCTAGGGAATACGTGTTACCTGTGGTTAGCTTGTTCAATGGAGGAATAACGATGACACAGCAAGACAAGCAAGCCTTAGCAGAAACAAGTCAGATTCATGCCCAGAAAGTACAACCGATACCGCAGGAAGCCTTTGACTGGTATGACGAATATGCCCATGGCATTATCGATCGCCGTGAGTTTATGGGGCGGCTCGCAGGGCTGGTGGCGCTAGGTTTCACCATGACGATGCTCACGGGCGCACTCTTGCCGAACTATGCCCTCGCCGAGCAAGTCTCCTTTAACGATCCCAGTATTCAAGCCAGCTATGTTAAGTTTCCCTCGCCAAATGGTTACGGTGAAGGGCGCGGCTACTTAGTCATGCCCGATGAGTTATTGCTCGCGGGCAGTGCCGCAGAGCCGAAAACCTTAGATCTCAGTAAAAAAGCCGCTGTGGTATTAGTGGTGCACGAAAATCGTGGCCTTAATCCCTATATCGAAGATGTGGCTCGCCGATTAGCCGCGCAGGGGTATATCGCCTTCGCCCCCGATGCACTTTATTCCCTAGGTGGTTATCCGGGCAATGATGATGCGGGCCGCGCCATGCAAAGCAGTTTAGACAGAGCCAAAATCGAGCAAGACTTTATTGCCGCTGCGCAGTTTTTAAAATCCCATCCTCAAAGCAATGGCAAACTCGGTGCCGTGGGGTTTTGTTTTGGCGGTTATATCGTCAATATGCTGGCCGCCACGATTCCCGATGAACTCAATGCAGGCGTACCTTTCTATGGCACGCCAGCCGCTGCGGAACTGCGTAGCCGAGTAAAGGGGCCACTTATGTTGCAATTTGCTGGGCTCGATCAGCGGGTAAACGACACTTGGGCCGAGTATGAAACCCAGCTAAAAACCAATAAAGCCGATTATGTCGCCTATCTTTACCCTAATGTGAATCACGGTTTCCATAACGACTCCACTGGCCGATACGATAAAGCCACCGCCGAACTCGCTTGGGCGCGCAGCTTAGCTTTCTTTGATACTCGACTGCGTGGTTAGCACTTAGAGTTAAGAGCCGCGCGATAAGCACTGTATAGATAAGTGACAGGTTAAGCGTGATAGCCAATAGTTCGCGCTATTGGCTATCGATACGCTTGTCGTCAGCGTTTTGCTGTTCTACAAGCTATCGACCCATTCAACATCCCTGCATTCAACCCAAATCACTTAAAGCACAGGCCCCATTGAGTCACTTTTTACGTACTTAAATGGTAATCACTTTGTTGTGGACATGTTTATTTTTGCGAACTATCTTATATATTAGTTAGCAGTGAACTATATGGGTTTCAATGTCTTGCGCCTACAGTATGTCGTACGTTTTTTCCCAAGTATCCATAACTGCTATTGCTTCGTTGTAACTGGCATGCCGTTATTGATGACACTTAATCTTTTTCTTGCTTCATGTAACCGCTTAGCCGCATCTCACAGACAAGGACAGCTTTTCTAATAAGGACTATTAATATGTTGTTTACGAGCAAAAAGAGAAATAGTGATATCAAAATGGTCGATGCTGAGCACTTTAAGTACTTAACATCAATTGAAGATGAGTTAAACGCGGTTAAGGCCAATACTGCCTACATTAGTTTTAGTTCAGATGGCATTATTTTGGACGCTAACGATCTGTTTCTGTCAGCTGTGGGTTATACATTGGCTGATATTCTGGGTAAACATCACCGTATTTTCTGCGATAAAAATTACACCCTCTCATCTGAGTATCAGCAGTTTTGGCGCGATCTCGCTTTAGGTAAATCCATTCGCGGCACTTTCTTACGTTTCAAACAAGATAAACAACCCATCTACTTAGAGGCGAGCTATTTCCCGATTGTTGATGGTAGCGGCAAAGTCACTAAAGTGCTGAAAATTGCCAACGATATAACCTTGATGCAAGACGCCCTTAAGAATAAAAATGCTGTGTTGACCGCCCTCGATAAGTCATTAGCTGTAATTGAATTTACGCCCGCAGGCATAGTGCTTTCGGCGAATCAGAACTTTCTCGACACTATGGGTTACAGTGAGCATGAGATAGTCGGGAAACACCATAAGCTGTTTTGTGAAGAGGCTTATTATCGAGCTAATCCCCATTTTTGGGCCTCATTATCCCAAGGGAAACACTTTTCCGGACGCTTTAAGCGCATTAACGGTCATGGACAAGTTGTGTGGCTAGAAGCGACCTACAACCCTATTTTTGATGAAAATGGCGCTGTCTATAAAGTGATTAAGTTCGCCTCGGATATCACAGCGCGCGTTACAGCTGCGCTTAATGCCGTTGATCAAGCGGCCGTGACTTCAGAGCAAACCAGCCAAGTAACCAGTAACGCGGTGCAAATTTTAAATGATGCCGTGCAAACATCCTGTGATATTGCCGCTAAGGTAAGTAGTGCCACTCAGACGGGTGAGGAACTTAAAGCGCAGTCAAAGAATATTACCGACATAGTCGTGACGATTCGCTCCATTGCCGACCAGACCAACTTATTGGCATTGAATGCGGCGATTGAAGCCGCGCGCGCTGGAGATGCGGGACGAGGATTTTCTGTGGTGGCCGATGAAGTGCGTAAATTAGCGAATAACACCTCAGTTGCGACAACTGAAATCGCGCGCGTCGTCGAAACCAACCATATACTTATCAATCAGATGGGTGACGTTCTAGGCTCAGTTTCGGGGATCGCCCTGCATGGGCAAGAGAGTATTAGTGAGGTATCAAGGGGATTAAGTGAGATCACTCAAGGGGTAGCACGATTTGTTGAAATGGTTGACACTATGAAGCCATAACATGCTTCTTTAGCTAACCCATTCACACAAATAGCTAATTTAGACCGATAGCTCATTAGTACAGATAGCTAACTCACTCCGATATCCATGTGCATTCAAGCAAAAGCCGACTCTAGAGTCGGCTTTTATCTTAAATATCCCACATACCTATGTGGGTTAGTCGTGCTCGAGGATCACTTCTTTTAAGCTTTGGATGGTCTTCACATCGAGATTACCAGCTTGTGTGCTCCAGGTGAGTCTTAGGTAATTGGCTAAGTCTTTAATCTGCTCGTCGCTTAACTCATCAGCATATCCCGGCATGGCATAAAAGCTGGTGGTGGCGTTGTAATGCTGGCTCTGAATACCTTTTAGTATCACGGCGACGATATTGTGTGGACTCGCTTTATCTAAGGTGGCGTTTCCTGCCATCGCGGGGGCTACATTAGGACGACCTTCACCATTTTGACCATGACAACCGGCGCAGTAACCTTTGTAGAGCGTATAACCTGGCAGTTCAGGTTTATGGCCGTTAAAGGTGAGCGGATCCGGTTTAAGATCATCGTCGTTATCGAGCAGATAACTGCTCACCGCGCGCATATCATCATCGGTTAAGTGGCTAAAGCTGTGATACACCACGGGATACATGCCGCCAAAGACGGTGCCTTTACGGGAGTAGCCTTCGGTAAATAGCGACTTAAGATCCTCATGGGTCCAGTTCTGCCTGTTAAGCTCGGCGGGGCGAATGTCCGATGCCTCTAGCCCTTCGATAATCGCGCCCTCAAAGTGCTTGTCCTGCTCCATGGCAAACAGCGTGTCTCTTGGGGTGTGGCATTCACCGCAGTGCCCTAGGGCATTGACTAAGTAATTGCCGCGGTTCCAATGCTCGCTTTTTTCCTTGCTCGGGGTAAATTCCTTGGCATCGTGGGCGACTAAGTTCCAAGCTTTTAGGCCAAAACGCAGGTTAAACGGAAAGTAAACATCATTGTCGCGGTTAGCTTGCTTGATGGGTTTAGTACTCATCAAATAGGCATAAATCGCCTGAGTGTCGTCGTCCGTCAGCAGGCTGTAGGACGTGTAGGGCATAGCAGGGTAGAGGTTGCCGTTGACGCCAACACCGTGGTGCATGGCATCAAAAAAGTCCTCGTAACTGTATTTGCCAATCCCGGTTTCTTTGTCTGAGGTGATATTGGTCGAGTACACAGCGCCAAAGGGCGTTTCGAACGGCAAACCACCCGCGAGTTCGCGCCCGCCGACTGCAGTATGGCAGGCCACACAGTCGCCTATCTTCATCAGATACGCGCCGCGTGCGATGTCGTTATTCGTATTGCCACCTTCATCGGCAACGCTGCTGGAACAGGCGAGCAAACCTAGCCCTAAACTCAGGAGTAGATTGTGACTCAACAGATTTTTTATCCTACTAATGTGCGGGAAATAGCGCGAGAAATGGCGCAGATTGGCTGATGTCATCACAGGGTTAGCCCCTTAGTTTTGAGGATCAGATCTTTGACCGCCGCATAGTATTTTACGTAGCCAGTACAGCGACATACGTGTTCACTTAAGGCATCTTCTACGACTTTTTCAACTTGATCTTTAGCGATAGGTTGTCGCTCTAATCGCTCAAGCAGCGCGGTCGATTCGTTGACAAAGCCCGAGGTACACCAGCCACATTGAAACGAGAAATGCTCTAAAAAAGCTTCTTGCACTGGGCTCAGGGCGGTGATTTCGCCAAGGGAGTTTTGTCTAGCATGACCTTCGACAGTGCGGACGCGTTTACCATTAAAACGCTCTACACCATTGATGCAGGTACGCACCACTTCGCTCATGCCTTGCTCGTCGTCGACGATCACTGTACAGGCGTGGCATACGCCTGCGCCACAACCAAACTTAGTGCCTGTGAGGTTTAAGTATTCATGTAGAAACTCAATCATCATCACACCATCGGCGACTTCAATCGGGCCTACGGCTTGGTTATTAATGGTCAGTTTAATAGACTGGCTCATGCCATGGCCTCCTTAATTTTTTTCGCTGTCATAGGTAAATCGTAAAAGCGGACATGGGTTGCTTGATACACGGCTTCAATCAGCGCCGCGACCACAGGGATCATCACCACTTCGGCGATACCACGGCTGGGATCGTTATCAGATAACTGCGGCAATATGGTATGACGTTGATCCCATACGCCCACATGCCGCGCTAACGGCACCTGATAGCGATTGAGGTTCCAGGTACCATTGCCGGCGCCGGCTTCAAATGGCGGTAAGCCTTCATGCAGTGCATGGCCTATTCCCATCGCAAGGCCACCTTGAATTTGCCCTTCGACTAATTCTTTAACAATCACTTTGCCCGCCTCTAACCAAGTATGAGAACTCAGTAGCGTGACTTCGCCATTGCCTTCGTTAACGGCCACTTCAACCAAAGTGGCGCAGGGGGCGTAGTAAGTCACCATGGCATTGTTCAGTTCGGCCTTGGGATAACTCATGGCTTGACGATCGATCAAGTGATAGCCATTAGATTTCATGCTGGCTTGACGCGCTTTGATACTCTTAGTCGTGTCGGAGGTGGCCGCAAACGTCGCGTTCCCTTCGCCGTATTGCAGCGCCAGCGCATCGAGTGCTAAACGCTCTTTAGTGCCAAGAATGTCGAAATCGGCTTCGGCCCAAGCCCAGCGATTAAAGGCATGGCCCATCACGCCGACCACTAAGCCCATGTCGTGGGCGCGTTTAGCGAGAATATCTAGCGACAATGGCGGAAAACCCAAGGCGGTTAGCTTGCCATCGACCCAGCGGCCATCGCGGGCGTTATGCAAATTAGTTGAGCCCATTGGCGTATTAAAATACAACTCGTTCCAAATCGATACCGCTGCAGGCCATAGGCCGTGGCGATAGATAATATCGGCGGCGATGCGGCTGACATGGCTTTGGTAATAGGCCGACATAGACGCCGACGATGCCATGGCTTTAACGGGCGTCCAGCGTGGATTGGCCGCCATTTCATCTTGGCGTTGCTGCGAAATAATATAAGGATTATCGGTTTGCACTAATTGCATCGCATCCCAAATATCCACTTCGGCGAGTTTTACCTCATCGGCAAAGTTGCCGAGGGCATCGCTGACCACCACAGCTTGGGAGGTTTGCGTGCCTGTGCCCATTTCGATAAAGCCGATTTCTAGGGTGATTTTGCCGTCTTTAGCTAGGCGAACCGCCGCACTTGGCGCGGCGGCGCCCGTACCATAATCTTTGGTGGCGATACCAAAACCGACGCCGTAACGCATCCCCGGATGTTTGGCCTCATAGTCCTTTTTATTCACCGCGCGGTTTTGCCACACGGGAGCTTGCTCGGCCATCTCGAGCATTTCGCGGTAACGTAAAGTGCCGTTAGGAATTGCACCTTGAGTATTACGCTGGCCAGACTCCATCACGTTGGCGGCGCGCAGTTTAAAGGGATCAACCTTCAGCTCGTCGGCGATCTCGTGGATCATGCATTCCATCGCCGTCATCGATTGCAGCGTGCCATAACCGCGCATCGAACCCGCATCTGGGTTACGTGACGCATAGGCGGTGGCGATAATATCGTTGCGCGGCGTGTAATAAATGCTTTGCATCGCTGTCGCGCCAACCGAGGTCACAGACGGGGTAAAGTTGACTCGTCCGCCGCCATCGACAGTCATCTGTGAAGTTAAGGCTTGGATTTTTAAGGTCGATTTATCCACCGCTAAGCGGCTTTTCATGATGAACGGATGACGCTTAAGGCCAGATTGGAATTGCTCGAATCTGTCATTGGCGAGTCGGATTGGCCCTTTGGCATAAACGGCCGCGATCACGCCGTAATAAGGAAATATCGAATGGTCTTTCGCGCCAAATCCACCGCCGATATAAGGCGAGTGCACCACAAGATGTTTTACCTTGCCTGCCAGTGGGCTAGATAACAGCATGTGCACTGCCATCTCTTGAAAGTCCTGCGGCGACTGCGAGGTAATCACAGTATGAAATGTTTGGCTAGTTGCGTCATACCAGCCATTAAAGGCTTCGGGTTCCATCATCATAGGATCGATGATCTGGGTGCGATATTCCCGTTCTAACACTTGCCATTGTTGATTGGCTTGGGCACTAGCAATCTGCTTATCTATCTCGCCTGCATAATAAAGCCCGCGCTCAGACACAGTCCCTTTGGCATTCGGATTGCCTAACCATTCAGGCTTGCGATCTTTTACGCTAGGGAAAAACAGCCCATCGTGGAGCGGGCTATATAAATCTTCCCTTGCGCCATCTTCACCTTCAACTCGAATCAAACGCCAGCTGGCGTATGGGTCTTTTGTGTCCGATACAAACGGCGTTTGCTCACCAAAGCGCAGTAAGGTCTGATCAAATTGCAGTAAAGACTTAGCTTGCTTAAAGGCGGGGAAACTGTCGAACAACAATATCGCCACCGCATGGCCTAAGTAGTCGGCGGTTTGCCCCTCGGCCAGTAACATGTTGTCACCGTAAAAATCGGGCAGCTTGATTTTATCACGGGCCAGATCGGCCGCAGTGATCACTTTATAGGGCTTAGCCGACGCGGGCAGGTGGTCGAGGGAAAAGCCTTGATAAACATGGGAGGCATCGGCGGCGCGAAGTATAAAAGCGTAACCTTGCTGCTTGGGCCAGCCCTCCATGTCCATAGCACGGTAATCACGGCCATAGACCTTTTGGCCTGTGACCTTAGCTATGCCGTCGTTACGAAACTTAGGTTTGGATTGACCATTAACCTGAGTTTGCCATTGGGCTGCCAGTTCAGGTGAGACAATCGCCGCATTCGCGCGACTCATTTCCCACAACAAAGGGGCCGAATATACGGCAACCCCGCCAATCACACATTGCTTAATAAAGGTCCGGCGTGACGTATTAGATGGTTCCATATCTCAACCTCAGTTGTGCTTCCGTGTAATATCAGCCGCGCTGCATGGTATCGCCCGATATAAGCTTGTTGTCGATCGACTTTTTATTGATTGTTGCGACATAGCTTTGATAAACACTGAATGTAAATTTACATTAGCCACGTTAGCATGTAGGGCCGAAAATGCAAATTTAGGTCGCAAATTGCAGCAGTTTTAATCAAGCTAAATCCGTGTGTAGCACCTGTGTTATCAGGCTTCTACAGTGATGTTCGCACTGTGATTCAACTCAGTTACGTTATGGCTGAATTTTGCTCAGTGCCCTTTGTTCAGTGCTCTTTGGCCAATGTGTTCACCGAACCCATTTTCCCATGTCAAAATTGGCTCGCTTGCCAAAACAGACCGCCTGACACAGCGAGACTTCATGCCACTGCAAGATCAAGAGATAGTGCTATTTGATGGCGGCAGGTTTAGTCACATGCAGCCATATCAAAATGGTTAAATCAGCGCTTGCTTAATTACTTGATTTGTAATGCTAAAGTTATAGACAAGTGTACGCTATGTCGCTATCTTAGGTTTTTAACAAGGATGAAACTTAATCGTGACCGTGGTTAAGTTCACTTGCATCAGGAAGATGTATCTTCATTTCGCTAGAAATGCTTTCTGAACAATATGCGATAAGTCTCTGGGCGCTAGAACCTAGAACCTAAGGCCTAGAATCTATATCTATAAAAGCATTACAGCAGTGCAATCCCTTGGCTAACGGCTGTTGGCCAAGTGCGGTAGCCATGGCGGGGCTTTTTGTCGAACGACAAAGTTGAAACGTTTTGATGGTGCTGGTTTGCTTGTTGCGGCCTGTCGGCCGAGATAAGTTTAAAGTCGTGGGGCTTCACCCCACACCCGACCAAGGAGGACTGCTCGTCCTATCCTCCTTGGATGCTCCAAGACGCCCCTAGCGAAGTTACATGTATTAGTTATTGGCCTAGCGCTTATTCGAAAATCACTAACGCTTCCGATGGTACATCCTGTACCCCGAAAGCTAGCGAGGCATCCATGCCTCGCTCACGTGATTTTCTTCAACGCTCGTCTGCAACTTCGCAGGGTATTGGTGCAACTCTTGGCTTTTTTGCATGTGAAGTTACCGTGATATTAATAAATTTCATAGTGTCATAAAAATGGTGAAAGCACCAAGTTTGAAAGTAGTAGAGTAACTGATTAATGAAATATATCAGAAATTTGGAAATATAATTTATTTGATATTATATAAAACTATAAGTACTACGGAGGGGGGATGGATTCTAAAATTTTTTTTGGTGAGAAAGATAAGAAATATTATCCATTTTGCAATTCAAGTAAACTACATCCGTTATTTGATGATAAAAATCTTCTTTTGGAATTTTACATATCAGCTGGTAAGAAAAAGGATTTGAAAGCATTTTGTAAAAAAAATGAATGGAATGGTAAGCCTTTGTTGCCGAGAGTTGTAACGAATGATGTTTTGGCAACGTTTTTAAAGTCTATATGCAATTCATCTGACGCACGTAATAAATTGTCAAAGTGTAGGTCTGATATTGCTTTGTATCAGGTGATATATCTTTGGTTTAAGAAGTCATATCCTTTTTTATATGAACAAATTCAAGTTTGTTGTTATTGTAAAGAATCTAATAAAAGTTATTTGAATGTAGGTGATCTTCATTTATTTTTTGAGAAAAAAGATATTGATTTCTTAGGGGGTAAAGAGCCTATTTTATATCTTCTTTTAGCTTTTGCAATGTTGCAGAGCCAAGATAGATTAAAAATTTATGAAGAAATCTGTGCGCGATATCCCGAGATTAAAAATCCTATTTTAGATGAGGGCAATGTTTTAATTGACGATAAAAATACAGCAGTGGCTATTGTTTCAATAGCTAAATCATTTTTAGAAGATGTAATTGATTTTAAGGCTACCATAACGCTCTTGTCTGAGGAAATTATTAGTGCCTCTAAAAAAATAAAGAATAGTTTTAATAATTTTATAAAGCTAAATTTAATCAGTGATTTCATTGAAGATGAAGTTATAGGGTTAAATCTTTCTGAAATCGAATTAAGCCGTGAGATTATTAAGGATAAATTTAAAAGAATAAAAAATGTTACAGTGCCTAAGTGTGAGAAGTGTGATTCAGATGTGTGCCATTTAGGTTTTTTATCTTCATGGGAAAGTATAACATCTGACAATAATATTGATGATTTTGAAAATATTTGCTCTTCTATTATACAAGGAATGAGTGAGTTTATTGATAAACTAAATGTTGCCAATTCAGAAATCCTTGAGTTTTCTTTTGTTGAAAATGAGCTTTTAGAATATATAAACGAGGGTAATATTAATTTTTCAATGCAGAAATACCTAAAAAGATCTTGTGATAGTATTCAATGTTCAATAGATTATCGTAAGTATATAGATAGTTTGAATCTGACTTACAAAAATAAACTACGTTTTGATGCTGATAAAATTAAAGACGAAATTGATGGCACTATTAAAATCGAGTCTGATATAGATCCTGTGTTTTTAGAGTCTTTGAATGCAGAGAAAAATAAATTATTAGAAGTTACTAAATTTTCAGAATTAATTGAAATTAGAGAAAATATAAATGAAATAATTAGTGAGAATAAAGTCTCTAGGAATAAAATTATTTTATCCTCAGTTAATAACTTTGAAAATATACAACCAAAGGAGATGATTTCAATATGTAAAAAACTTATTGAACAAGAAAAGCCTCTTATATCATTTCTATTGATTTGCACATCTGAAAATTTTTGTGCTGATTATTTTGAACAATCAATTGGATTGCTAATCGAGTCATGTTGTAGCAAGAATATTAATAATAAATCCTTGGCAACTTTTTTTTATGAATTCTGTATCTCCCCGCAAATACTAAGTATAGATAGCGATAAGGTATCTTCTAATGACATGCTTGAAAGAATAGTTGTGATGTTAATAGGTGCAACTTTTGCGGGTTATAAAGAGTATGCACTTAGAATATTCCTCAGTATAAATGCTATAGATAAGTCAAGGTATAACTTCCCATTATTTATAAATGATATAATTAAAGCAATTGTTAGTCACAAAAATTTAAAAATAATTAAGAGTGAGGTTTTAAATGAACTTAATAGGCAAAGGCAGCTTATTAAAGAAAAAGTAGCATTTGATGATGGTAGGTTTCGACATATTCAAAGAAATTCAAAACATTACTCCAGATTCGAGTCTGTGTGTGTCTATCCTGCATTAGTTGAATTAATGGAGAAGGTTTTACTTTGTATCGATAATAAAAATTATATATCAGCGCATGAGTTGGTTGATGATATTGATACTGAAATTTGGTATCAAAAATTAATGGCTAGTTATGATAAATCATTAATTCAGCATCATCATTTCTCAAATGTAACACAGAGTTTTATGGCCGAATTTATTCAAAAAATAATACATCACTTAAATTATTGTGAAAATGAGCTTGATGTTAATTATGTTGCTATTGATCGGGATGAGTTATTTGAGTCTTTGAATAAATGGTCTGGAAGTGAGAGAGCACGTTTACAGATCGTCAATCAAATTAAGATGATGTTACTTCAGAAAGAAGATGAATTAACTGAAACTCCTCTGTGGGATATTGTTATTAGAAGTAAGCAAATTATTTCAAGTTGCCCAAGTTTAATTTTGTTGATAAGAGAACAACAGAATCCAGAGTTAACATTAAAATTCAGGGATAAAATACTTAGTGATTTGAGTAATAGCATTCCACTAGATGCTGCAAAAGTTATTCTAGAGAGAGAGAGCTCTTGGGAGGCCTTGAGTATTCTTTTTGAAGAAAACGAGTATCTTAAGAGTAAATATATTTCACGTCATAATGAAGCATTAATGTCGTTGAATTCAAGATTGAAGCAAGTAGGCTCAATTGAAGAGCGGGAAGCTAGTGTTATTAATGAATGTTTAAATGGCGGGAGGTTAGTCGCTGTTGAGACTGTTATTAACTCATGTTATGAGAAGATAAATAAAAATATAGAGGTGGAAAAAGTTAAGTTGAATTCATTTGTGGCTGATAAATTTGATCTTGTTGAAAATGTAAAGGAGTTGGTTTCGCGTTCAAATATGCCAATTACGTGGCAGGAATCTATATATAAAATTACATCAAAAATTGAAATGCAGCTTCGAAGAATGAAGATGTATGAGAAGCCACTAGATGAATTTCTTGATGAAAAAACTAATTTAGGTTGTGCAGTTGATACGCTAAAAATTATTGTGGAGACAAATTCACAATATCTTGATGAAGTTGAATTTTATTTGTCCCCACAAAAAAATGACCAGTTGGTAATAGACTATAGTGTAAAGGCTAAAGAAAAACTTCCTGATTTAGTTTCTTGTTGGCAATCGCTGACTTCTAATGATTTTAACGATGATACAGAGATCTCTAAAACTTGGGCGGCATTCGTTAAGGGATTTGCTAAAATATCGAATCTTTATCATGACGAACATGGGGATAAAACTCGCTTTGGAATTGTTAGATCTGCATCTATAAGGTACAAGTATCAAATTTATCAAAGTAAGTTTTACAAACCACAAAGTGAGTTTCTAAAGAGGCCAATAAGGCTTTATTTATATCGTTCAAATGTTGATACTGTTTCATTAAAAATTCTAGAGGAAGAGTTGTTGGCTGAGGAGTCAGCAGCAAGATTACATATTGTTTTTGCTCCTCAATCAATAGATAAATTAAAACGATATTTTAAATATAACAATGAGTTTCAAAACTTTTTAATTGTAGATGAATCATTTCTTTATAAGCTTTGTATCGAGGAGAAACATGAAGTACCTTTACGACAGGCTCTTCATGCATCAGTTAGTGATCTAGCAAACTCCTCTCCATTTGTTGCTCAAGGTTACTGTCATCAGACTAATAATATTTACGTTGGTCGAAAAGATATTCTAAAAAAATTATTGAATAATCCACAAGCAATGATATGGGGAGGTAGAAGAATTGGTAAAACTTCAGTGCTACACGCTCTCGGAAATGCGCTATTAAATAGAAGCTATAAAGTTGCGTATGTATATGTTGATATTCAAGATGATGGTGATCCAGATTTTGCGATAGCTAAGAAAATAGCTCACACCTTAGAGCTAGGTAATATTGATAGTATAGCTGACTTAGAACTAAAAGTTAGTAATTTGACAAGGGGGGGAGTTAAAGTTGCTTTTTTAATTGATGAGGTCGATGAGTATATTAAAAAGAGTAGATTAGTGCATAAAAGTGAATTTCCTTTAGCTACTATGTTACGTCAATTAGTTATGGCTGACTCTTCAAAAGATACTTTTTTAGTTTATTCTGGATATCATCAATTGTTCTATGAAGCCAAGTTAGATCAACAAAAGCGGCGTGTTGGTCATCCATTCATTAATATAGCGCAGGAGATTCCAATTAGAGATCTGACAAATGACGATGTAACTGAACTTGTTAAGACTGGTTTTGAGGATATGCTGGGTATCAAAGTAAGTCCTCAAGTTCCAAGATTGATTGCTGAGAAAGCTTCACGTCATCCTGCATTTGTTCAACAGTTTTGTCGTTGCTTATTGGAATACGTATCAAATAGGCGTGTGCCAAATAATAAAGTAACAATAAGTACTGATGATGTTGAAGCTGTTTATTCCACAAACGTGAGTAAAGAGGGAGGAGAGCAAGCATTTATTTTCTACGTTAATGAAACTCTTGGATATAATTTGTCTCACTTGGGTCGCGCTATAATGCTGGCACTTGCGGACTTTATTAAAATTGGCTATCTGGAAAATGATGGATATTTCACAGTATTAAAATTACATGCTCATCTTAATGAGTGGTGTTTGGTCGTAAATATTGATGAACCAAAAGTAGAGCATTTCGAACAAACAATAGAATTGCTTAAAATGACTAATATGCTAACGCAGGACCCATGTAATCATGATAAGTATCGGCCAACGTACCCAACATATTTGGATATATTAACTCGTTTGGATAAAATTGGTAAAAGTGCTATTGAGGATTCACTTAAGGCATACGATTCTAGTGAAAGAACAAAAGGAATATTGCTATGAGTATTGTTCCACTATGGCTAAATCGATTAAGTAGAGATTCTAAAGGTATATGGGGTGTAATAAATCAAGTTTGTTCGACGAGAGCTTATGATTCTATTGTTAGTTTAGATTCTAAAAATATTCAAGTTGAAACTATTAAAGTTATTAACGATTTAGAACGACTTGTAATGATCGATTCTGCTAATAATGTCGTTCACTGTCTTGATGATTTTGCCAATTTACAGTCAGTTATATCTCGTGAATATGACCGATGTGGAGTACGTATTATTGTCAATGATTTTCACAAGGCATCAATAAGTGACCAGTGCTCTCTTATTAAAAATGCTAGAAAAATCCAGGAGTCTGCTGTTGGTGATCTGGTTTTTCAATTTATTTTTTGTGGATCATGGAGTTATTTTGCATTCTGTGAAAACTACATGTTATTCAACGGTAAAACATCATCACCTGCAGCGGAATATAAAAATATATTATATGAGCCGATTTTGAATTCATCAGATACAATACAGAAACTAAAGTCTTCTGGTGTAATGTCAAACCAAAATGATGAAATTGCATATATTGCTTGTGATTATTTGGTCGAGCAAACTGCTGGGAATGAGTATTTGATTAATAATGCTATTGACTATCTAGTCGATAAGAGTGGTACTTGGTTTTTGAATGTTGAACAAGTTGTAAAGGAACTTGCTAGCTCACCAGATGTAATTGAGAAGTTTAAGTTAATATATTTTAATCTTAGTAGTATTGCAAAGGTTGAATTGTTCAAGTTATTGGATGTGCATGTATTGGTTAGGCCTATTGATTCAGTGGTGTTGGAAGAACTTTGGATTTCAGGTTTAGTTGTGAGAGAACCATTTGATGCTAGAAAATACCAAGTGAGAATAGCATCTTCCTTAATCAATTGTATTATTAGAAATATATGTATTGAGTTTTTAGACATGGGCGAAAATCGTTTTGCTCCATTCAATGACTTATGCCTAGAAGGTAGTGTTATTTCCTCATCAGCTTATCGAAAAGTGGCTATCATTGAGAATTTATTTCGATCTCTGATTGTTTCTGTTTGGCATAAGGATTTTGACATTCCTTGGACTGAAAATTTAAAGTTTACTAAGGTTTCTTTATTTGAAGATGGAGAAGAAGAATTAATTAATTTAGTCTTAAAATGTATGAAAGAGAATTTCCCAGTTTTAAATAATCAAGATGAATCAGTTGTAAGTAGTCATAGTTCTGAAAGAAAAAATAAATCCACTTTATTAGAATCTGCAATAGATTGGATGAATAGGCAAAATAATCATCATAGTGTTCAATTAGCTAATAGCAATTTAATGCATTTTATGACTACGGAATCGCTAGAGTTAGTTATTAGGAATAAAAGTAAAGGTTTAGTTGGTGATGGGAAAGTATTCAATAGAGATTATTTAATTGTTGCTTTTGATGAGTATAGGTAAATAAGGTCTGCGGTGGCACATAATCAACCATTAATGTTGGCAACAATTATACATTTGGATACTTTACATCGTAAGATATCTGATTGGATAACAGTTTTTATTGATAAAAATGATTCTTTAAGTAATGAAAAAAATTAGTTTTTTTGGGTATGAGTATAGTGCTTTCTTTGACACTTGTTGTCGGCCTTGCTGTTGATTTTTGGTTGAATTTAAGTCTGAATCGATTTTTGTGCAGATGAATATTTTTAGCTTTAAATTATTGTTTTCGTTACTTAGCATGCTTTGTGTATATATTGCTATTGCAGTCACTTTTAATTTGAAACTGTTACCTATGCTTATAGGTAAAGATTATCCGTCAAATTACTTTAAATGGTCTAAATTTCGACTTATAGAAGTTTTATTTTTATTTAACTTATGGGCTATGGGTCATCTTCAATATTTCACTGTCGTAATAGTTAATTTAGCTTTAGTTGAGTTGATACACTTATATTTAGTTTATAGAAGTATCAATAATAAGCTTGAGTCTACTATATAAATTGGTAAGTTGAGGACAATAAGGCGTGTGGAATTGGCATAACCCTTTCAATGCGAAAAGTTAACTCTAATGCCACAGAAGTTCACTGATCCCCTGCGAAGTTGCTGAAGGGCGTTGAAGAAAATAGCGTGACGCAGACAGGACGTCTGCGTAGCTTTCGGGGGGAAGGGACGCCCCATCGGAAGCGTCAGCTATTTTCGAATAAGCACGAAGCCAGTAACTAATGCATGTAACTTCGCTAGGGGCGGCAAGGGGAGATGCAAGAGGGGGATTGCTGTTGATCCCCTTCTTGCCCTGGTGTGGAATGGAATTCCACGACCTTTTCGGTCGCAAGACCGATCTTAGATCTCAAACCGCGTTAGCGTAATCTAAACCCCAATCACTCGGGATCATAATCTAACACTGGCGCCAGCCACTTCTCCGTTTCCGCAATACTCATCCCTTTACGCTTCGCATAATCTTCCACTTGATCGCGGCCTATGTTACTCACACCAAAGTAGCGGGATTTCGGGTGGGCGAAATACCAGCCCGATACTGCCGCTGTGGGGAACATGGCGTAGCTTTCGGTGATGTTCAAGTTGATAGTCTCATCGGGCTTGAGCAAGTCCCATAACAAGCCTTTTTCTGTGTGGTCTGGGCAAGCTGGGTAACCCGGTGCGGGGCGTATGCCTTTGTATTTCTCGCGGATTAAGGCTTCGTTGCTTAACTGCTCGTCGGCCGCATAACCCCAAAACTCTTTACGTACCCGTTCGTGCATCCGCTCGGCAAAGGCTTCGGCCAAACGGTCGGCTAAGCATTTGAGCATTATGGCGTTGTAGTCGTCGTGGTTGGCTTCGAAACGCGCCACATGTTCGTCTATGCCGTGGCCTGTGGTCACCGCAAAGCCGCCCATGTAATCGGCGACGCCTGAGTCTTTTGGTGCAACAAAATCGGATAGGCAGAAGTTGTCGTTGCCGACACGCTCAAGCTGCATCCGCAGGTGATGTGTGGTCATTTCGACTGTGGTACGCGACTCATCGGTATACAGCTCAATGTCGTCGTAATTGACGGTATTGGCAGGGAATAAGCCGATAACCGCTTTCGCCGTGAGCCACTTTTCCTCGATGATTTGTTTGAGCATGGCCTGACCATCGGCGAACAGCTTTTGTGCCTCGACGCCGACGACTTTATCGGTGAGGATTTCAGGGTAATGGCCGTGAAGTTCCCACGAGCGGAAAAACGGTGTCCAGTCGATACGCTCGACTAAGTCTTCTAACGGATAATTATCAAATACTTGGCGACCGAGCACGTTTGGCGTGAACGGGGTGTAGTTGGCCCAATCGTGTTGGCAGCGGTTTTCACGGGCCGCTTCGAGTGACACTATTTCTTTGCGCTTGGCTTGGGATAGACGCTTAGTGCGCATGTCGTCGTATTCAGCATAGGTTTCGTCTATGGTCGCTTGGCGTGTCTCGTTGTTGATGAGCTTGCTCACCATAGGTACAGCGCGGGACGCATCGGCGATATAAATGGCGCCATGGGGATAATGGGGCGCAATCTTCACCGCTGTGTGGATTTTAGAGCAAGTGGCACCGCCGATAATCGCCGGAATAGTTAAGCCTTCGCGGTGGAAGGTTTTCACGTTATGCACCATCTCGTCCAGACTCGGCGTGATGAGCCCCGACATGCCGATGATATCGATATTGTGTTCTTTCACGGCGTCGAGAATTCGCTCCACCGACACCATCACACCTAAATCGAATACCTCGAAACCGTTACAGGCGAGCACCACGCCGACGATATTCTTGCCGATATCGTGCACGTCACCTTTTACTGTCACCATCAAAATCTTGCCGTTAGATTGGCCTTCGACCTTTTCTAGCTCGATATAGGGGTTTAAGTAAGCCACGGCTTTTTTCATCACCCGCGCCGATTTCACCACCTGCGGCAGGAACATTTTGCCCGAGCCGAACAAGTCGCCGACCACGTTCATGCCGTCCATCAAGGCGCCTTCAATCACATCCAGTGGACGTTTCGCTTCTTGGCGAGCGGCTTCGGTATCTTCATCGATAAATTCGGTAATGCCTTTGACGAGCGCATGGGATAAGCGTTGGCTCACCGGCCAGCTGCGCCATTCTAAATCTTCTTTCTTGCCCACCTGCGCGCCATCACCGCGGAATTTCTCTGCGATTTCAAGTAACTGCTCGGTATTGCTTGAGCCTTCAACTGGGCAGGGCAAGTTAAGCACCACGTTTTCGACCCGCACTTTAAGCTCAGGATCGATATCGTCGTAAATGGCTAACTGACCTGCGTTGACAATGCCCATGTCCATACCGACTTTGATGGCGTGGTACAGGAAGACCGCGTGAATCGCTTCGCGCACTGGGTTGTTACCGCGGAACGAGAACGACACGTTCGATACGCCGCCCGAAATCATCGCGTGGGGCAGGGTGGCTTTAATCGCTTTAATGGCATCAATAAAATCGACGGCATAGTTGTCGTGTTCATCGATACCTGTGGCGATGGCGAAAATGTTCGGGTCGAAAATGATGTCTTCTGGCGGAAAGCCGACCTTATCGACCAGCACCCGATAGGCGCGGGTACAGATTTCGATTTTACGCGCTTTAGTGTCGGCCTGACCCTGTTCGTCGAACGCCATGATAATGGCCGCCGCGCCGTAGCGTTTCACTAAGGTGGCTTGCTCGATAAACTTGGCTTCGCCTTCTTTAAGGGAAATCGAGTTAACTATGCCCTTGCCTTGAATACATTTGAGGCCAGCTTCGATCACTTCCCACTTAGAGGAGTCGATCATAATAGGTACGCGACTGATGTCGGGCTCAGAGGCAATCAAGTTTAAAAACTTGTGCATGATCTCGGCGCCATCGAGCATGCCTTCGTCCATGTTGATGTCGATGATTTGCGCGCCGCTTTCGACCTGCTCGCGGGCGACATCGAGCGCCTGCTCAAACTTGCCTTCTTTGATCAGCTTTAAAAACTTGGCCGAACCTGTAACGTTGGTGCGCTCACCCACGTTAACGAACAGGGATTGGGCGTCGATAGTCAGTGGTTCCAAACCGGCTAAGCGGCAAGCTACGGGAATATCGGGCAACACGCGCGGGTTATGTCTGTCGACCGCTTCACGGATCACGCGGATATGTTCAGGCGTACTACCACAACAACCACCGATAATATTGAGCATGCCTTCGCGCGCCCAATCTTCGATCACGTTCGCCATATCCTCTGGGGTTTCATCGTAACCGCCAAACTCGTTCGGCAGGCCTGCATTCGGATGCGCCGACACATAACACTCGCTGATGCGGGATAATTCTTCCACATAGGGGCGCAATTCTTTTGGCCCAAGTGCACAGTTAAGACCGATAGATAAGGGCTTGATATGACGAAGGGAATTGTAAAAGGCTTCGGTCGTTTGGCCAGTCAGTGTGCGGCCAGAGGCATCGGTAATGGTGCCCGAAATCATGATCGGCAATCTGTCTTTAGAATGCTGACCAAATAAGTCATCGAATACGGATTCAATTGCGAACAGCGCGGCTTTGGCGTTTAAGGTATCGAATATGGTCTCGACCATAATGATATCCGCGCCGCCTTCAATCAGCGCCTTAGTAGATTCTTTGTAAGCAGTCACTAACTCATCGAAGCTGACGTTGCGATAGCCAGGGTCGTTCACATCAGGGCTAATCGAACACGTACGGTTAGTGGGGCCTAACACACCGGCGACGTAGCGTGGAATGCCTGTGGCAGCAAAGGCTTCATCACAGGCTTCACGGGCGAGGCGCGCGCCGACTAAGTTAATTTCGGCGGACAGCGACTGCATGTCGTAGTCGGCCATGGCAATAGTAGTAGCATTAAAGGTGTTGGTTTCAATGATGTCGGCACCGGCGTTTAAGTAGTCGGTGTGAATCTGTTTGATGATGTGGGGTTGCGACAACACCAATAAATCGTTGTTGCCTTTGACGTCAGTGTGCCAATCTTTAAAGCGTTCGCCGCGATAGTCCTCTTCTTCCAGCTTGTAGCCTTGGATCATAGTGCCCATGGCACCGTCTAAGATCAGAATGCGCTCTGCAAGCTGTTTGCGTATGTCTGCCAATATCTGGCCGGCTTTGGTAGAGGGTATCGTCATAAATAATTACCTTAAATACAGCTAAGTTAAGTCCAAAAATCGGCCATTGTTATGCTAAGTGCATTTTATTGTCGTCAGCCGACATTTTTTGAATACTTGTTCTTAAAAATTTGTTTTGGACATTTAAACGTATAGACGTCCATAATACGCGACTTATGATTGTCAGGGCAAGATGAAAGTCAAGGGCATTAGGAGCGAGAATCGAGAATCAAGAATTTAGGCCCTCGGCTTTAGTTCTTAGTATCTAGTCCCTAACTAAAAAGGCATATATGAAACAAGTTCGATTGTTATTGTTGCGCCACGGTGAGTGTGAAGGCGGCGCCATTTTACGCGGCCGTGTGGATGTGCCTTTAAGCGAAAAGGGCTGGCAGCAAATGTCGGCAGCGGTTGAGGCGCAGGCAAGTACCTGTAGCGCGATTTACAGTTCGACTTCACGCCGCTGCGCCGAATTTGCCCAAGCCTTTGCCGCCGAATTGCATTCGACGGCGGCGCTGGTATCTGAGTCAAGGCCATTGCAGGCGCAGTTTTTGTCGGGTTTACAGGAAATTGATTTTGGTGATTGGGACGGTCGTCGACTCGATGAGCTGTATCAGCAAGAGGGCGAACGTTTAGCGGCCTATTGGCAAAACCCTTGGCAAACACCGCCGCCCAATGGGGAAACTATGGCCAGTTTCGAGTCGCGGGTGAATGGCGCAATTGACCAGATACTCGCCACCGAGTTTGAACGATTGACCGTCAACTCAGATAACGCCGAGCAGGCTGTGGGCGCTAGCGTGGCTGCGGGCGAACTGGCTGCCAAAGTATGGGTCGTGACCCACGGCGGAGTGATCCGTCACTTAATGGCGCGTGCCCTTGGGGTTGAGCGGGCGGTGGGCTTTTACAGTCAACTCGATTTACCCGTGGCGGCCGTGGTGAGCATTAATGTGCTGCAGGATGAGCACGGCGTTTGTTACTGGCGTTTAGATTGGCCGAGCGGGCGCTGCGAGTGATCCGCGTTGCCCTAAGGTGAAGATTTTTCTTGTCTTACCAGCGTGATTGTCGATTGCCTATTAAGGTAAATATAGGATAATGCTTTTTCCTGACGTCCCCTGACGCACGCGGCCTTGCAAGGCTGGTGGCAGTGTATCGGATGACGTCACAGAAATAGGTGTTGGGAGTTTTGAGTCGTGCGAGGGTGTTCTGTAGCAGTTATGGCCGAGACACGCTGCAAAGGCTTGAAATCAATCTCAACATAATAGGGAATCGGGGAGCTGCTTGTCAGTCAGCCCGAACTGTGCCCGCAACTGTGAGTGACTTTTTATATTGTTTTCAATACAAAAAGTGACGAGTCAGGAGACCTGCCTATTTCTGTTATCGCTGCGTGCAGCCTTAGTTCTCGAGCGGGTGACTCGAGGGAGCCGATGACAATGTGCACAACCTTTTTTAATTCAGGTTTGGACTCGCTAGGAGCACCACTTTGGTGAAACTCTCTGCCATCCAAACGAGCCATGCTTTGAATGACAGCGACACTCGCCCGTCAGCGAGCCAGATGGTCGCGCTCGATGTCAGCCAGTTAAGCTGGTGTATCGATGGCAAAACCATTCTTTCCAATATTAACTTTGCGCTGCCAACGGGGCAGATGCTGGGTTTGATTGGGCCTAACGGTGCGGGTAAGTCTAGCTTGCTACGCTGTTTGTATCGCTTTGTTCGCCCGACTCAGGGCAAAATTACCCTGTTTGATCAAGATATTGAGCGTTTATCGCCCAAGGCGTTTGCCTGCCGCGTCGCCGTAGTGCAGCAAGACACGCCGCATTATTTTGACCTAACCACAGAGCAATTGGTCAGCATGGGCTTAACGCCGCACAAGGGCATGTTCGATACCAATTCGAGCTGTGACGGCGAGCGCATTGCAAAGGCTCTAGAGAAAGTCGGCCTCAGCCATAAGATGCACCAACAGTACGAGCACTTATCCGGCGGTGAAAAGCAGCGTGCCTTGATCGCCCGCGCCATAGTGCAGCAGCCGCAACTGTTGATCCTCGACGAGCCAACCAACCACCTCGATGTGCGTTATCAAATTCAAATCCTCGAATTAGTGCGTAGCCTTGGCATCAGCGTGATTGCCTCTATTCACGATCTCAATTTAGCCAGCGCCCTGTGCGACAGTTTGTTGTTGATCCATAACGGTGAAGTCAGCGCTATGGGCACGCCTACCGAAGTATTAACCGAGGCGCGAATTGGCGATGTGTTCGGCGTGTGCGCTCAGGTGTCGACCCATCCACAACATAAAAAGCCCTTAATCAGCTACTTCTATGGCTACCATGATTCGACGCACAGCATGGCTGATGCTTTGGCTGAGCGAGGCGAGGGCGGATGATTCAGGGAGTAAACAGCATTTCATCTCACATTTGGGGCGTATCGTGACACCTTTGACGAGACAACAACTGATGCTGGTCACATTAGGCATAATCACTTTGATAACCCCCATTGCCGCCACGAGTTTTGGCGCGGCGAACATCAGTTTTATGGATGTTATCCAAGTGTTTATCAATAAAATGGCCAACCTCACTCAAGCCAATGGCATGACGGAGCGCATCGTGATGGAGCTCAGACTGCCGCGCATTTTACTGGCCTTTGTGGCGGGTGCGGGCTTGTCCTTGGCGGGCAGTGTGCTGCAAATCGTGACCCGCAATCCGCTGGCCGACCCTTATCTGTTTGGCATTAGCTCTGGCGCGTCCTTTGGCGCTGTGGTGATGTTGACGTTATTCACGGGCTCTGGATTTTTTGAGAATGCGGGTATGGCGGCGAACTCGGGGATTTTTAGTGGTTCGGGCGCCTTGTCTGGTTTGCTTTGGTTTAGCTTGCCCTTCGGCGCTTTTATTGGCGCCAGTTTGTCGGTACTGATAGTGCTGGCCTTATCTGGCCTTGGGCTCAATAGCCAAGTGGAGCGCATGTTGCTCTCTGGCGTGGCGACCTCCTTTATGTTCGGCGCGCTAACGAGTCTGCTGCTGTATTTCGCCAGTCCGCAGGCGACGGCTTCTGTGCTGTTTTGGAGTTTAGGCAGTTTCGCCAAGGCCAGTTGGTCCTTGCTAGTGCTGCCAACACTGGTGATTGGCGCGAGTTTGTTCATTATTTTAGGCATGAAACGGCAGATCATGGCGTTGCAAGCGGGGGATGAAACGGCGCATACCTTAGGGGTGAATGTGCCTAAGTTGCGACTCAATATGCTGTTGCTCTGCTCCTTGATTACCGCGATTTTGGTCGCCACCTGCGGCGGTATTGGCTTTGTCGGATTAATGATCCCCCACACAGTGCGCATGCTGTTTCCCGGTCGTCAGCCGATTATTTTAACGGCGCTGGTGGGCGGATTATTTATGGTGTGGATTGATGTGCTGGCGCGCTGTTTGTTAGGCAATCAAGAGTTGCCCGTGGGGATTATCACGGCGGCCATAGGTAGCATGTTCTTTTTGCTGATTTTGCGTAAACGCAGAGTCATGGCGTAAGCACCTAGTCAGAACGTCATCCTAGAGTCATCTAGCAAGCGCAGACTGGCGGGATAATCAGTATTTCTGTTGATATCCCACCCGCGATTGGAAATGCACAATTGGACATGTTCGTCATAAACGCGGGATGCGTTGTGGTTATTTAATGTAGATTACAAAGTGGAGTGTGGATGTCTCAGTCAGCCGTGTCTTTTCAAATAAGCCCTGTGAGTAAAGCGCAGGATCTGGTGATTCTGCAGAAAATTGATCTTAAGACTAAGCCGCCCGGCGCCTTAGGTCAGCTCGAATCCTTAGCCTTGCAGATTGCCCGCGTGCAAGCGACTGATTTGCAACAAACGGAGCAGCCACAAACGGATGTGCTCAAAATAGTCCATCCAACCATGTTAGTGTTTGCGGGGGATCATGGCATTGCCGCAGAAGGTGTGTCGATTGCTCCTAGCGAAGTGACTCACCAAATGGTGCAAAACTTTGCCCATGGCGGCGCGGCGATTAACGTTTTTTGTCGGCAGGTGGGCTTTAAGCTCGAAGTGATCGATTGCGGTATTTTAACGCCAGTTGAAGGGGTTGAAGGTATTATCGATCAACGTCTTGGCGCTGGAACGGGTGCAATCCATTTAGAGCCCGCAATGGCGCTTGAAACCGTCGATAAAGGCTTTGCTATGGCGCGCGATTTGATTGAACGTCACCATCAAGCGGGTTGTAACTTAGTCGCCTTTGGCGAAATGGGCATAGGCAATACCTCCTCTGCTGCGGCCATTATGGCGGCGATTATGCAGCTGGATGTGATTGATTGTGTCGGCCGTGGTACTGGCATTAATAGTGAAACCTTAGAACGTAAATTGATGCTGATTGAGCTCGCGTTATTGCTGCATCAAAGCGCCTTAACTGGACCTAAGTCAGTGTTAGCTTGCCTAGGAGGTTTTGAAATTGTGCAGATGACGGGGGCTATGTTAGCCGCCGCTGAGCGTAAAATGCTGGTGGTCGTGGACGGTTTTATCGCGACAGCGGCGGCATTAGTCGCGGTGCAAATCGCCCCCAATGTGCGCGATTATTTGATTTTCGCCCACCAGTCAGACGAGCAAGGCCATCAGCGGATGTTGGAGTTTTTGCAGGCGAAACCTTTATTATCACTCGGGCTGAGATTAGGTGAAGGTACGGGCGCAGCCTTGGCGTTGCCGCTTATTCAAGCCTCTGTAAATTTTTACAATCAAATGGCGAGTTTTAGTGATGCGGGGATTGAGGCTGTTGTATGATGTGCTCTGCTAAGTCGCTTATTTTACTTATTTAAAATAATAACTTTTTAGCCAACCGTTTTAATCTTAAACCTTGCAGCAAGTGTTAATTCACTAAGGATGCTTTATGTCAGAACGCGAAAGCTGGCACAAAGAGATAGATTTGTTTTTAGTTGCCATGGGCTATTTTACCCGCATTCCTATGCCTAAATGGGTCGAAGTCGATAGCGATAAGTTGAATAAGGCCAGCCGTTATTTCGGTCTCGTCGGTCTTTTGGTCGGCCTGTTAAGTGCCATTGTATTTTGGCTGACGCAGAACTGGCTCCCCGCCGGTGTTTCTGTGCTGTTAGCTATGTTGGTTGGCGTCTTGCTCACGGGCGGATTCCACGAGGATGGCCTGGCCGATACCTTCGACGGTTTTGGCGGTGGTTGGACGGCGGAAGACAAGCTACGGATCATGAAGGACTCGCGCCTTGGCAGTTATGGCGCACTGGCGTTGATGTTGGCCCTGCTGCTGAAATGGCAGTTGCTAGTCGAGTTGGCGCTGTACGATCCTGTGGTGGCGGGCTCGGCGCTTATCGTCGCCCACACAGTCAGCCGTGTGGTATCAGCCAGTATCATCTTTAGTGAAAAATATGTCCGCGATGACGAGACCAGTAAGTCTAAGCCGCTATCGCAACATCAGGGCATTAATGAGCTGCTTATCCTGATCGCCAGTGGCGTATTAGTACTGTTATTCCTCAAGGGGTTAGCGGCATTGTCATTGCTGTTAGTGATGATAGGACTGCGCCGTTTGATCATAGTGATCTTTAGACGCCAGATTGGCGGTTACACGGGCGATACCTTAGGCGCAGCGCAGCAAATAGCTGAAATCGTGTGTTATTTTGTATTGCTCGTTGTAGGTAACATACTGTGATCCACCTCGTCCTAGGCGGCGCCCGTAGCGGTAAGAGTCGCTACGGTGAAGCCTTAGTGCGCCAGTACACAGCGCTCGGCTTCGATGCCTGCTATGTGGCCACGGCGCAGGCGCTGGATGATGAAATGGCGACCCGTATCGCCAAACATCAAGCGGGACGAACGGACGATGGTATCGAATGGCAATTGTTTGAAGAGTCGCTCGCCCTTACGGCACTGTTAAAGCGCTTAGCAAAACCTGGGCGAGTGATTTTAGTGGACTGTTTAACCCTTTGGTTAACCAATCAATTACTTGCATCGAACGTTAAAATCGATGATGACCCCGCGCCGACAGAGTGGAATGCGACAGACTTTATACCGTATGCCAGTTCAATCTCTAACGATGAAGCTTTGGCGAATTGGCAGGCAGAGAAAACCGCTTTTGTGGATTCGCTTGCTGAGCTAGAAGGTGTGGTGGTGTTGATCAGTAACGAAGTGGGCTCAGGTATTGTGCCCTTAGGTGAATTGAGCCGACAATTTGTCGATGAAGCGGGCTGGTTAAACCAAGCCGTTGCCGCCTTAGCTGACAATGTCACCTTAGTGGTTGCGGGTTTACCCTTAGCATTGAAACCACTTTAGACTTTGGGCTCAGTCCACGTTTTAAGCTTAAGTTGCATACTTAAGTTATTTTTAGACTGAGCTGTTATGTTAATGACTGCAAACTAGAATAAGCCTTTTAAACCTATGTCCTCTCCAAACACAGACAACACAGCCTGTGCTAATGCACTCGATACCGCTGACACCGTTGTTATGAATCCTGCTGCTAATCTTATGGTGAATACGCCTGCTGTTAATTCACCTCGTCGCGCAAAAGTCTTGATGGTGCAGGGCACTACATCGGATGCGGGCAAGAGCACCTTAGTCGCAGGCATTTGTCGTTTGCTCGCTCGTCAGGGGATTAAGGTTGCGCCCTTTAAGCCGCAAAATATGGCGCTCAATAGCGCTGTCACTATTGATGGCGGCGAGATTGGCCGCGCACAGGCCTTGCAAGCCGTGGCCTGTTATCTTGAGCCCCATACCGATTTTAATCCCATACTGCTTAAACCAAGCTCGGACACGGGCGCGCAAATTATCGTTCATGGCAAAGCCCTGACAACACTCGAAGCCTCGGCCTTTTTTGGGCCTAAATCTAAGGATTATAAGGCAATGGCGCTTGGCGCTGTGCTGGAATCCTTCGAGCGATTGACGGCCCAGTATCAAACCATAGTGGTGGAAGGCGCGGGTAGTCCAGCGGAGATCAATCTGCGTGAAGGTGATATTGCCAACATGGGATTTGCCGAAGCTGTGGATTGCCCTGTGATTATCATTGCCGATATCGATAAAGGTGGCGTATTTGCCCATTTGGTCGGGACCTTGGCCTTGTTATCAGAATCCGAACAGGCGCGGGTAAAGGGCTTTGTGATCAACCGTTTCCGTGGTGATATTAGCCTGTTGCAATCAGGGCTCGATTGGCTTGAAGCTTATACTCAAAAACCTGTTTTAGGCGTGTTGCCTTATCTGCATGATTTACATCTCGATGCCGAAGATGCGCTGATAAGCTCGCCGACTAAAGGTGCTAACAGCCGCTTAAAAGTGCGGGTATTAGTGTACCCAAGGATCAGTAATCACACGGATTTTGATCCGCTGCGGCTAAATCCCGATATCGATTTTGACTATGTATCATTACAAACTCAAGCCGCGAGTCACGCCACTCATTTGCCCGCTGCCGATGTATTGATCTTACCCGGCAGTAAGAATGTGCGCGCCGATTTGGCCTTTTTACGCCAGCAAGGTTGGGATAAAGATATTGCCACTCACCTGCGTTACGGCGGCAAAGTGCTCGGCATTTGCGGCGGCTATCAAATGTTAGGCCAAAGCATTGCCGATCCCTTAGGCATTGAAGACAGTGCGGGTGATACCGCTGGACTTGGCTACCTGCCGCTGAGCACAGAACTCAAAGCCGAAAAACAGTTACGACGAGTGAGCGGTGAGCTAACGTTACTTGGGCAAAAGGTTGCTGTGAAGGGCTATGAAATCCACTGCGGTGAATCAAGCTATCTTATCCCTAGGCTTGAACAAACGAATACGCCCTTGCAGTTAATCCCTGAATCCACATCTGTGAGCTTTGCCGATGGCCTGCAAAGTGATGACGGGCAAATCCTTGGCACTTATTTACATGGGCTGTTTGATAGTCCAGATGCGTGTCAGTTGATTTTGCGCTGGGCGGGATTAAACGATGCTAAGGCGATAGATATCAATCAAATACGTGAGCAGCAACTCGATCGTTTAGCCGATGTGTTAGCCGAGCATTTAGACATGCAAAAATTACAGCCAATTTTAGAAGCATAAGTTTTAGAAACATAAGTTTTAAAAGCAGACATTTTTAGCAGCAGAGTGAAGAGAAGACCATGACAGCACAGAACGACAACGAACAAGCGCAAATCAAGGCCGAACGCCACAAGGCTCGCCAACAGAAAGTGAAAGCCGGTGTGGATGCTAAAATTGCCGCCGCCCAAGAAGAAAAGGGTATTCTGCTGGTATTAACCGGTAACGGCAAAGGCAAATCGACCTCAGGTTTTGGCACTGTTGCCCGCGCCGTCGGTCACGGTAAAAAAGCCGCGGTAGTGCAATTTATCAAAGGCACCTGGGAGTGCGGTGAGCGCAATTTACTCGAAGGTGCAGGGGTTGAGTTTCATGTAATGGGCACAGGTTTTACCTGGGAAACCCAAGATAAAGAAAAAGATACCGCCGCCGCTGTACTCGCTTGGGAAGCCGCCGAAAAGCTGCTGCAAGATGAGAGCATAGATTGCGTGATGCTCGATGAACTCACCTATATGGTGAGCTATCACTATTTAGATGTGGAACGCGTGCTCAGCGCACTTAAAAATCGTCCACCCATGCAGCATGTGATCATCACGGGCCGCGCTTGCCACCGTGCCATCATCGAGCTTGCAGATACGGTCAGCGAAGTGCAGCCGATTAAACACGCATTCGAAGCGGGTATCAAGGCACAGCAAGGTTTTGATTATTAAACTGAGCGTGTTGTTATCATCATAAAGCGATATTTTTTATATCCATATTGGGCAGATAGTAAATGGCGGCCATGCCGCCAACGATCACTGTTGCAACAATGGCAATCTTAACAATCCCTTTAGCTATTCGTTCAGCTAAAAAGCTAATGCCCCAAAGCAAGACAGTTGAGTTACGCGCATTCCGTATTAATTGTCATTGCTTCCCCAGTGACACGCCGTAAATATATCCCTATAGGCTCGACGGCGACATCCATGCCGCCAACGGTCACTGGTACACCAATGCCAATCTTAACTAACCCTCTCGCTGCTCGTTTAGCTAAAAAGCTATTGCCCCAAAGCTTGTTTCAAAGTTAAAAATGCAAGTAGGGCGAATAAAGCTGTGGCTATATAAAAGCTAATGTCACGAGGTTACTTTCAACCTAGAAGTCATGACCGTCTGATCTTTCAAAAGCCAGCCGGTACGCATGTCAGGATAGCCACTTCCACAAGACGAAGCGAAATGACCGACTGCAAAAAGCAGCCTGCCTTATGGGGTTAAACCTATGAGGGGATAGGGTGCAAGTGTCAGCCTAAATGTGGGGCCAAATGCAGTCAACCAAGGTCAGTAATCAGTCGATAGTGAGCGTGAAATAATGAGAAAGCTAAAACGATATCAAGTAATTACCTACCAAACGGCATAAAAAACCGCTACCGCAAAAAAGCAAATTCCTATAGCATCATTCATACCCATTTACACGGATGTGGCTGCGGCCAAGTCCAACAAGCGTTTTATACCCTGCAAACAGCGCAGCGCATAAATACTAAGAAGTTATACATCACTAGTTCTAACTCTGGAGTAAATGAAAATTATAGACAACATAAAATCAAATCGTATTGAATTAATATCATCGTCAGCTACGCACATTCGAATAGAGCTTGAAACACCACACTTACTTGCTGCCAAGTTGAATTCAATTGTTTCAGAAGACTGGCCGACTGGAGAATATGATCGGGATGCAATGTCGTTCTTTCTATCTTGTTTCGAAAGCGGTGGAAAAGCTGTCGAAGGTTGGTATGGATGGTACGCAATTAATATTGATACTGTTTCAGGAGAAAGATCTTTAGTTGGTTCAGGTGGTTATTTCGGACCTCCAGATGATAAAGGTACCGTAGAGATCGGTTACTCTGTATTACCAGAGTGGCAGCGTCTTGGCTTTGCAAAAGAAATAGTAATTGCGTTAGTTTCTCATGCATTGTCGTTTAAAAATACAAAAAGCATTATTGCTCACACCTCACCTGAAAACGAAGCGTCTAAAAGAGTATTGATTTCTAGTGGTTTCAGAGAAACTGGAGTTAGTGAGGATAATTTACGTTTTGAGCATGTGCGCTAGCTAATACTATTTTTATAATGAGGTGGTTGCGTATAACAAGCGGTTCAAATCGTTCGCTTCGCTCACTGGGACTGCGTGCCGCAGCCCCTTAACCTAAACGTTATAACGTAGGGAAAGTATGAGAATAATCCAAAAAATAGGTGTTTACTTTCTAATGCTTATTTTCGCAGCGGTTGTAGCAGGAATTTATGGCATGTTGCACGACCAAATAAGTTATACATTTTCAGAAGAGTACTTTACCCAATTCAAGTTTAAGCAATTCGGTATTCCTTGGGCGTATGAAACTCCACGTTTGGGGGCTGCTTATGTAGGTGCCTTAGCTACATGGTGGATGGGTGTATTAGTTTTTATTGTCTTAGGTTTTTTTGGGGTCATGTTCCATTCGCCGAGGCAAATGGCAAGCAATCTAAGCAAATCATTTTTAGTTGTAATAGTTGTAGCTCTTTTAACCGGTTTAGCTGGTCTTGCATTAGGTTATTATCAGGTCAACGAACAAACAGTATCACAATACATGCAATGGGTAAGGCCAGACGTAACTAATCCCGTACAATTTGTTCGTGTAGGTTTTATGCACAATGCCAGTTATTTAGGTGGCTTAACAGGCTTGCTATCTGGCATTGCTTATCTAGTTATTTGTAAGCTACGTTATAACAAGTTAAGCCGGCAGGACGCGCAAAAAGCGCGCGCCTCTGCTTAAGACGTTACCCATAGACATTTTAATTCGAAACTCACTAATTCGAGCTAAAAATTTAACTTGGAAATGCCCCAAAACCATTTAAAGTAGATGCACTTAACGAATCGAGCGTGTTCATGTTGCCCGACATTTTCTAATCAATGCATTAAGAACTTATATGGAAACCTTCGGTACTTTCTTCCTGTAATGCATCTTCAACTCACATGTAATAGTCTGATATTACTTGAGTTTAATAATGATTAATTACAAAATAGACGAAATGTAAATGCGGGGGAAATCCGTATATGTCTATAAAGTGTAAGGCTAATCGAGGAAGTATAGGCAATGAATAAAATAGAAGGCTCGATTGTAAACGACCGTTATTTGGAGTCGATCGCCATAGCCTTATACAATGAAGCAAAAGTTGAAAAGGACGGATATCGTTTCAAAAAGCTAGTCCCTGCAATGACATTTTATTGTTTTGCCATGGAGTCAAAGTTAAATACCTTTGGAAAAGAGGTATTTACTAAAAAATCAGAGTTGAAACAGTATAGTAACGCAACAATTCAAGGTAAATTCGACTGGCTACTTTCTCGACTTGGAGTTGATGCCGAAGAATTGGTTGAGCCTCACCGTGAAACTATTGCTGATATGGTTTCATTTAGGAATTCTGTGGTTCACTCTAAAAGCATT